>DASYIJ010000227.1:0-19236 GCA_035997675.1 Solirubrobacteraceae bacterium
GAGCGCCGCCAGGCGATCGTCGCGGCCGTCACCGAGGCGGTGCTCGACGCCGAGGAGGGCTCGCGGCCGCGCGACCCCAACCGGGTGTGGGTCTTCCCGACCGAGATCCCCGACGGCACCTGGGGCGGCGCCGGGCGCATCGTCACGCTCGCGGACATCGCGGGCCTCGTCCTCGGCGAGGAGAAGGGCCGTGAGTACGCCGAGCGCACGCTCGGCGAGCGCCGCCGGGAGGCCGCCCCGGTCTAGCCGTTACGCCCCGGCCGGCGCGGGCCGCGGGAGCGCCTCGGCGCCGGGTGAGGGCTCATCGACCGTGTCGGTGTGCTGCTCGGCCGCCACGCGGTCGCGCCGCAGCCGCAGCCCGACGAGCGGGAAGACGAGAGTGGAGATGATCGCCGCGCCGACGAGCGCCGCCGCGGTGTCGGAGCGCATGTGCCCGGTCTGCTGGGCGATCGTCGTGATCGCCACGACGAGCGGGAGCTGCGTCGCGCAGAAGAAGCCGAGCGCGGTCCGGTCGCGGAGGTCGAGCTCCCGGCGGTAGAACAGCAGGGCCGGGAGACCGCGCACGACCAGGAACAACGCGAGGAACAGCGGCAGCTTCAGCAGCCCGGAGGCGCTCGAGGTGAGCGCGTTCAGGTCGAACCCCATCCCGCTGGTGATGAAGAAGAACGGGATCAGGAAGCCGTAGCCGATGGCGAGGATCTTTGACTCGAACACCTGGACCTCGTGCCCGGTCAGGGACATGCGCGTGATCATGCCGGCCACGAATCCTCCGAGCAGGAGGTCGAGGCCGAGCGAGACCGCCAGCGCGACGAGTCCGAGTATGAGCACCACGGCGAGGCGGACGGCGAGCTGGCTGCTCGACTCGAACGTGCGCTCCAGCAGCGGCCACCCGCGCCACATCGAGCGCATCGCGATCAGGCACGTCACCACCGACAGGGCGACGAAGCCGACGAGGATCGCCGCCTCCTCGACCGGATGCCCGGTCGCCAGCACCAGCGTGAGAAGCAGGATCGGCCCGAACTCGCCCGCCGCGCCCGCGCCGAGCAGGTAGGTGCCGAACCGCGTCCGCAGCTCGCCGGTGTCGTGCAGTATCGGGATCAGCGTCCCGATCGCGGTGGTGGCCAGGGCCGAGCCCGTGTACAGGTACGAGAGCACGACGCCGGCGGCCGCCAGCGCCCCGCCCAATCCGTAGGCCAGCGCGAGCGAGGCGGCCCAGCCGAGCGCGGCGAGCTTCGCGGGCCGGCCGCGGATCTTGGCGAAGTCGATCTCGTAGCCGGCGAAGAAGAACAGCATCCCCAGCCCGAGGTTCCCGAAGAACTCGGTGAACTCGTCCACGCGCGCGATGTCCAGCACCTGGGGCCCGATCACGATGCCCAGGAGCAGCTCCACGACGACCACCGGGATCGCGACGCGTGGCGCGAGCACCGTCACCATCACGCTGGCGAGCGCGGCGAACACCACGATCACGAAGAACGACGTGGTGTCGACGTCGACCACGGTGTCAGGCCGCGAGCGCGCGGGCCGAGTCCCGCACCGCCCGCACCTCGGCTCCCAGCACGAGCGCGGGGGCGTCGCGCAGCAGCGGGAGGGTGAGCGCGGCCGCCGCCGGCCACACGGCCGCAACGGTCACGGCGTCCACGGAGCGCGGCCCCTCGATCCCGGCGAGGGCCCGCAGGTGGCGGGGTACCGTGGCGGTCGCGGCGCGGGCGACGATCCGCAGCGGCACCTGCAGCGGGAGCAGCTCACGGGTCAGCGGCGGGTGGAGGACGAAGTCGATCGCGGCGCGTGCGTGCTCGGAGATACACAGCTGTGGGCGCACCGCCTCGAAGTAGTCGCGCATCTCCGCGACCGACGCGGGCACGCGTTCCGGCGGCACGTCGAGCAGCGCCGCCGCGCGCGCCCCCTCCGCCAGGTAGGTGTCCTGCTCCTCCGCCGACAGCCACCCACCGTAGGCCCGGTAGACCGCGAGGAAGGAGTGCCACTCGACGCAGTGAATCCACAGCTGCGTGTCGGGATCATCCGCACTGTAGGTCCGCCGGGTGACCGGATCGATGCCGCGCACGCGCCGGTGCGCCGCCTTCACGCGGGCGGCGGCCGCGTGGGCCGTCGCCGTGTCGCCGAAGGTCGTCGCGGTCACGTAGGCCGCGGTGCGGCGCAGGCGATCCAGCGAGCGGGTGCGGTAGTCGCTGTGCTGCGCCACGCCGGCCATCGCCAGCGGGTGCAGGGACTGGATGATCAGCGCGCGCATGCCGCCGATGAGCGCGACCGGATGGCCGACCACCTTCCAGGCCACCGTGTCGGGTCCGAACAGGCCGTGATCCTCGCGCTGCTCGCCGTTGGCGGGCGACATGGGCTCTCACCTTAGGGGGCGCGGCGGCGGCTGTCGATCGGCGTCCGGCCCGACCGGCTCAACGCACGATCCGGAAGCCGATCGGCGCCGGCACGCCCACGTTCTGCGTGCGATCGGTGGGCGTGGCCAAGAGGCGGTAACGCCCCGCGTCCAGCCGGCGGCCGCCGAGCCGCCCGGAGAGCACCAGCCGGTTGTGGCCGCCCGGCAGTCGGCGCATCGTCGTACCGGCGAGCGGAACCCAGAACGTGCAGCCCAGCCCCCCGACCGGCCGCCGGCGCGCCGGGACGCACATGGCGCCGACGCGCCGGCCGAGGGAGGCCTGCTGCACGGTGAAGGTCACGGAAGCCGGTTCCGACAGACGGAATCGCAGGATCGCGCCGCCGCTCGCGGTGGGGGTTCCGGCCGCGGCGAGGAAGCGTCCACGCGCGGCGGCGCGAAACGCGCCCGGACGCACGTTTGCCAGGCCGATGGTCGGCGGGACCTTGTCGTGGCAGGGCGTCGAGCCTGTGTCCACGAACGCCCCACCCTCGGAGTCGAAGCTCCAGGCATAGCCGGTCCGGCTCAGCACGAGGGCCAGCACCCCGAAGGCCTTGTCCTGGCGAATCTCGCTGTTGCGCCCGGCACCGCGGATCGCGCCCAGGTCGCGTCCGCCGGTCCCGACGACGAACTCGCGCGGGCCGGTGAAGGGGTCGAGGTGCCCGGTGGCGTCCTGGCCGGCAAAGCGTTCGTAGTTGTGGTTGTGACCGCTGAGCACGACGTCGACCCGGGCGGCGCCGAGATCGCGCCAGATGTCGCGCATGCGCGGGTCGCCTCCCTGCGAGCTGAACAGCGAGTGATGCCAGTAGGCCATCGTGCAACTCCGCGGGTGCGCGGCGAGCTCGCTGCGTACCCACTGCTCCTGCGCGGACCCCGCGGCGCACGGGACGTACGTGCAGTTGGAGTTGAGCGCGAGGATGTGCCAGCTGCCGAGGTCGTAGGCGTAGTACCCGCGGGCCGGGTCGCCGGCGGCGGCGCCGAAGTACGCGTAGTAGCCGTCGGCGCCGACCCGGTTGTACTCGTGGTTGCCCGGGACGGGGAACGTCCGCGGCCGGAACACGCCCCATGTGGGGTCGAAGGCCCGCATGTAGTAGGGGAGGAAGCCGCTCTCGTACTGGTTGTCGCCGAGCAGCGCGACCGCGGTCGGGTTGATGGCGCCGACGATCGCCGCCGTCTCGGCGTAGTGGCAGGCCGTGGGGGTCCTCGGGGTGTTCGGCGCGCACGCGATATCCCCGGCGGCGGCCAGTATCGGGTCGCGCCCCGGCGCGGCGCCCGCGGTCGCGGCGGTCAGGCAGAGGGCTACGGTCGCCGCGACGACTACGCCGGCGACCCTCAGCACGGAAGGGGCCATGTGGTGATCTTCAACCCGCCAGGCGACCTAGTGTCGCGCTTCTCCGGCCGCTGGACGCCGCGGTCGTGCAGATTTTGCGCGGGGGCTAGCCCTGCGGCGGTGGGGGCTGCTCAGGCGGGGGCGCCGCCGGTGGGGGCGGCGGGGCCGCGGGCGGCGGCGGCGGTGCCGTGCCGGCCGGACCCGGGGCGGCGGCGACGGGCTGCTGGCCCTGCAGTCCGGTCAGCTCGAAGTACATGACGGCGGCCGCCAGGGCGCTCAACGGAGCGACGATCACGTTGCCGATCAGCGTGAAGATGGCGTACGTGAAGAGGCTGTCGGAGATGGCGCCACCGATCGCCCCGAAGATGCGCTGAATGATGAACTGGACCACGAACAGCACCACGATCACGGCGAGCACCTGCCAGAAGTTCCCCCTCGTCAGCTGGTAGGACCGGCCGAACGCGTCGAACCCCCTGCCCTCGATCACGACCGCGGGTGCCACGACCGCCCAGATCGTGATGAGGATCACGCCGGGGATGACGAGCAGCAGGAAGCCGATGCCGATGGCGATGCCGCCGACGATGCCGACCGCGATCAACATGCCCAGGACGGGCAGGACCGAGCGGAAGAGCTCGCCGATGGAGAAGTCGCGCTGGCCGTCCTGGAGGTCCTCGACGCTGCGCACGACGAGGCCCTGGTAGATGAACGCCGTGACGAAGCCCAGGGCCACGAGGAGCAGGAGGACGAACAGGCCGCCCGTCCCCGTCAGGACAGCGCCGGTGACGATGGCCAGAGGCAGGTAGAGGATGAGCGCCGCGGGGAGGTAGACCGAGGCCTGGGTGGTGTACAGCTCGAAGATGCGGGAGAAGACCTTGCCGACGTCCAGTTTTTGGGTCATGGGATGAACTTACCCGCTGGCACCGACGGAAGCGAGCATTGCGCTATACAGCGGGCATGTCCGCGTCCCCCGACAGCCCCCGGCGCATCGCCCTCGCGGTCGTGGTGACCCTCGCGCTCACGGCGGCCGCGGTACCGGCGGTGGCCGCCGTGGCGTCATGGGCGTTCCCGGCGCCGGACCAGCGTTACCAGGCGCAGGTCGTGTGCGGGAAGAACGGCACTCCCTCGCACGCCTGTCACCTCCAGGACATCCCACGGGCCGAGTTCGTGGACCACTACGACGCCAAGCGGGCGTACCGCCGCTGCGTGACGAACCCGACGGGCGTCACGTACTGCGACGATCTCAAGACCGCGCCGTTGGCCGACACGCCGATCGCCGACCCGCTGGACATCGACCAGGTCGGGCACTGGCGCGTGACCTGGTCGGTGCAGGGTCGCCCGGTGGGCGATTGGGCGTTCACCGTCGCCTGGTGAGCCGCCCGCAACGCATGTTCAGGCGTTCGCCCTACCCCAAATAGGGGGTCGGGTCGGCGGGCATCGCTGCCGATGGCATCCATACCAATGCTCCGCTTTCCCGCCGTCGCCAGCGCGATCGGCGTTCTACTCGTCGCACTCGCGGTGGCCAGCGCGGCGCGCGACCATGCCGAGGCCGGCGCCCGCCTCGACCGCGCGCTGACCACGCACGCACGCGATCAAGCCGCGGTGCTCGACAGCTACTTCGCGCGGGCACGCGCGATTCTGCTCGTGACGGCACACAGTCCCGGCTTCGCGGGCTTCTACGCCAGTCCGGGGTCGCGAACGACCAAGCTGCGGTCCGGCGCGCCCGCCCTGCGGCAGGCCAACGCCGCGCTGGAGTATCTCGAGAGGCTGTATCCCGGGAGCATCGGAGAGGCGTGCTTCATCGACCGCTCCGGGCCCGAGAACGCGCGCGTCGTACGCGGAGGCGTGGCGCCGGTTGTGGCCCTCTCGCCCGACGAGAGCCAGAACGTGTTCTTCGGCCCGACGTTCGCGCTGTCCCCGGGCCAGGTCTACCAGGCGCGACCGTACATCTCGCCCGACACGCACGAGTGGGTGATCTCGAACTCGACCCAGCTCCCGGGTGGACGCGCCTTCGTCCACTTCGAGGTGACGGTCGAGAGCTTCCGGCGCCAGGCCGCGGCCGCCCGCGGTGCGGGCCGGATCGAGGTCGTCGAGGGTCAGACCGGCGCGGTGATCATCGACTCCCGCACACCGCAGCGTCTCGGAGCTCCACTTGGCGGGACCGGCGGAAGGCGGTTGGATGCTCTGCGTGGGCGTCGTCAGGCCGGAGGGCTCGCCACGGTGGGGGGACGGCGGGTGGCCTTCGAGCGGGTGAAGCGTGCCCACGGCAACGCAAACGACTGGCTGGCCGTGGCCTCGGGGCCCGCCCCGGCCACGTTCCTCTCCGACCTCGGACCGGGGCCCATCGGGATGCTGGCGGCGGCCCTCGGCCTATTCGTGCTCGCGGTGATCAGTCGCCGAGCGGCGCGCCGCGAACTGGAGACCGCGGCGAGCACGGACGTCCTCACCGGGCTGGGAAATCGCCGGGCGCTCGCAGACGACCTCGAGCGCCGGGCTGCGGGCGCGGCGACCGGGCCGTTCGTGCTCGCCATATTCGATCTCGACGGCTTCAAGAGCTACAACGATCGTTTCGGTCACCCCGCGGGTGACGCGCTCCTGGCCCGCCTCGGTCGCAGCCTGGCCGCCGCGATGGACGGTCGGGGCAGCGCCTACCGTATGGGCGGCGACGAGTTCTGCGTCGTGGCGACGATGGCCGATGGGGGGGCGGAGCAGATCGGACTCGACGGCTCCTGGGCACTGTGCGAGCGCGGCGAGGCATTCGAGATCAGCGCGTCCCATGGCGTGGTCGTGCTCCCCGACGACGCCAAGGACGCAGATGAGGCGATGCGCCTGGCCGACAGCCGCATGTACGAGGAGAAACACGCGGGACGACGCTCGCCCGGACGCCAGACCACCGATGCGCTGTTGCGGGTGCTGCACGAGCGAAATCCCGACCTGGGACGCCATCTCAACGGCGTGACCGAGAACGCCGTGGCGGCCGCGCACGAGCTTGGGCTCTCGGATGACCTGGTCGAGCCGCTGGCGCAGGCCGCGGCGCTTCACGACGTCGGCAAGGTGGCCGTCCCGGACGCCATCCTCAACAAGCCGGGGCCGCTCGACCCCGCCGAGTGGGACTTCATCCGCAACCACACCCTCATCGGTCAACGGATCTGCGAGGCGGCGCCGTCTCTCAGCGACGTGGGCGCCATCGTTCGCTCCTGCCACGAGCGCTGGGACGGGACGGGCTATCCCGATGGCCTGGCGGGCGAGGACGTGCCGGAGGCGGCACGGATCATCGCCGTATGCGATGCCTACGACGCAATGGTCTCGAAGCGGCCCTACCAGGTCGCGCGCTCGAACGAGGACGCGCTGGCCGAACTGCGACGGTGCGCGGGCGGCCAGTTCGATCCCGCGGTTGTCGACGCCTTCTGCGCGGTGCGGACGCGCGCGACCACCGCTTCGGCCTAGCGCAGCCGGACCGCGCGGTCGCGAATCACGACTGGCCGGGCGGCCCGCCCGGGCCGGGCCGGCGGAAGACCTCGCCGGCGACGCGCGCGGCGTCGTCGCGTCCGAAGGACTGTGCGAGGTACTCCTCGACCTCGTCCTGCGTGCGGCCCTCCATGCGCATCTGGATCGCGAGGGTGTGGACCGCATCCGCGGTCGCCGGCGCCGCGCCGGCGGCGCCTCCCTGCTTCGGTGCGCCGGACGACGCGCGCAGCTCCACGACCTCCGCCGAATCGGAGTCGCCGAGTCGCCGGCGCAGCTCGTCGCAGCGATCCTTGACGCGCTCGGCATCGCCGACGAGCGCTCCGATCATCGCGGTCGGCGTTCCTCCGGGCAGCTCACCACCGAGGCGTTCCAGCCGGCGTACCTGCGTCGCGAGCGCCTCGCTGAGATCGCCGATCAGGCGCAGGGTCTCGAGGAGGGCCTCATCCGGTTGCGTGGCCATGGGGTAAAAGGTGGGGGCGCCGCCCCGACCGTTTCACACCCGGCGACGGCCGTTGGAGTCTAGTTGGCGCACAAAACGGCTATGCGGGCGCGCCGGGCGGATCGGCCGGCGGCTCGGGCGGGTCCGGATCCGGATCGACCTCGGGACCGCGGGGGTCGATGCCCGGAACCTGGGGACCGTCCGGGTCGGGCTCGGTCGGCGGCTCGGGATCGGGCACGTCGGGTCCGTCGGGCGGCGGCGTGGGATCCTCGATCGGCGGGTCCGTCGGTGCCGGCGGGCCGCTCGGCGGCTCGGGCATCGGGGCGCCGGGGGACGGGGGGCCGGGGATCTCGGCGGTCGGTCCGGGCATCGCGGATCGGCTACCCGCGGCGCTCAGCCGCCAAACGGCGTTTCGTCGATGCGGTCGCGGAGCTCCTGGATGGACTCGAACACCGCGATCGCGCCCGCGCCCTCGAGCTCGTCGATCGAGAATCCGCCGGTGCGGACGGCGATCGTCGGGACACCCGCCTTCGCGGCCGCCTTCACGTCCCAGGGCGTGTCGCCGACCATGACCGCGTCGCCCGGGTCGGTTCCGGCTCGTTCGAGCGCGGCGTTCACGAGGTCGGGTTCGGGCTTGGTGGCCTCGACGTCGGCGGAGGTGGTCCAGGCGTCCGCGAGCTCGCGAGCGTCCAGCAGGTCGAGGTAGTGCTCGATCTCCTCGGCCTTGGCCGAGGACGCGAGCACCACGCTGTGGCCGCGATCCTTGAGATCGGCGATCAGCTCACGCGCGCCCGCGAAGGGCTCGACCTCCTCGATCAGCTCGAAGTAGAGGTCCTTTTCCGCGGCCCGGATGTCGTCGCCGCGCTCGCGCTCGGTGTCGGCGTCGGTCAGCGCGGCGACGAGCTGGTCGCCGCCCATGCCGATGTGACGGTGGATGCGCCAGACGGGAAGCACGATGCGGTGGCGGCGGAAGGCGCGGTACCAGGCGAGGGCGTGCTGGTAGTTGGTGTCGACGAGCGTGCCGTCAACGTCGAGGATGGCCGCGGTCGACACGCGGATCATTCTTTCCATACACGCGCGCGGGAAACGTTGTCACTCGTCGGGCCCGACCGGCGCGTCCGGCGGCCGGGGAGCGGCCGAGGGCGGCGCGAAGCCGCCGTACGTCTGGTCGGACGGGGGCGGAGGGGGAGGAGGGGGCACCGCGGCCGGTCGGGCGGGCGGCGGCGCGGGTGGCGGGGCGGTGGCGCCCCAGGACGGCGCCGCGGGCGGCGCCCACGTCGGCGGCGCCGCGGCGCCCGGCGTGCTTGCGAGCGGCGCGGACGGCCGCACCGTGACGACGTGCGTCGACGCGATCTTGTCGTGCAGCGCCTGGTTCTGACGATCCCACAGCGGCCACAGGTAGTCGACGACGAGGTAGATGTAGAGGGTGATGATTCCGAGCAGCTGCTTGCCGACGCCCTCGCGTAGCAGCGCCCGGCCGAACGTCATCGGTCGGCCGTCGTCGCGGACGATGCGGATGCCGGTCGCCTGCTTGCCGAGGGTCTGTCCGTTGTGCGCTCCCTTGCGCGACTCCAGGATCGTCAGGTAGCACAGCGTCACGAGCAGCCCGAGCACGATGCTCAGCGCCTGGAAGAGGTCGCGGTCGTCGCTCACCCTGCCGCCGCTCGCGGCCACGCCGATGCCGATCAGGAACCCGAGGGCGAACTGGAGGCCCAGGACGACCAGCAGGTCGAGGAAGAACGCGCCCACGCGCGCGCCGTAACCGGAAAGCTGCTGCGGTTCGCCGCCGGCGGGCGTGAAGTAGGGCTCGCGCGAGGGGACCGCCGGGACCTGGGGCGGGGGCGGCGGCGCCCAGGACCCGGCGGGAGGCGGCGGCTGGTTCATGCGCGGCAGATTAGCTGCCACCACACGTGCCACTTCGGCGATCATGGGCGTCAGCGCATTCCGTCATGCGACTCCTGCTCAACATCATCTGGTTCGTGCTGGCCGGGTTCTGGCTGGCGATCGGGTACGCCCTGGCCGCGCTGGTCTGCTTCATCCTCATCATCACGATCCCGTTCGGGATCGCCGCGCTGCGCATCGGCCTGTTCGCGCTGTGGCCCTTCGGGCGCACCGTCGTCCGCCGCGCGGATGCGGGCGCCGGCTCCGCGATCGGCAACGTGATCTGGTTCGTCCTCTGCGGCTGGTGGCTGGCGCTCGCCCATCTGGTCACGGGCGTGGCGCTCTGCCTGACGATCATCGGGATCCCGCTCGGCCTGGCGAACTTCAAGCTGATCCCGGTGTCACTGACGCCGTTCGGCCGCGACATCGTGCCGATCGAGCAGGCCCAGGCGGCGGGATACGAGTCGCAGGTGACGGTCGGCTGAGGTTGCCCCTCGGGAACCGGCGCTCCGGTTCTCAGTGCAGTGTTACATTCGCGCTCGCGTCGTCCAAGGGAGGAGGCACGGTGCGACGTCGAGCCGTCGGGCGCGGTCTGCTGATTCAGCTGATGTTGTGCGCGTTTGCTGCCTGGCCGGGGCACGCGGCGGCGGCTCCCGCGAGCGGGCCGCACGAGACGGTCGACTCCTCGTTCACCAGCACGCAGCCGAACGCCGCGGCGGGCTTTGGCTTCACCGGGCGCTACCACGCGGCCGGTGACCCCGCAGGCGACCCGCCCTACATGCGGCGGATGATCTTCTACACCCCGCCGGGACTGCGCTACGACACGACGGTTCCGGACCGCTGCTCCGCGAGCGACCTCGAGCTGGCGACGTCGGGCGCGTCGGCATGTCCCGCCGGCAGCCGGCTGGGCGGTGGCACGACCACGACCAAGTTCCTCGGGAGGTTCCCCTCGACGGTGACCGTCGACTTCCTCAACAACACCGACGAGCAGATCATCCTCGCCCGGTCGCCGCTGGTGTCGACGGTCGCACGCGGCCACATTCATCCCGACGGGACCGTCGAGTGGGCGTCGCCCACGTGCTTCCCCAGCCTGCAGCCGCCCGGATGCCCGGTCGACGACGCGCTTCAGCTGGAGTCGTCGCTCACCGTCGCGCCGTATACGAGGTCGTCCAGCGGCGTCGTCCGGAGCTACCTCACCACTCCGCCGACGTGCCCCGCGACGGGTCATTGGTCGACGCCGATCCGGCTGTGGTTCGCCGACGGCTCGCTCGACACGGTGACGACCCAACAGCCGTGCACGCCGGCCTCCTAGGTGCGGATGAAGGGACTCGAACCCCCACGGCCTTACGGCCACGGCGACCTGAACGCCGCGCGTCTACCAATTCCGCCACATCCGCGAGCGGCGCCGACGATAGCGCACGCCGGGAGGCTCACGAGGCCCCTGGTACCCTCAATCGCCGCGCCGCTCGCCGCTATCGTCTAGGGGACTAGGACGCCGCCCTCTCACGGCGGAAACCCGGGTTCGAATCCCGGTAGCGGTACTAAGAAAAGCCCATGTATACGGGGCTTTTCTGTTGCCGAGCACTTGCGTGCCGCCGCCTCAATCGAGTTTGGCCCCTCTCTGGCCCCAATGGCTAGTGCCATAGCCGCGGCGAAGCACTGACCCACTCGCGGCGGCCGGTCCACAGCGTGCAGGCCGCGTAGGCTTAGGTGTGGGCTCTGAGGCCGCCGGGAGCGGACCGCGCTGCGAGGGCCGGGCGGCGGCAGCAGCTCGCCCACGGCGCCAGCGTGCCTCTGGTTGCTGGCCGCGACCGATGTATGGTTGCCTTGGGATGGATTGGGTTTGCGCATTAAAGATGGCTACGGGGTTCGAGCGTTCATCCGATTCAGTGCGTTGGCGCGGGCGGGTTTGGCTGCTCGCGACCGCGGTGGGGGTCGTGTCGGCGATCGGGGCGGCATACGCCTCGGGGGCATCGGCGTACGTCTACTGGGCCAACGGCGGCGGTGGCCTCGGCGGCACGATCGGGCGTGCCAACCTCGACGGCACGGGCGCCGGGAGCCTCAAGAACGCGAACAAGCCCACGGGGGTGGCGGTCGACGGCACGCACCTCTACTGGGCCGACAACGCTTACAGCACGATCGGGCGTGCCAACCTCGACGGCACGGGCGCCCGCTTCATCATCGGCGCGAGCAATCCCACGGGGGTGGCGGTCGACGGCACACACGTCTACTGGGCCAACGGCGGCTTTGGCTCCGCCAACGGCGGCTATGGCTCCGGCACCACGATCGGGCGTGCCAACCTCGACGGCACGGGCGCCAACCAGAGCTTCATCAGCTACGTCGACGCGAACTATGCCTGGGGGGTGGCGGTCGACGGCACGCACGTCTACTGGGCCGACCGAGGCTACCGCACGATCGGGCGTGCCAACCTCAACGGCACGGGCGTCAACCACAGCTTCATCACCGGTGCGAACAGGCCCACGGGGGTGGCGGTCGACGGCACACACGTCTACTGGGCCAACGGCGGCGGTGGCTCCGGCACCACGATCGGGCGTGCCAACCTCAACGGCACGGGCGCCAACCAGAGCTTCATCACCGGCGTGTTTGACCCCTGGGGGGTGGCGGTCGATGCGCTGCTGCCGCCTGCGCCGGTGATCTCGTCGGCGAGGCTGTCCTCGCCGGCGTTCCGGGCGGCTGCTCGGGGCGCCAGCCTCACCGCCCTCTCCAAGACCGGCACGGATATCCGCTACCGCGACTCCCAGGCCGCGACTACCACGTTCGGCGTGTTCAGGGGCACGGGCGGGCACAAGACGGGCCGCCTCTGCGTGGCGGGGGCGCCCCGCAAGAACCAGAAGCCCTGCACGAGGTTTGTGTCGGCGGGCTCGTTCACGCACAAGGACCAAGCCGGCAACATCAAGGTCCACTTCACCGGCAGAGTGCGCGGGCAAAAGCTCAGCCCCGGCAGCTATCGGCTTGCCTTAACGCCGCTGGCCACACCGAAGCGCGGACGCACTGTCACCCTGGACTTCAGCATAATCCGATAGCAGTCGCGGGCCGCGTGCGGACGCGTCTCTACGCGCCGAGCGGGGTGACATTGGTGGGCGGGTAGCGGTGATGGCGGCCCACTTCCGGTCCGACTCCACCGGGTAGCAAGCGGGTAGCAATATTCGGCGGCGCGCAACCGCGTGGAGCGGTTCCAGGCGGTCACGGTAGGCCCAAGGCGTGCCCTACGCCCCGGTGTTGCTGGCTAGCAACGCCGTTCGAATCCCGGTAGCGGTACTCCACTCCAGGAGTCCCGGGCGAGATAATGGGTGGGCAATGTCTCAGGAGAACGTCGAGATCGTGCGCCGCGCGTTCGAGGCCTGGGATCGCCGGGACTACGACGCGGCCGCGAGTCATTTCTCCGCCGACCTCGAGATCGATGCGTCCGATCGCATCCTGAATCCGGCCGTCTACACCGGCATCGACGGCGCGAGGCGCTTTCGCTCCGAGATCGCCGAGGCGTGGGACGAGTTCCACGTCGAGGTCGAGGACCTGCTGCCGGCCGGCGACGAGGTTGTCGCCCTCGTTCGCTCGATTGCGCGGGGTCCATCCAGCGGCGCCGAGGTCGAGTCGCGCGCTGCGTGGGTGGTCGACGTGCGCGAACAGAAGGTCACTCGACTTCGCCTCTACCGGGACCGAGGCCAGGCCCTCGAAGCCGCGGGACTACGGGCGTAGCGAGTTCAACGATGGCGTGGCCGGTCAGGCGGCGCGGAAGGCCGAGCGCGGACGGAGTCGCAGCCGGCGGGGGGAATCGGCTCGCTTGCGCAGCCGCCTCGCCCGCAGAGTGAGCAGCCCGACGGTATGGGCAGTCGGTCGGAAGGGGTCGGCGATCGTGGCGCCGGTCGCGATCTCGATCGCGGCGTGGGGCTCGCCACCCACCTCGGCGATCAGAACCTCGCCGGACGGCGCCGCGGCGCTGTCGAGCGCGGCCAGGCGCTCGAGCGCGGAGCCGTCGGCGGCGGTCGCCCGGCGAATCGCGACGGTCGCTGCCGGTCCGTCCTCGGTCCGAGTTCGGGCGCGAGTCGCCGTGCTCGCCACGACCCTCGAGCTTCGCCCTGCGGCTCGGCGGCCCATGTCGTCGAGCCGGGCCAGATTCGCCTCGTGTGTCATATATCCCGTCATCTCATCTCCTCACGTCGTCTGCGTTTGCCGGTGTGATGTCCTGCCTCTATGACCGGCGTGCGCGCCCGGACTCATCGCCGGGCCGCGGGGCATTCGGGAGCAGCGCGGCAAGCGGGACGCGACTTCGGGCCGCGAAGGGGAGCTCCTGGTCCGTTTCGGCCTCGAAAACCCCGCAATTTCTGACCGACGCACTTGCGTCGCGCCCCCCGAGTGGCGGAGAATGGATCCAGAGAGACGGGGGTTAGAGATATGCGACTCGCCAGTACGCGGACTCTGCGCCGCGAGATCGACGAGGCGGTGCTCGCCGGGATGAGCATTGCCGACATCGAGACGGAGGTCATCGCGCCGTGTGCGCTCGACGACGAGGCACGCGCCGCGCTCTGGTTGTACGCCGACGGGAGCCTCGCTCGGGCCGCCGCCGGCCACCTGCCGGCCCTCGCCGACAGGGGTGTAACGGGGTCGAGCCGGCCGGTCTGAGCGCTCGCGCTCGCCTGAATCTGGGAGGTTTGGACGCCGCCGGGCCGGGTAGAGCACGATCTTTGCTGCTCGTCGACAGGGGAGTGAGGACCGATGCCCGTCTCGCCGTTGCGTTCGCAGTCCGTGCACGATGATGCCTTCGCCGTCGAGGCGCGCCCGCGCCGTCGCCGCCCGCCGGCCCGGTCGCGATCGGCACGCGCCGGGCTCGTACCCGCGCACCTCGCGCTCGAGCTCCTGTTCGGCGTCGCGCTCGCCGTGGTGCCCGCGCTGCTGGCGCTGCCGCTGGGATTGGCCGCGCTCGCGGCGATCATGGGCGCCCTGATCGCCGTGACCGCGATCTCGAGCCCGGCCGTGAGGGTGCCGATCGTGGGCAGCCGCCTGCATGACCGGCTCGGAATCGACGCGCTGCTCGTCGGGCTCGCGGCGCTGCTCTGGGTCGTCGGCGAGGGTGGCGCAAGTTTGCTCGCGGCGGCGGCCGGCGTGCATGCTGCGCTGACGCTGCTGCCCGGCCGCGTCGGCACGCGCCGCTGAACTCGGCCACCGACCGGCGCCCGTGCGTCGGCACGCCCGCGCCGGGGTAGCCTCCTTGGGGAGGAGATGTCAAGTTCGCTGCGCATCCGCCTCGAGGCACTCGTCAAGCGCGCCGCCCTCGACGCACAGCTCGCCGAAGGCCGCAACCCGCGCACGAGTCCGCAGCTCGCGCTGCGCGCCGCGCAGCTGACCGAGCGCGCCGCGCGCCGGCGCCTGTCCGCCGCGTTTCGCGCCGCGCTGGACGAAGCGCGGGGGCCGATAAGCCGGCGCGGGCTATCGCCGCGAGTGCCGCTGAACCGGCGCGCCGTATTGGACTGCCGCCGCGAGCTCGAGGCTCTCGCGGACCGGCTCGCCGTCGCCGAGCACCCGCGCCCGCGCGGCGTCGCGATCGCCCACCTGCTGCTCGTCGACGGCGCGGGGCCTCTGTACGCGCGCTCGCGCGCGGACCAGCTCATCCACGTCATTCACACCGCCGACCGCGCGCTCGGCAGCGGGCACCCGCTCCAGTAGCCGCCCCGGCTGCGGCGTCCCGAGTCTCGCCTGCCGGCAGCGCGCGGCTCCGTCCGCCGGCGCGTCTAGCGTGCGCGCATGGCATCGGCCCTCTGGCTGGTGGGTTTTGGAACCGGGATCGCGTTCGGTGTCGCCTGTGTTTGGGTCCTCATAGAGGTGGCGCGAGCGCTTCGCGCGGCGTGGGGCTTCATCCTCGAGGCGCACGCCAAGGCGCGGCCGCAGCAGCCGGAGCCGGTCACGCCGCTTCCGCTGCGCACCCGTCCGGCCAGGCGCCCGGCATCGCAGAGGCGCACTGAGCGGCGGCGGCTTGCTGCCTAGGTGCGGTCGGCTCGTTCCTCGCCATTAGTTGTCAGTGGTCAGTTGTCAGAAGCTCAGGATCGGCCGCCCGCCACCGCGGCCGGAGCCCTCAGTACTGACAACTGAAAACTGACAACTCACAACTCCACGCTTCCGTGCGGCGACGCCCTCCGCCCCGAACCGCGACGTACTGGTTCTCGGACTGCCACACTCTCCGCCGTGGTTGGCTGGGGGGCACGGATCGCGGCGCTGGCCTGCGCGCTGCTGCTAACGGATGGGGTCGCGGTCGCGGCGACCGATCACGGGTTCGACAGCCCGGCGTCGAGCGACGCCTCGCAGCAGTTCGCGATCGACAACCCGCAGCGCCACAACACGCCGAACGACCCCGACTACGACGCGGCGGAGCCGGACGACCAGGACGGCGGGACCGCGTCGAGCCTGTACGCGGAGGATTTCGGCCTCTTCGGTTTCCCCTCGCAGCTGACGCGCACGTCGGCGACCTACCACGACGTCACGCACGGCCACACGAGCGGCCAGCCGCAGGTCTCGGGCTTCAACGCCAGCGGGGCGTGGAAGCTGGAGCGCGGGCGCCCCGACGTGTCGGTCGCGATCCTCGACACCGGGATCAGGTGGGACCGCTGCGAGCTGCGGGACAAGATCCGTCTGAACCGGGGCGAGCTGCCGCTGCCCCAGGATTCCGGCGGCCAGACGCACCCGGGCGCGCCGCTGGGTGGGTACGACCTCAACGGCAACGGCGCCGTCGACGTGGACGACTACGCCAACGACCCGCGCGTCGCGCGCGCCTTCCCCGGCTCCTGCGGCGGTGCGGTCAGCGGCTACGACCTGATCCAGGCCTTCTCCAACCATGACGACGCCGACCACAACGGCTTCGTCGACGACATCGCCGGCTGGAACTTCTTCGACAACAACAACGACCCGACCGACCGGTCGAGCTACTTCGCCGCCCAGAACCACGGCAGCGGCCGCGCCGGCGAGGCGGTCGATCGCGGCAACGACGGGCAGGGATCGCTCGGCGTGTGCCCGAAGTGCCAGTTCACCCCGATCCGCGTCTGGGACACGTTCGTGGCCGACGGCAACAACTTCGGCATGGGGATGCTCTATGCCGCGGACAACGGCATCAACGTCATCGAGGGCGCCGACGGCAGCCTCTACCACTCGTCCTTCGCCGAGGCGGCGTCCGAGCACGCCTATCAGCGCGGCGCCTCGCAGACGTACTCCGGCGACGACCTCAACACCGGGAACCACAACTACCCCGCCAACTACAACCACACGATGCTGATCGAGGGCGTCGTGCCCGACACCGTCGGCCTCGGGCAGAACTTCGCGTCGAGCTCGCCGCTCCGCAACCCGGTGTGCACCGCTCAACCCCTGCTCTGCTTCGGCACCGACACGCCGGTGCAGACCTACTTCCGCGGCGCCGGCACGACGCAGTTCGGCGGGCACAGCTCGATCTCGATGGAGGGTGCGACCGGATCGACGAACACCGGCAAGGCGTCGGGCGCCGCCGCGCTGGTGATCAGCGCCGCCAAGGACGCCGGCGTCTCCGACCCGCGCCCCGACGAGGTCCGCGCAACGCTCGAGCAGACCGCGGAGGACGTGACCGCCGCCAACACGGTCGGCACGGGAATTCCCGACCCCGCGCAGCCGGGCTGGGACGAGCACTTCGGCTGGGGGCGCGCCGACCTCGGTGCCGCGGTTGCGGTCGCGAAGAGCGGCAAGCTGCCGCCCGAGGCCTCGATCGACTCCCCGGATTGGTACGCGCCCCTGACGGGCGATCACGCTGCGCTGACCGGTCGCCTCCGCGCGCGGTTCGCAACCGGGGGGCAGTTCCACTACCGGGTCGAATGGGGCGTGGGACTCGCACCGACGAGCTGGAACACGGTCAAGCAGGGCGATGCGACCGGGACCGTGACCGACCTGGGCACGCTCGACCTGGCCGCGATCCGCGGCGCGCTGGCGAGCAACGTCGTGTCCCAGGATCCGGGGGGACCGGTGTTCTCGCCGACCAGCCGCAACCCCTACCAGGACCAGTTCGCGGTCCGCGTCACGGTGGACGGCCAGGCCGTCCCGACGCCCGGCGTCGATCGCAAGGTGCTGACCGCGGTCCCCGACGGGCAGGGGCTCAAGCCCGGCTTCCCCAAGCGGTTGGGCACCGGCGGCGAGGCGCCGCTGCGCTACGCCGACCTCAATGGCGACAACGTGCAGGAGCTGATCGTCCCCACCGAGGACGGCACGATCCACGCCTACGAGCCGGACGGAAGCGAGCTTCCCGGCTGGCCGGTGCACACCCAGGTCCAGTACTCGGCCGCCGACCACCTCGCCTCGTCGGGCTTTGCGACCGCGGGCCTGGCGGCCCCGCGCGAGCCGCCGCGAGCCCCGACGATCGCCGATCTCGACGGCGACGGCGTGCCCGAGTTGATCACCGCTGCCGGGCTGCACATCTACGTGTTCGAACCCGACGGCTCGCTTCGGCCGGGTTTCCCGGTGCGCAACGATCCGAGCTTCTGCCGCCCGCAGGACGAGCGCCAGGAGAATGCGCAGGGCGGCGCATTCCATCGCAAGTGCGGCTTCCTCGCCACGCCGGGCGTCGGGCACCTCGAGGGCCCGGGCCACCTCGACATCGTGGCTCCCTCGCTGGACGGCCACCTCTACGCACTGCGCCCCGACGGCACCGCCGTTCCCCATTTCCCGGTCGACCTGGTCGATCCGCAGAAGAGCGACGCCGAGAAGATGTACGCCGAGGCGATCAACGAGCCCGCGATCGCCGACCTCAACGGCGACGGTAAGGACGACGTCGTCGTCCCGACGAACGAGGCCTATGGCGGCACCTCCAGCCCGAACGGTGACGTCTCGTTTGCCGGGTTGCTGGGCAACGCCGCCGGCCAGACCACCCGCGTCTACGCCGTCAACGGAAGCACCGGAGCGTTCCTTCCCGGCTGGCCGATCAGCATCAGCGGCCTGATCCAGAACGTCCTGCCGCTGATCGGCCCGGGCCACGATCCGGCCATCGCCAAGATCGGCGGACAGACCCGGATCGTCGCCTCGGCCACCAGCGGCTCCCTGGCCGAGTACGGGACGGCCGGGGGCGGCCCGGTGGTCACGATGCAGCAGGGCAGCGGGTTCAACCTGTTCGAGTCGGCTTCGATCGGCGACCTCCTCGGCTCGGGAACCCCCGCCGTCGTCAAGTACCAGATCGATGCCGGCCAGCTGGCCAACCTGTTGCTCGTGGGGCAGAACGTCCCCTACAGCCACCGCATCGGCGCCTTCAACGCCAACTCCGGCGCGTCGCTGCCCGGTTATCCGACGGTCACCGACGACTACCAGTTCCTGTCGGCCTCGACGATCGCGAAGGTGGACGGCCTGGCGACGCCGACCAACCAGGTCCTCGCCCAGACCGGCCTCGGCCTCCTGCACGCCTACGACGGGGCGACCGGCCAGGACGTCTCCGGGTTCCCCAAGGTCACCGGCGGGTGGCTGTTCGCCCCCGCGGCCCTGTCCGACGATGGGCGCATGGCCGGCATCACACGCGAGGGCTTCCTGTTCGAGTGGGGTTCGCAGGCGGCGGCCTGTCAGGCGCAGTGGCCGTCGTACCGCCACGATCCGCACGGCAGCGGCAACTACGACCACGACGGCACGCCGCCCGGCGCCCCCGGCGACCTGAAGATCGCGGGCGGGCAGCTCACGTTCACCGCCCCGGGCGACGACGGGCCGAAATGCGGGACGGCGCAGCGCTAC
>DASYIJ010000013.1:0-23895 GCA_035997675.1 Solirubrobacteraceae bacterium
GACTCCCCGTCCTGCCCCAGCGCCGCGCGCTCGACCTCCCGGGCGACCTCGTCGGGGGCCTTGTGCCCGTGGGGCGCCAGCCGGTCGGCCAGCTCGTCGGGCGTCATCCGGTGGCCGGGGTTGCCCTCGGTCACGCCGTCCGTGTAGAAGACCGCGCTGTCGCCGGGCTCGAGGATCACGGACCGCTCGACGAAGCTCGGGTCGTCGAACACCCCGAGCAGCGAGCCGGGATGGCCGAGGAGCACGCTCCCGCGTCCGTTGCGCAGGACCACCGGGGGCGGGTGGCCGGCGCAGGCGACGACCAGCCGCGCGCCGTCGCTCTCGTGGCTGAGCACGGCGTAGGCGACCGTGAGGAACCGGCCGTCCTCCTGCTGGCGGATCATCGCCGCGTTGAGCCGTGTCAACGCCTCGCGCGGGGAGAGGGCTCGGCCGGCCTCGGCGCGCAAGGTGTACCGGGCCAGCGCGGTCACGGCCGCCGCCTCGGCACCCTTGCCGCAGACGTCGCCGACCACCATGACCCAGCGGTCGGGTCCGGCCGGGAAGACGTCGTAGAAATCACCGCCGACCTCGACGCCCTTCGCGGCGGGGCGGTAGCGCGCGGCCACGCGCATGCCGGGGACCGGCGGAAGCTGTGGCGGCAGCAGGCTGGCCTGAAGCGTCTGCGCGACGTGGGCGCGATCCCCGTACAGGCGGGCGTTGTCCACCGACAGGCCCGCCCGCGCGCCGAGCTCGAGTGCCTGGGTCAGGTCGTCCTCGGTCAGGCGGCGCTCGCCCTGCGTCGCCAGCGTCATCGCCCCGAGGATCCGGCCGCGGGCCGGAAGCGGCACGGTCAGCGCCGAGGAGATGTCCAGCCCTCGCAGCGCATCGAGGTGCTCGGTGTCCTCGGCGGCGTCCTCGATGATCCCGGACACAACAGGATGGAACTCGGCGGCGCCCGTACGCATCACGTGCGCCGCCCCGACATCCGAATCGGGGCGAGGCGGATATCGCTCCAGCAGGCGCCTCGCTTCCGCCTCCTGCTCGGGGTCGCGGTGGACGATCACGACGTTGCGCAGCCGCCCCTCCGTGTCGGGCACGTCGATGGAGCACCAATCGGCCAGACCAGGGACGGTGAGGCGGGCGAGGTCCGCCAGCGTCGTGTCGAAGTCGAGCGACTGGTCGAGCAGCACGCCGGCCTCGGCGAGGAAGGTGGCTCGCTCCCGCGCCGCGCTCGCCTGCGCATGCGCCTCCGCGTTGCGCTGGCGCGAGCGCTGGGCCGCGGCGAACAGGTGGGCGTTGGAGAGCGCGAGCGCGGCGCGCGACGCGAGCTCCTCGACGAGCGCCTGGTCCTCCTCCCCGTAGGCCGGCTGATCCTCGAAGCGCAGCCAGGAGAGCGCGCCGTAGGTGCGGTTGCGCGCGCGGAGCGGGGCGACGATCACGGACCGGTACCGCAGCCGGTTCATGAACTCCAGGTGCTCGGGGCTGGCCGCCAATCCGGCGAGCGCCGGTTCGTCGAGCTGGATCAGCGTCGAGCGCTCCTCACGCAGCACCTGCGCCACGGGGTGCGGCCCCTGGGGATCGAGGGGAAAGCGCGCTCGCATCTCGCGCATGCCGGCGGCGGCCCGGGGGTCGGCCGCCTCGACCGCCGCCCCGCGGATGCTCCCGTCGGGCTCGACGATGTCGATCACGCACATCGAAGCGTGCTCGGGGACCGCCAGCGACGCCATCTGGCGCATCGTCTCGTCGGGGTTCAGCGACCGGTCGAGGACCGCGCCCGCGTCGGCCAGCACCCGCGACCGGGACAGCAGCATCGCGGTGCGGCGCTGCTCGGCCTCCAGCCGGGACCGCATGGAGGCGACGAACGTCGCGAGGATCCCCGCACCGATCACCGCGCCCAGCAGGATGATGTGGCGTTCGGTGAGGAAGAACCCGTCGGCGGCGCCGATCGCGATGGCCAATGCCACGGTGTACCCGCCCACGGCCCCGGTGACCCACCGGTTCGAGAGCAGCGACGCGGCGAGCGGGCCGAACACGAGGAGGACGAGCGGCATGGTGTGCGAGTCGTCGGCGATGTCGATCACGGCCACCGCCGTCAGCGCGACCGTGATGAGCGCGAGCCAGAGTCCCTGGCGCATCCGTTCCCCGTACGCCATGGTCACATCCTTGCGCGTTTGTCCAGCGTAGGCGAGCGCCAGCCTGCGGCGTCGCTCACGCGTCGCCGCCCGGGTCGCCTCCACGCCGCAGGGCGGCCTTCTCCTCGGCGAACTCCTCGTCGGTGAGCGCGCCCCGCTCGTGGAGCGCGGCCAGGCGTTCGAGCTGCTCCACGCGCGGCGCCTCCTGGGTGGGCGCGGGCGCCGGCATGCGTGCGCGGGCACCGCGACGCATGCGGCCGGCCGCGGCCCGCAGCCGCTCGAAGCGGTTGCGCGCCCATTCCTCGACGTCGGGCGCGCGCGCATCCGGGTACTCGACGGCGATCTGGCGGCGCAGGAGCTCGATCCCGCCGACGACGAGCACGATGATCAACAGCAGCCCGAAGGGGTTGCGGAAGGCCCGGATCGGCTCCCAGACGACCAGGAGGAGCAGGATGACCGCGACCACCGACCATACGTAGACGGGGCGCTCGGCCATGGGCCCCGCGAGGACGCGGCGGACGGACGCGGCCCACTTCGTGGGCCCGGCCAGCCACGCGGCCGCGATGAACGGGATGCCGACGACGATCGAGGATTGGGCGACGTCGACGAGCACGGACGTACCGATCGACCACACGGCGTCCGCCGCCGGCCGGTCGGCGCCCGAGTTGGTGAGCGCGCCCGCCACGTAGTCGCCCGCCAGGCCGCGCACGATCAGCACCACCAGGCCCGCGGCGATGAAGCAGAACCCGATGGCCATCACCATCTGCCGGCGCCGGCCGCGCGCGAGCACGACCGCGGAGGCATACAGGACCGGGACGAGGATCAGGAGGATCACGACGAGGCCCCGCAGGGCCTGGGCGATCCGCTGGGCCGTCTTGATCTGGTCGGAGCGCAGGATGCGCAGATGGCCGGCCGCCGGCGGCAGCTTGCTCGCCACGTCGCCCACCCCCACGCGCTGCGCGAGGTCGCCGACGAGCGGACGCAGGTCGAGCGCGACCTCGCCCTGATTGACCGTCACGACGCCCTGCTGCTTGCCCTCCACCACCGCGACGAACTGCTTGTGCGCAACTCGGTTCGCCTGACGCCAGGCGTCCTGCACCCGCGGGAGCTGCAGCGCCTGGTCGGCGGCCTGGACGAGCAGATCGCGCAGGCCGCCGGCGGCCGGGCCGGCCAGGGGCCGGAGGTCCTTCGGCGCAAGCTTGCGCAATTCGCCCGCGACGTCGACGTTCGCGTAGAGCTGGTCGACGAGGTACGTGGACAGGGCCGAGCGCACGCGCGAGTCCTGGAGCAGGCGGGTGCTCGTTCGCGTCCAGTCGTTGGTGTCGAGCGCCTGTCGGTTGACCCACAGCGCGAAGATGGCGACGACGGTCAGCACCGTGGCGAGCACCAGGAGAATGCGCGCGGCCAGCATGGCGCCCCTGCCGGCGACGGCGTCCGGACTCGGCGTCTCGCTCATCGAAGGGGCACGGTATCGCGGCCGGGTGTTGGCAGCCGCCATCATCATGAAACCGTGCGCCCCGTCGCCGGTCCCGTTCCCTGGCTGCTGGTGGCGCTCGCTATCGCCGCCGTCAGCGTCGCCGGGGAGGCCGCCGGCGTCCCCGGGGCCGCGCTGCTCGCCGGGCTCCTCGTCGGATTGGTCGTCGCCGTGCGGGGCCGCCCTAGGCTGGCGCTCGGCCGCTGGCCGTTCACGGCCGCCCAGGCGCTCATCGGGGTCGCGCTCGGGACCTACCTCCGGCCGTCGACCCTGAGCGCCCTCGGCTCCCACTGGCTTGCGGTGCTCGCGGTCAGTGCCGCCACCCTGGCCCTCACGGTCGGCGCCGGGATCCTGCTCGCCCGCGTCACCGACATCGACGCTCCAACGGCCGCGCTGGGCATGGTCGCGGGCGGAGCGAGCGGCATCGTGGCGATGAGCGACGACCTCGGCGCCGACGACCGCCTCGTCGCGGTCATGCAGTACCTGCGTGTCCTCGTGATCGTGGTGCTGACGCCGCTCGCCGGCGCCGTCCTCTTCGCGCCTGGCTCCGCCCACGCGGCGCGCGTCGGCGGCGCCGACCCCGGCCTGCTGGCCGACGTCGCATTCACCGCCGGCGCGGCGGTCCTGGGCGTGCTCGTCGCGCGGCCGCTGCGATTGCCCGCCGGCGCCTTGCTCGGGCCCATGGTGCTGACCGCGACGCTCTCGCTCACCGGCGTCTCAGGAGGCGCGCGGGTCCCCTACGTCGTCGCCCAGGTCGCGTTCGCCGTCATCGGCCTGCAGGTCGGGCTGCGGTTCACGCGCGAGAGCCTGGGCCGGGTCGCCCGCCTTCTGCCATGGGTGCTGGGCTCGATCGCGGCGCTGATCGCCGCCTGCGCCGTGCTCGCGCTCGTCCTGTCCAAGCTTGCCGGGATCTCGTTCCTCGACGCCTATCTCGCGACCACGCCCGGTGGGCTCTACGCGGTCCTGGCGACGGCGGTGAGCACCGGAGCCAACACGACCTTCGTCCTCGCCGTGCAGTCGCTGCGCCTGCTCGTGATGCTCGCGGCCGCGCCGGTGATCGTGCGCGCGCTGGCCCGGCGCTCCCGGACGGCCGGCTAGTGCCCGAGCAGCCGCTCGAGCTGGAGCATCGACCGCCGCAGGGCGGCGGCGTCGATCGGCGGGTTGGCGGGCGGGTGAACCTTGGTCACCGGCATATCGGGCTCCTGGGTCGTCGGAGGGAGGGTCGCAACAGGATGCGCCATCGACGGCCCGTTTGCCACGGACCGAGGGGCCGAGATTCAGCGCACCGCCTCCGACTGGCGGTCCACGCTCTCCAGGCGCGCGCGCGCCGAGGCCGCCTTGACCAGCTCGGTCAGCGTCGCGAGGTCGTAGGCGCCCCAGTGTCGCCGGCCGTTGATGAAGAACGTCGGCGTCCCCGAGACCCCGCTCAGCTCCGCGCTGGCCACGTCCTCCGCCACCCGCGGCGCGTGGACCCGGCGGCGTAGCTCGTCCCAGAACCGGTCGACGTCGAGGTCGAGCTCCTCGGCGTAGCGGCGCAGGTCGGGTGCCCTCAGCGCGTCCTGGTGGGCCAAGAGCGTGTCGTGCATCTCCCAGAACTTCCCCTGGGCGGCCGCCGCCTCGGACGCCTCGGCCGCCATCTGGGCGTGGGGATGGACGTCGTTGAGCGGGAGATGGCGCCACACGTAGCGCAGGTCGTCGCCCGAGGACGTCAGCAGCTCGCGGATGACCCCCTCCGCCTGGCCACAGTACGGGCACTCGAAGTCGCCGTACTCGAGCAGGGTCACCGGCGCCTCCTCGGGCCCGCGGATGTGGTCGCGGTCCGGATCGACGTCCCGCGCCAGGTCGAGGATCGCGGCGTCCGTGCGCAACAGCTGGCGCGCGCGGACGGACTTCGGCAGCAGCCTGACGACGCGGAACGCACACCAGGCCACGACCGACGCGGCGACAGCGGCGCCCAGGATTCCGAGTTTGGCCTCGGCGAGGCGCTGGCCCTGGAAGGCGAGGCTGGCGATCAGCAGCGCGACGGTGAAACCGATGCCGGCGACCGCGCCGCCCCCGGCGAGCACGGGCCAGCTCAGCGGCGGCGGGTGGCGCGAGAGCCGCGTGGCGACCCGAGATCCCAGGAGGATGCCGACCGGCTTGCCGACCACGTAGGCCACGACGATGCCCAGCGTGATCGGCGAGGTGACCGCGTTGTCCAGCAGGTCGCCGTTCACGTGGATCCCGGCGTTGGCGAGCGCGAACAGCGGCACGATGACGAAGCTCGTCCAGGGATGCAGGCGATACTGGAGCCGCTCGTTGGGCGAGATGGCCGAGACCACGCTGAGCTGCGCCGACCGCGCCAGCTCGGGAGTCGGCTGCTCGCGGAACGACCGCGCCAGCTCGGTCACGCGTTCGAGGTCGGGACGCGCCGGCGGGTACGCGCTGATGGACAGGCCCATCGCCAGGCCGGCGATCGTGGGATGGATGCCGGACTCGAACGTCGCCACCCACACCCCGGCCCCGACGAGCACGCCGACCGGGACCCGCTGCCAGACCGGCAGGTAGCGCACGCCCAGCGAGGCGACGAACAGCCCGACGGCGATTGCCAGCGCGACCAGGTCGACATGGTGGCTGTAGGCGACCCCGATGACCACCAGGGCGACGAGGTCGTCGACGACGGCCAGCGTGAGCATGAACACCCGCAGCCGCGTCGCCGAGCGAGGGGTCAGCAGCGCCAGGGCGCCCAGGGCGAAGGCCGTGTCGGTCGACATGGCCGCCCCCCAGCCGTGGGCGCCGGGGCCGCCGGCGTTGATGGCGAGGTAGATCGCGACCGGTACCGCCATCCCGAAGAGCGCCGCGACGACCGGCGTGGCGACCCGCCGCCGCTCCCGAAGCTCGCCCATGGCGAACTCCCGCTTGGCCTCCAGGCCGACGACGAAGAAGAACAGGACCATCAGGCCGTCGTTGACCCAGTTGCGCAGGGATTCGGAGATCCCCGAGCCCCCCATCTGGATCGACAGCTTCGTGGTCCAAACCGACTCGTACGAGTCCGACCAGGGCGAATTCGCCCACACGAGCGCCGCAACCGCCGCGGCGAGCAGGATGGCCGCGCTCCCCGTCTCCGTGGACAGGAAATCGCGCACCGGAGCGGCGAGGTTCCGGCCCCACGCCGTCCGGCCGGAGAAAGGCTGGGTTTGCGCCTCAGCCATCGGGCTGCTCACTAAACCAGTTTCCGCAAGCGCGGACGGCCGGGGCGGGTTCAGGTGATGGGTTCCGCGGTCTCCGGGGCGCTCCGTCTAAGGAGGTGAATCGCGACGGCGAAGACGAGGGCGAGGCCGCCGAGCACGCCGATCTCGAGCAGGATGTCCGACGACTGGGTCTTGCCGCGCTCGACCTCGGCCGTGACCACGAGAACCCTCCGGACGATGGCGATCAGGCCGATGAACAGGAACGGCTCGACGAGGATCCGTCCGCCGAAGTCGATGATCCGGAGCGTGTAGAGCAGCTCGGCGATGATGAACACGAGTAGGACGCGCTCGAGCACGAACACGCCGGTGTCCGCGACCGGCCGCGAGGCGCTGTCCCTGATCACGTCGACCACCGTGCCGACGAGGGTGAACCCGGCCGCGAGCACGAGCAGGGCGGCAACGGCGACGTAGATCCCAACCTCGACGACGCGGATGGCCGCCTGGAGCCGGATCGGGATCCACTCCGAGGCTAGGCGTCGTGCTGTCACGTCGTTGCGCTCGATGGCTACCGACCTGAATAGGCCCTCGCCGGATGCGGGCAAGCTCGGGCGCCGTTTCGCGCCCGAGCTTCCACTCGAGGTCGAGGACCACCCCGTCCACCCTCGGACGCGCGTTTCCCGCGAACCCACAGCTTGCCGGCGCCTAGACCCCGAACGGGTAGGTCTCGGGCAGCTCGCCGGGCTCCCACGCGCTGGTGCGCTCGAGCGGCTCGACGGCACGGGTCTCGTCGATGTGGATGACCGCGTCGAACTGCGGCGCCAGGCGGGCGTGGAAGTAATGCGAGATCCGCTCGGTCTCCGGTCGGTAGACGACGCCGATGGCCCGTTCCAGCCGCCGCGCTCCCAGGCCCGCGGTGTCCACGACGAGGAACCGCTCCGCGCCGCTCTGGTGCAGCAGCTCCTCCCAGCTGCCGGCCAGCGCCGGGCGGACGCGCTTGTTCTCGGCCGGCCCGCCCCAGTCGGAGGCCGCGGTCACCGTGCCGGTGTAGGTGGTGAAGCCGAGGAGCAGCGAGTCGCGGCCGACGCGCTCGCGCACGAGCTGCCCGACGTTGAGCTCCCCAGCCTGACCGAGCTCCGTCGCCCGGGCGTCGCCGACGTGGGAGTTGTGCTCCCACACGACGGCCTTCGTGGGCCCGGCGGTGCGCTCGAGGTGGGCGACCAGGGCCTCCAGCGTCTCGGCCATGTGCTGGTCGCGGAGGTTCCAGCTCTCGACGCCGCCCCGGAAGGCCTGGCGGTAGTACTCCTCGGCGTCGACGACGAGCCGTGCGTTGCGCTCGGCGTAGAAGTGGCCGTCATCGTCGAGGTGCCCGTTCGATGCGGCAAGATCGGCGGCCATGTTCCGCAGGTCGACGAGCTGCTCGACCGCCTCCTGCTCGCACGGCTCGGCGCCGCCCATGCCCGTCTCGTAGCCGTAGACCTGGGGATCGCGGCTGAAGTGGTCGAAGCAGGCATAGCGCTCGCGCGCCCGCTGAGCCGCCGCGGGATCGATCCCCTCGAGGAAGCGCACGACCTCGTCCATGGACGTGTGGAGGCTGTAGAGGTCGAGGCCGTAGAAGCCCACGCGGGGCGCGCCGTCCGGCAGCGCGTCGTTCCATTCGCGGAGCCAGGTCACGAACTCCAGCACGTCGCTGTTCCGCCACATCCACACGGGGAAGCGCCGGAAGTCCCGGAGCGCCTCCTCCGCGTCGGCGTCGTCGCCCGCCCCGCGCACGAAACGGTTGACGCGATAGGCGTCGGGCCAATCCGCCTCGACCGCAACCGCGGTGTAGCCGGCCTCGGCGATCAGCCGCTTCGTGATCTCGGCGCGCTCGCGGTAGAAGTCGTGCGTTCCGTGCGATGCCTCTCCGAGGAGGACGTAGCGCCGCTCCGCGGCGCGTTCCACGAGTGGGTCGTAGTCCGCCGCCTCGCCCGCCAGCGGCCGGAGGTCGGCCGGGACGGGGGGCTCGGGGGGCCGGCGCGCGCGCCGGAGGAGCTCGCGCACCTCTTCGTCGGTGGTCTGCGTGAAGTCCTCGTACCAGGACCCGACGGAGTGCAGGGGTGCCGGCGTCGTCAGGCAGACGACCTCGTCGGCCTCGGCGCGCAGGCTGTCGCACACGTTCGGGTCGGCGACCGGCACGGCTACGACCACGCGCGCCGGCGCGTCCTCGCGCACCGCGCGCACCGCCGCCGACATCGTCGCTCCGGTCGCGAGGCCGTCGTCGACCAGGATGACCGTTCGCCCGGCGAGGTCGGGCGGGGGGCGCTCGCCGCGATACGCGCGCTCGCGCCGCTCGAGCTCGCGCCGCGCGCGCGCGTCGATCGCCTCGACCGTCTCGTCCGCGATGCCGAGGGCATCGATGAGCTCCTGGTTGAGGACGCGCGTCCCGCCGGTGGCGACCGCGCCGATCGCCAGCTCCTCCTGGCCCGGGACGCCCAGCTTCCGCACGAGGAAGACGTCCAACGGAGCGTCGAGCTCCCGCGCGACCTCGAAGGCGACGGGAACGCCGCCGCGCGGCAAGCCGAGCACCACGACGCCGTCCAGGCCCGCGTAGCCGCGCAGCCGCTCGGCCAGCAGTCGGCCGGCGTGGACTCGATTCCGGAACCGGTTGATCGCGGTGGCGGGCACCACGACAGACGGTAGGACGCGCGCCGCCAGGGGCAAGCGGTGCCGGCACGAGCCGGGCTAGATCTTCTCGGTCGCGGCGGTGGGCGCGGCGACGGCGCTCCCGCGGACCTGATCCAGGCTGGGCGCGTGTTCCTGGTCGCGCCCGGACTCGATGTGAAGGACGACGTCGATGTCGCCGTCGATCTCGACCTCGGTGAGGGCGACGCTGTCGGAGTTCGACGTGACACGCTCGAAGGTGAGATCGAGCCGCGCGTCCGCGACCTTCAGCCCGTGCAGCACCAGCCGGGAGACATGGCGCGGGAGCGACGGGCGCACGACGCACAGCCTGCCCTCGAGGGCGTTGGGCACCAGGCCAAGCCCGGCGATGAGCATGCCGGGCAGGGCGCCGGCGGCCCATGCCTGCGGGCTGCAGGCGACGGGATAGGGCACCGGATCCTCGTAGTCGGTGCGCGCGAATCCGGCGAACAGCTCCGGCAGGCGGTAGTCGGCGAAACTTGCGCTGGCGTCGATCAGGTCTTCGAAGATGCGCAGGAACGACTCGTCGAACCCGTAGCGACGCATTCCCGAGGCGATGATGGCGTTGTCGTGGGGCCAGACGGTTCCGAGGTGATAGCCCACGGGATTGAACGCGGGCTCACGGGCGCCGAGCGTCCGCACCCCCCACCCCGAGTTCGCGCCGTTGCCCATCAGCGCCGCCTCGACCGCCCGCGCGCGCTCCTGCGGGATCGCCAGCGCCCACAGCAGATGGCCCTGGTTGGACGCCAGAGCCGCGCTGGGACGCTTGTCGGCGTCGAGGGCCATCGAATAGAAGCCGCGGTCGTCGAGCCAGAAGCGCTCGAGCGCGACCGTCAGTTGCGCTGCCTGCGTGCGCAACTCGTCTGCGCGGGCCGTGTCGCCGTCGAGCTCGAAGAGCCGAGCCAGCCGGCGCTTGGCGGCGACGGCATAGCCCTGGACCTCGACCAGCGCTATCGGAGCGTGCAGCAGCTCGCCCTGCTCGTCGACGATCCCGTCCCACGAGTCCTTCCAGCCCTGGTTGACCAACCCCGCCGAGGACCGCGTGCGGTACTCGAGCAGCCGGTCGCCGTCGAGGTCCCCGTACTCGTCGATCCAGCGCAGCGCCGCCTCCACCTGCGGTCGCAGGTCGCGGAACAGGTTCAGTGAGCCGCTCCAGTTGGCGTGCTCGCACAGGAGGCAGAGGAACAGCGGTGTCGCGTCGACCGTCCCGTAGTAGCGAGCCAGCGGTGTCAGGTCCTGTGCCGCCACCTCGCCGAGGCGCAGCTCGTGCAGCACCTTCCCCGGCTCCTCGTCGTGCTCGTCGTCCACCCGGCTGCCGAGGCGGTCGGCGAGCAGGCGCAGGGTCTCCTCGGCGATGGCGGGGTCGAACGCCAGGACCTGCATCGCGCTGATGATGCTGTCGCGCCCGAACAGCGCGGCGAACCACGGTATCCCGGCGGAGAAGTACCGCTTCCGGTCCAGTTCGGAGAGCAGGAGGCGGAGGTCCAGCAGCGCCCGGCGCATGATGCGATCGACGAGCTCGTCGTCGACCTCCACGCGCGTGCGCTCGATCAGCCATTCCGCGCCGGCCGCCGCCTCACGGGCCGCGCGCCGGTGATCCTGGTCGACCGGCTCGGGAGCGCGGTCGACCCCCTGGCCGAACGCGAAGCGCACGTCCAGCGTGGCCTCCTCGCCGGGAGCGAGCCTCATCAACGCGCGCAGGCGCCCGTCCTCCTCCGCCGCGGCGCCCGCGGCGCTCACCGTCGTCGACCGCTCCACGCCGTCCAGGCCCAGGGCGGCGAATCGGAGTGCATGGTCTGAGACCTCGCGTCGCACCTCGCGCGCGGCGGGGCTCACCGCGCCGCGAACCTCCAGCATCGGCCGGAAGTCGGCGTCCACGCGCAGCTCCAGCTCGATTTCGACCGCCTCGCGCGCGTAGGAGTGGAGGCTGATGCGCTCCACCATCGCGTCGGCGTCCATTCGCCGCTCCACCCGCAGGCGCATCGATTGCTCCACGAGCTGGTGGCCGTCGGCCAACTCCAGGTCGGGATTGGTGAGCTCGAACACCGCGGCCGTACCGGCGGCGTCCGAGGCGATCAGCAGTCGCGGCCGATGCCCGTCCAGCCACAGCTCGTGGCCGCGAAGATGACGGCAATCGTCGACGTACACCCCGAGCGGGTGATCCTCGTCCATGGGCAGGCCACCGTCCCGGTGGGCCACGCAGAACCCATTGCCCGCCTTGATGACCGTCGCGTCGGCGAGGTTGAGCGGATCGCTCATGCCGCCGGGGCGCCGGCCCGCGGCCGGCCGCTCGCAGCACCCGTCCTCGCCAGTGCCTCCTGGTACACGGCCTCGTATCGGGCGGCCACCTTGTCCGGTGAGAAGCGCTCCGCTCCGCGTCGGCAGTCCGCCGGGTCGATGTCGGCGGCCCGCTCCACCACACTCGCCATCTCGTCTTCGTCCTCGACGAGGAATCCCGACTTGCCGTGCTCGATGATCTCCGGGGCGGCGCCATGCGAGAAGGCGATGACGGGCGTCCCGGCGGCCAGGGCCTCGACCATCACCATGCCGAACGGCTCCGGCCAGGTGATGGGCATCAGGAAGGCGAAGGCGTCCGCGAACACCTGCTGCTTGCGCGCGCCCCCCACCTCGCCGATGTAGCTGATCAGCTCGCCGTCGATGTGGGGCTCGATCTCCTTCGCGAAGAACCGCTCGTGGCCTGGCTGCACGACCCCGGCCAGCACCAGCGGCCGCCCCACCGTCTTCGCGACCTTGATGGCACGCTGCGGGCCCTTCTCGGGAACCATCCGCCCGAGCCAGAGCAGGTAGTCCTGCTTGTGGGTCCCCACGGGCCAGGCGTCCACGTCGATCGGGTTGTGCACCACGGCCCTCACGTCGGCGCCTTCGGGTGCCGCGTCCGCCTGGGAGTGGCTGATGCACACCAATCCTCCCTTGGCCCCGTGATACGAGTAGTGCCCGCTGGTCTCCTGGTTGAAGGGGCCGTGCACGGTGTGGACGAGCGGCAGCGTCAGGCGATTCGCCATCGCCAGCGGCGTGAAGCCGCAGTGGTCGTGCACGAGGTCGAACGGCGTCCCGTCGTCGGCGGCCCGATCGAAGGCGTCGAAGGCGCGCCCCACGTGGTCGGCCTCGAACAGCGAGCGCTCGATGCTCTCCGGATGCGGGGCGTCCAACAGCGTTCGCACCTCGGCGCGGGAGTGCGACCCCGGCGCGCAGAAGAGCACGACGTCCTGGCCGCGTTCGACGAGGGCGTCGCACAGCAGCGCCACCACCTCTTCGATCCCGCCGTACCCGGGCGGCGGGATCGGGATCCATGGCGGCGCGAGCATGGCGATTCGCATCCGCGGGACGAGGGGTTCCTGTGCGCCGCCGTCGTCCTTTGCGGACTGCTGCACCCGGTTGTCGGAACGTTGATACGTCTGGGACTGCATGTGGGGACCCCCTGTTCAGTGTCGCGCCGCGGTAGCCGCTGAGCGCTTCGCCTGCGATTGGGCGAGCAGCCCGTCCTCGGCCAGAACCTGCTCGACCGCTCGGCCCCAGTTGGCGCCGATGGTCCGCGCCATCGCCTCTTCCTCGGCACGATTCTTCTGGGCCACCTCGACGGTCTTCTGGTCGCCGGCATGGCGGGCCATGTGCTCGAGCAGCTGGTAGGCGGCGATCTCCACGTGCTCCGTCACGTACGCGTCGACCGTGTGCTTCGCCGGTTTGTCGTCGGCCACCAGATTGCCCATGGCCTTGAACAGCGCGGCGAACTGGGCTCCCGCGTCCTTGAGGTCCGAGGGCTCCTCCCCGTGATCCTCCAACCGCTCCTCGAGCCGAGCGAGGTGTCGGTCGGTTTCCGAGCGGTGATGCCTGAGCGCCGCTTCCATCCGCGCATCCTCCGTCGCCGCAATCAGTGAATCGAGCTGGCGCCGCACCTTCTTCTCCAGCGCGTGCGTCTCGATGAGGTACTCGTGGAACTTGGTCTCCAGAGCGCCGATTGCCATGGCGCCTCCTCTGCAGTCGTCGCCTCGGGCGGTTACCGGGACGAATAGGTCGGCGGCGATGGCAGGCAAGCGCTGTCGCGCACCCGCGGCTACTTCGTCGTGAGCCCGGCGATGAGGTTGATGGTGATCGCGACGATTACCGCGCCGAAGACATACGAAAGCCACATGTGGCGCAGGATCGTCGCCCGGATCTTCTTGTCCTGGATGTCGGTGTCCGACACCTGGAACGTCATTCCGACCGTGAACGAGAGGTAGGCGAAGTCCGTGTACTGCGGCGGGTCCGACTCGTTGAAGTCGATGCCGCCGTCCTCGCCGAGGTAGTACATCAGCGCGTAGCGCAGGGTGAAGACGGTGTGCACCACGACCCAGGCGATGACCACGCTGACCGCGGCGAGCGCCACCAGCAGGTCCCGCGCCAGCGCGCCGCTGTTGGCGGCCTTGACGAGGACGACACCGACCGCGGCCAGGCTGGTCACGCTCGCGCCCAGCAGCAGCGCGTCGGCGATCACCTTGCCGGGATCCTCGCGTTCCGCGCGTCGCGCGGTCTGCCGTGCGTCGAGGACCCAGATCGTCGGCCACATCCAGATCAGGAACGCGGCGCCGGCTCCGTCCCATCCCGCGAGCGGTGCGAGCTCGGGCTCGCCGGCCGCGATCGTGGCGAGCGCCGCGGCCACCCCGATCGTGAAGCACACGGCGACCCGCACGGTTGCGGGCGGGTCGAATCGGGTCAGGACCGCGCCGAGCGAGGTCACGGCCACACCCTACGGCCGATCTGATTGCCACGGGCCGCTCGAGCTACGGGCGGGCCAGAAGGGCCGAGTACTCGTCCGGCAGCTGGTCGACGGTGTCGAGGTACTCCTTTTCGCTGACCGCCTCGCGCAGCGTGGCGAAGACGGCACGGGCGTGCTCGCGCGCCTCCTCGGGCGTGACGCCCTCGCGTTCGGCCACATGGCGCACGAAGTCCTCGAGCGACATCTTCCGCGCGGCGCCGTGACTCAGCGCGTTGCCTCGGTCCAGCGCGGGCTGCAGCTCGCGGGGCAGCTCGTCGACGAGGTCGGCCACCTCGCCACCGGAGATCCGCTCGGCGAGCGTCTCCAGGACGGCGTCGGTGGCGCGCCGCGCGGCCTGGGGGTCGAGGCCGGCGCGGTCGGCGACCGCTTGGAGAAACTGCTCGACGCTGAGCACCTCGACGGCCGGGCCCTCGGGCAGCAGCGGGTCGAAGTCCCTGGGCAGCTCGGCCACCATGTCGTGGTACTCGTCCTCGCTCACGGACCGCGCGATGGCGGTGAGGACGGCGCGGGCGTGCCGCTGCGCGGTGGCCATGTCGACGTTCTCGCGATCCGCCACGCGGCGCAGGAACTCGTCGGCGTGGAAGCCCTCGGCATCGCCGTCGGTGAACAGCCACGGGGCGAGCTCGGCCGGCAGCTCGTCGGCCAGGTCGCGCGCCTCCCCCTGGGCGATGCGCTCCGCCAGGGTCTGCAGGACGGCTCTCGTGGCCTGCTCGGCGGCCTCCCTCCCGAGGTCGGCCTGCTGCTCGACGACCGCGAGGAACTGGTCGTAGTCCACCGCGGGTTCCCGCGGTCGGATGTCGCGTGCGCCTGCCATGCGTCTCACGGGCGTGAATAGGACGCTTTGAGGCGCCGGCAAGCCGGGTTCGCGACGACGCTGGCTATCGTCCTCAGGCACATGAGTCATTCGTCTCAGCCCACCGCGCCGGCGCCCACCGGGGCAGATCGATCCCGTCAGGAGCCGAAGAAGGTCAGCGACCAGCTCGAGGCCTGGTTGAACTCCGACGGCGAGAAGACGATGGCCAGCCTCATCGCGCTGTTCGAGGAGAAGAGCTTCGCGATCCTCTTCGTGCTCCTGCTCGGCGTGCCGGCGCTCCCGCTGCCCACCGGCGGCGCCACGCACGTGTTCGAGATCATCGCCGTGCTGCTGGCGCTCCAGCTGATCGCCGGCCGCGACGAGATCTGGATTCCCAAGCGCTGGCGCAACCTGGAGCTCGCCGGCGAACGCCAGCAGCGCTTCATCACCGCGCTCATGAAGGTGATCCGCCGGCTCGAGCGCCTCTCCCGACCCCGCCTGCGCTTTCTCTTCGATCATCGCCTGAGCAACATCGTGTTCGGGCTGCTCGTGGTCGCCGGGTCGGTCGCCGCCTTCGTCGCCCCGCCGTTCACGGGCCTCGACACGCTGCCGGCGCTGGGTGTCGTGCTGCTGTCGCTTGGCGTGCTGCTCGAGGACTTCCTCGTCGTGATCGCCGCTCTCGTCGTCGGCATGGCGGGCGTCGTGCTCGAGGTCGTGCTCGGCAAGGCGGCGATCAACAGCATCGGGAACCTGTTCTAGTCAACCGGGTTCTGAGCCAGCTCCGCGGCGTGTCGAGCGAGGGCCGGCTCGAGGCCCTGGAGCTGGGCCAGTTGCTGGCTCGCCAACACGAGCGCGAGGCTCGCGCGAATTCGTTCTTCGTCGCCGTCGGCGACGGCCTCGCGCAGGCACCGAACCACGCGTCTGGCGCCGTCGTCGTCGCGACGGTGCGGAGGCGGCGCGGGCGCTGAGCGCGCAAGCGCGTCCCCGAACGCCGTGTACCAGGACCGGACCGCCTCGGCCTCGCGGTCCAACGCACCCGCGCAGGCCTGATCGTTCGGCGCGGCGGAGCCCGCCCCGGCCATGGTCAGCAGCGAATATGCGGTCAGCCGTACGCGCGTCGCTCCGGCCATCAGTGCCCCGGCGCTCTGGATGTCGAGTTGTTCGATCCGGCGCTCGGCCAGGACCTGGCGGAAGGCGTCGTCGAGCCGGGCCGCGGCTCCGCGGGCCGCACGCCGAGCCCGCGCCACCGCGGCGGGCGTCGAGCCGCCGCCGTCGGCGAGCCCCCGGACCGCGGCATCCACGTATTCGCCACTGCGGGTGAACGCATCGGCCAGAGCGGCCCGCAGGAGGGAGCCGGCGCCGCGGGGCCAGAACAGCAGCCCGACCACGAGGCTGATCGCAAACCCGATGGCCACGTCTTCCACGCGGACGAGACCCACCTTCCAGCCGACGGGCTGGATGAGGTTGAAGAGGATGACGAGCACGACCGTGAAGCCAGCCTGCCCGGCCGCGAAGGAGATCGCGCGGGGCGCATAGGCCGCGAGCAGCACCGCGAACGGCAGCGCGACCCACAGGGCCGACTGGTGCGTGCCGATGGCCAGCACGAAGCCGACTCCGACGACGAGCCCCACGGCCGTCCCCGCGATGGCGCTGACGATCGTGGAGGCGGTGCCGAGCGCGTTGGAGCGGAGCACCGAGAGGGTCCCGAGGACCACCCAGAACGAGCGCTGCACGCTGGTCTGCTGAGCCACGAAGACCGAGGCGGCGAGCGCCGCCGCGCCGCGCACGCTGTTGCGAAACCAGACCGAACGCAGCCGCGCGTGTTCGGCGGCGAGCCTGCCCACGGCCCGGGGCCTCGAGGTCCCGATCCGCCGTGCCTGGTCGACCTCGGGCGGTGCGGAGCCCGTGGCGAGCAGCGCGTTGGCCCCGATCTCCCACACCGCGTAGGTGAGCTCCCGCGTTCGCACCGCCGGCTCCAGCTCGTCCAGCAACGCGGAGTCGTCGGCGTCGGCCGGGAGGTCGCGGACCTCGGCCACGAGCGCTTCCACGACGGCGTCCCGAGCCCGCTCCAGCCGGGCGAGATCGGGCCGGTCGTCGCCGCCCTCGAGCCGGGCGGCGCCGGCGCGCAGGACGGCGATCGCGGCCGCGATCGCCTCCTGGTTCTCCGCGCGGCACAGCCCCGGCCCATCCGGCATCTCGCCGGTCGGCGGCACGACGAGCGACCGAAGCCAGTCGAGCTCGTCGACGAGGAACGCGAGCGCCTCGGTCGAGCCGCTCGCGCCGGTTGGCCGGTTGGGGGTGGCGAGAAACCGGTCGCGGAGCGACGCGACGGCGTCGCGCGCCGCCGCGGCGCGCTCGCGGAAGCGGGATGGCTCCCGGGCCAGCTCCGCCTCGAGGACGTCGGCCAGGCCGGCGGACGCTCGGGCGGCCGCATGGCGCAATTCGGCCCGGGGCCGCGCCGGCCACACGAGCATGACCGCGGTGATCGCCACGGCGCAGGCGAGGCCCCACCCTGCCAGGCGGTCGGGAACGGCGGAGAGCGGCGCCGGAATGTTGACCGAGATGATGAACGTCAGCAGCGCCGCGAACCCGCCGGACGCGGTGTAGCCGTTGATCACTCCCGCAAAGAGGACCGCGAACCCCACGAGACCCATGACGACGGTGGCGACCACGGTGCTCTGGGAGCACAGCGTCCCCAGGGAGATCAGGACGGCGCCCGTGGCGGCGAGGGCGAGATAGGCGGCCAGCCGGCTGCGCCAAGGTCCGCTGAAGTCCGCCAGTACGAGGACCGCGAAGGAGCCGAAGGCCGAGAAGATGGTCGTCTGGGGCTGCGCGATCACGTTGTCGGCAAACGCGAAGACGGCCGGCATGACGATCGCCGCGCGCGCCGCGCTCTTCAGCGCGGCCCGGTCGAGGACGGGCCCCTCGGGAATCGAGATGTGAATCCGGTGCCTGTGGGCGATCGCCATGCAGATCCGCCGGTTCGGGACGGGATCAATCATCGCCGCGTTGGGGGAATCGTGTAGGCGACTCGGGTCTCCGCGCAGGTGGCGTGGCCACGCTCCCGTTTCAGTACGATCGCTCGCGGGAGGCTGTGGGCACTGTCCGATCCGCGGAAAAGACCGATCCGGAGCCGGTCGACGCGCGCCAGGCGACGCGTGCGCGTGACCGCGCTCGTGGCGGCCGTCGCAGCGGTCGCGACCGTCGCGGGCGTCGCCCACGGGCAACTGTCGCCGCTCAATGACCTGTTCGCGGTCGGGCAGGGCGGCGGGGAATCGCCGGCGTCCGCGCCGGTCGCCCACCGCGCCGAGCCGCCGTTCGTCGCCACGCCGCTCGTGCCCTGCGGCGCAGGCTCGCATCCTCAACCGGGCGTCGACGGTCGGGTCCCGGCCGGCTCGGCCAAGGACGGCCTGAGCTGCAACGTCGCGCTCGTCGGCCACCAGGGCACGGAGGGCGGGTTCAAGGTCTACCGCTACATCGACACCCGCGGCCACGAATGCGCGTTCTACGACACGACGCTGATGTTCCCGCTCAACGCGCTCAACCCCGGCGGCGGCTCGCAGGGCGTCGCCGTCCTCGACATGTCCAACCCCTCGCGCCCGGTCCAGACCGCCACCCTGTCGACGACCCCGATGCTCTCGCCGCACGAGTCCCTGAACCTCAACGGCACGCGGGGACTGCTGGCCGCCGTGAACGGCAATCTCGCGACCGAGCCGGGGTTCGTCTCGATCTATGACGCCCACGCGGACTGCCGGCATCCGGTCCTGCAGTCCAACGGGCCCTTCGCGCGCTTCGGCCACGAGAGCGGCTTCTCCCGCGACGGGAAGACGTTCTACGCCACCAGCACGGCCCTGCAGTCCATCACGGCGATCGACGTCACGGATCCCAAGGCTCCGCACGCGGTCTGGCAGGGCAACGTCTTCTCCCACGGCATGACGCTCAGCGACAACGGCAACCGTGCGTACGTCGCCGATCCCAAGGGCAACATGCTCATCCTCGACACGAGCCAGATCCAGTCGCGCAAGGCCAACCCCAAGACCCGGGAGATCAGCCGGCTGACCTGGAACTCGGCCTCGATTCCCCAGAACGCGATCCCGTTCACCGAGCACGGGCACCCGTACGTGCTCGAGTTCGACGAGTACGACCAGTCCACGCTGAATCCAAACGGCAACCCGAACATCGTCGGCGCGGCCCGGATCATCGACATCTCCGACGAGACGAAGCCGTTCATCGTGTCCAACCTGCGCCTCCAGGTCGACCAGCCCGCCGAGCACGCGGCGGCCTCCGGCGATCCCGGCGGAAACGGCGCGCCCCAGGGCTATGCGGCGCACTACTGCAACATCCCGACGCGGGTGGACCCCAAGGTCGTCGCGTGCTCGTTCATCGCCTCCGGCCTGCGCATCTTCAACATCGCCGACCTCGTCCACCCCAAGGAGATCGGGTACTTCGTGGCGCCGCCGCAGCCCCGCTCGGAGAACGGCTACCGGGCCAGCGACTTCGCGATGTCCAAGCCCGCCTTCGCGCCCGAGCGTCGTGAGATCTGGTTCACGGACGGCACCAGCGGCTTCTACGCGCTGCGCGTGGACAAGAGCGTGTGGCCGCAGGACGCGGCGGCGCCCTCGACTCGCGCGCCGTCATGCACCGGCCGCCGCCGAGTGCTCGTCAAGGCGCAGCTGCCGCGTGGCGCGCGCGTACGCAGCGCTCGCGCCACGCTCGCCGGGCGGCCGGTTCCGATCGTCCGCCGCAGGCACGGCCTCTACGCCGTGGTGGACCTGCGCTACGTGCCGCGCGGAACCAAGCGCCTGGCGATCCGCCTGCGTCTGGCGAACGGTCGCACGGCCACGACCCGGCGCACGTACAGCCTCTGCTCCAAGCCGCTGCACCGTCCCGCACCCCGGCGCACCGCCAAGCGTCGCTGACGAAACTCGAGGCCCTCAGGCGGCGCCCGCCGCGTACAGCTGCCACGTATCCGGGATGCCCTTGAGCGTGTGGGTGCCGCGGTCGTCGAAGACGATGCCCGAGCCGGCCACCAGGTCCTTGACGGTCCGGGATACGAGCACCTCGTCCGGCGCGGCCAGCGCGCTGACGCGCGACGCGATGTGAACGGCGATCCCGCCGATGTCGTCGCCCATCACCTCGCACTCCCCCGTGTGAACGCCGGCGCGCACCCGGAGCCCCGCCTCGCGCGATGAGTCGACGATGGCCCGCGCGCAGCGGATCGCCCGCGCCGGACCGTCGAACACCGCGAGGAACCCGTCTCCGGTGGATTTGACCTCGCGGCCCCCGAACCGCCCGAGCGCCTCGCGCACCGTCCGCTGATGGCGCTCGAGCAACTCGCGCCACCGCTGGTCGCCCAGGTCCACCGCCGTGCGGGTCGAGTCGACGATGTCCGTGAACAGCACCGTCGCCAGCGATCGTTCGGGCTCGACCACCTGGCGTGTTCCGGTGAGGAACTCCTGGATCTCGCCGAGGGTGATGTCGACGTCCTGGTACCAGGGGCTGTGGTCCTGGCCCGGCAGCTCGACGAGCCGCGCGTTCGGAAGGTGCTCCGCGATCCACCGCCCGTTGCCGATGTTCACCAGCTGATCGTGGCGACGGTGAAGCACGAGCGCCGGGACGTGGACGGTCGGCACCACGTCGCGCACGTCGATGTCGAGGAACATCTCGGCGAGCGCCCGGAGCATCCCGGGGCTGGCGCTCGAGCGCTCCAGCCGGGCGAAGAAGGCACGGGTGTCGGGGTTCTCGGCCTGGCTCGGCGCGGCGAACTCCACCGACGCGCCCTCGCCCCAGTGCGGCCCGACGAGCTCGACACTCGACTCGACCAGCGCCTCCGCCGGCGTCGCCCACGGGTAGTCCTCGTCGGCGGTGCCGCGAGCCATGCCCCCGTAGGCCACGAGCGCGCTGGTGCGGCCGGGATGCGTGGCCGCGAACAGGATGCACATCGACACGCCCTCCGAGACCCCCAGGAGCGCGGCCCGCTCCGAGCCGGCGGCGTCCATCACGGCCCGCACGTCGTCCATGCGCTGCTCGAGCGTGGGCGCCTCGGCCACCGGGTCCGACAGGCCCGAGCCGCGGCGGTCGAAGTTGATCACGCGCGCGAAGGCCGCGAGGCCGTTGAGAAAGCGCGCGGAGGACTCGTGCTCCCAGACCAGCTCGACGTGGCCGAGGTACCCGTTGACGAGCACCAGATCGAGATCGCCCTCGCCGAACACCTGGTAGGCGAGGTGAACGTCGCCGTTCGGCGCGTACCTGGTCTCCGGCAGGACGGAGGCTGTGTCCCGGGGTTGGATCGATTCAGTCTACGAGCGCGCCGTCGCAGCGCGACGTGGCGGCGTCAGGCGTGGCGCAAGGAGAGCGGGCGCGAGCGGACGAGCCGGGGGCCAAACGGGCGCGACGTCGACGTGGTGGCCACCCCCGACAGGGCGCCGGCACGATCCAGCAGCGCGCGGGCCGCGCCGGAGAGCGCCACGCGGACGACCGCGCTTCGGTTCGCGGCGATCGAGTAGTCGCGAGCGCCAAGGCGCCGGTTCTTCCATGTCAGCGTCAGCGTGCCGTGGCAGCGGCGCCCGGCCGCCGCGCACACGACGTGCACCGCAACCACGCCGCGCTTGGCGGGCGCCAGCGTGTCGACCGACGTTGCCGCGGGCGCCAGGGCGGGAACGACCCAGGCAACCCCGACGTTCTTCGCGCTCGGTGAATACGCGGGAGCTGCGACAAGCGCATCGGGGTGGTGGTCGCCGTCGACGTCGCCGGCATCGTCGACGTGGGAAGCGATCATCGCCCCCGGAACGCCTCCGATCGCATACCCCGACGGCGGCGGGAGGCGGGCGAGGTTCACCCTGGCGGGCGCGGGGCCGCGCTGCCCGTAGACGACGTACGCCGCAGCGTCCAGGGTCGAGGTGAACCCCGGAGCGCCGATGAGCGCGTCCGGGACGCCGTCGCGGTTGACGTCGCCCGCGTCGGCCACGCTGTAACCAGCCTGGGAACCGCTGCGGCTGTCGCCGATCGCGTAGCCCTGCCCCCGGCTCAGGCGATCGAGGTTGATCGGAGCGCCCGGCGGCGTGCGTCGGCCATAGACCACGAACACGCCGCCGTGGAGTTCCGAACTGGTCCCGGGTCGGCCCACGAGGGCATCGGGCGTGCCGTCGTGGTTGACGTCGCCTGCATTGGCAACGCTGCCGCCGGCGTCGCCGAACGCGAGATGCCCGTCGAGGCGATAGCCGCCGGCACCGAGGTTGGCCAGGTTGATCGGCTGCGGGTTCGCCGAGCGCTGACCGTAGACGAGATAGGCCGAGCCGGCATCCTGGGCCCCGTAGCTGGCGGCGATCGCGCCGATGAGCGCGTCCGGCACGCCGTCGCGGTTCACATCACCCGCGTTCGCGACGGTCGATCCGGCCTCGTCGCCGGGCGCCCCGTTGATCCGATAGCCCTGGGTCGGCGTGAGCTTGGAGAGGTCGATCGTCGTAGGCATCCCGGTGCGTTGGCCGTAGACGATCCATGCGCCGCCGGCCGAACCATTGAGCCCCGGCGACCCGATGAGCGCGTCCGGCACGCCGTCGCCGTTCACGTCGCCGGCTGAGGCGGCCGCGCCCCCGACGCCGTCGGTCGAGGTCCCGTCGATCCTGTAGCCCTGCGACGGCGTCAGGTGCGAGAGGTCGAGCGGCTGCGGCAGCGCGGTTCGCTGTCCGTAGACGAGGTACACGGCGCCGGGACCGCCAGACGCGTCCGGCGGAACACCCATCAGGGCGTCGGGAACGCCGTCCCCGTTGACGTCGCCTGCATTGGCCGCGACCGGCGTCGGGCCGGCCGCCGGAGACCTGACGACGTAGCCCTGCTGCGCGTTGAGCCGGCTGAGCGCGATCGACTTGCGAAACGCGGGGCGCTGGCCGTAGGTCACGTAGAACGCCGTGACGCTGCCGGGGCCGCCGGGATTGACCACCAGTGCATCCGGGACGCCGTCGCCGTTGACGTCCCCGGCGTTGCTCGCCGCGCTGATGCCCACGAACTGGTTGGCGGCCCCCAGCCAACGCAGGTTGAAGTCGGTGTTGAGGTCGATCCGCTCGCCGCTCGCGGCGACCGGCGCGACCGCCATCGCCAGAAGGCAAATCCACCAGGTCCGCAATCCGACGAATAAGGCCCTCATCGGCCGGCCAGCCTACCGATGCACGACTCAGTCCGGGGCCGGCGCATCCAGGCGCAATCCGCCGGTGATCACGTCGGCGGTGAGCGCCGCTTGCTCTGCGACCTGATCCTCGTCCAGCGGGTCGGCGCCGTCGAAGTGGCGCGCGAGCGGAGCGAGCGTGAATGGAGCGGCGGCGCCGTGGGCGATCAGGAAGAAGAGCGCTCGTAGGCTGATCGGGCGGATGCGTCCGTTCTCGTCGAGGTGGTCGAGCAGGCGCCCGAGCGGTGCAAGCGCCGGTGCGATGTAGTGGTCGTAGATGTAGTCGAGGCGCTCGCTGTCAACCCGAGCTTCGATGTTCATCAGCCCGAGCAGCTCAGGGCGCTCGGCCGAGTACTGCACGAAGCGTCGGATCGCGTGGTTGAGCTGGTCGAGCGGGTCGGCGAGCGTTGGGTCGAACGCGGTCGCGAGCTGTGTGACCTGCTGGCTGAACGCCCGGTCGACCGCCGCGTACCAGAGGCCCTGCTTGGAGCCGAAGCGTTGGTGGATGAGGTTGTGGCTGACGCCGAGCTCCCGGTTGAGAGTGCGCACCGCGACGCCGTCGTAGCCGTAGGTCGCGAATGCCCGGAATGCGGCGTCGAGGATCTGCTCGAGCGTGACGGGGGCGTCCTGCGCCTTGGGCCGCCCAGGCCGCTTGGCTTCGCTGGTCTGCGCCATGAGCGCATCCTACCGGGAAAACGGACGGGTGACCATAAAGATATTGACAACTGACAAC
>DASYIJ010000036.1:0-5603 GCA_035997675.1 Solirubrobacteraceae bacterium
CGGCGGTGCTCGCGGCCGGCGCCGCGGGCGGCGTGCTCGCGGTGATCCTGGCCGCCCGCCTCGTCAGCGGCGCGGGGGGCGACGCGGCTCCCGTGCTGATCGCCGGCGTCGTCGCCTGGGCGGTGGCCGTCGCCGCCGGGCTGTCGGCGATCCGGTCGGGCCGGCGACCGCCGTGGCTGCTCGCGGCCGGCCCTCGGGAGGCGACGGCGGCCTGGGCGGTCGCCGGGGCGCTCGCGCTCGCCGACGTGCTGGCGTTCGTCCCCGACCGTGTGCGCGAGCCCGGGCCGCTGGCGGTGTCGCTCATCCTGGCCGGTGCCCTGGCGCTCGTCGTGCTGGGCGCCCAGCGGGTGCGTCTGCCGCGCGGCGCCGGCGTGGCGCTCGACGTCGCCGCGGTGGTTCTCATCGTCCTCGGCGTCGTGGACGCGAGCTCGTTCCTTCCGCAGCTGCCCTACGACCCCGTCGGCGCGCTGGGCCAGCCGTTCGCCGTCGGCGACAACGCCATCGGGGCTCAGCTGGTGCACCAGGGCTTCTATCTCGGTCCCGTCAACGACGTGCTGCACGGCCGCGCCGTGCTCGTGGACACGTACTCGCAGTACGGCGTGGGCGTCATCTACTTCCTGGCGGCGATCTTCGACGTGGCGCCGCTGGGCTACGGGCCGATGGGGCTGATCTCGAGCGCGCTGACCGGAGTGGCCTGCGCGGCCGGCTACGGCGCCCTCCGCCTCGCCGGATGCGGGAGGGTGACGTCGGCGATCGCCCTGGCCGCGGGCATCGCCACGACCCAGCTGAACACGATCGGATCCTCGGCGGAGTTCCCGAGCACGGGAGCCCTGCGCTTCGGGCCGGCCTATCTCCTGATCCTGCTCGTCGTCGCGGGTGCGCGCTGGCCGGCACGCGAGCGGGCGCTGCGCGTGGCCGCGCTCGCGGTGGTCGCCCTGTCGGCGGCGTGGAGCGCGGAGGCGCTGGGCTACGCGCTCGCCGTCTACGGTGCCGCCCGCGCCGTCGAGGCGGCGATCGCGGTCGGTCCGGCGCGCGCCCGGTTGGTGCGCTGGATCGGGCAGATCGGCTGGGCGATCGCCGCGGCGGCGGCGGCGATCGCACTGGTCGAGGTGCTCACCCGGGTCTTCGCCGGCTCCTGGCCGGACTGGTCGCCCTACCTGGCGTTCCTGAAGCTGTACTCGAGCCGCACGGTCCCGCAGGTGATCGTGTTCCCCGCCATCAGCGCGTGGTCGACCGGCTTCGCCGTGGGCGCGCTGTACCTCGCATCGGCCGTGGCCACCGTCCGGCTCACGGGCGCGGGCCGCGTGCGTCCCGAGCTGCGCCCCCGGCTCGTCGCCGCGGCCGCGATCACCGCGTTCGGCGGCGTGAGCTTCAGCTACTGGATCACCCACGGCGCGCCGTTCTCCCTGCGCTGGGTGGCGCTCCCCGCGGCCCTCGTGGTCGCGCTCTGGGTCGACCTGATCGTGCGCGCCAGGCCCGCGCTGCCACGACCCGTGCGCCTCGCCGGCCTGGGCGTGGGCCTGTGGCTCGCGGCACTCGTCGTCGTGTTCGCGTGGCCGCAGGTGCAGGCGACGGGCGAACGCACGGCGCTCGTGCACGCGCTCCCGGGCGCCCCGTCCCTGCGCCACGACGTCGGCTCGCTCTGGCACGCGCCCGTCGTGGACCCGCGGGCGGTCGAGGGCGAGGCGCTCCTGCGCCGATACGCCCCGCACCACCGCCCCGTCGTCGTCCTGACGGAGGGCGACCTCGGGCTCGAGATCCTCATGCGCACCGGCCGGACGAACGCCGTGCCGCTGGGGCACCCGCTGCAGTCCGATCTCATCCCCACGTACGTCCTCGCCCGCGTGCGCCCGGTCGTCGACGGGTTGTCGCCGGGAACGCTCGCCCTCACCGAGATCGTCCCCGACTCCCGGATCCGGGACAACTCCAACGTGCTCCTACACGAGACGATCGCGCTCCTGGCGCGCCGGTTCACGAGCCGTCCCGTCGCGCGCACGAAGGCCGGCCTGATCCTCGTCCGGTTGGAGCCGCGTCCGGGCGCGGCGCGCCGGTAGACGCGTCCCGGACCGACCGCGCACCGTCCGCGGCGTCTACGCCGACTGCCCGACCAGCGGACGCGATTCGGTGCCCACCTGCGGCCGGCGGAGGTATCCGACGACCTCGCGCAGCAGGTCCCGCTCGAGCAGCAGCGTGAACACCGCGGTGACGATCACGTAGAGGGCCAGCTCGGCGAGCGCGGCCGCCAGCGTCCGGTGGGCCCCGTCCACCGCGCGCAGCGCGAGCACCGCGAGCGTCGCGGGGATCGTCGGAGCGACGGCACGGACGATGTGACGGATGATTCGGAAGTCGGGGAACAGCCGGCCGAGGTAGTACATGCGCAGGCTCAGGCTGACCGTCGCCATCACGGCCATGCCGATCGCCAGGCCGTCCAGCCCGTCGGCGATGAGGAGCGGGATCGCGACCGCCACGAAGCTGAGCATGCAGAGAAAGCTCCACACCGCGATCGGCCGGGTCTCCGCCCGCGCCCGGTAGAAGGCGTCCCAGTTGAAGCCGATGTGCGCCAGGCCGGCGATCACGCCGAAGACCTGGATCAGCCCGACGCCGGCGCGCCATCGCTCGCCGATGCCGAACTGGACGAGGTCGGACGCGAACAGCGCCACGCCCACCCCGAAGGGGAGCCCCCACATGAGCGCCAGGCGGTTCGACTTCACGAACGTCTCGAAGAGGAGGTCCGTGCGGTCGCGCACGGCGCAGATGGCCGGATAGATGGTCTGCGTGACCATCTCGTCGACGCGGTTGGCGTAGTTGGAGATCGAGGAGGCCAGCGCGATGATGCCCACCCCGGCGAGCCCGAGCACCTGCTCGCCGACGAGGATGGAGCTCTGGGCGATCACGAGGCTGCTGGCGGCGGCCGCGAACAGCGGCCACGAGAAGGAGACGTACTGGCGCAGGACGCCGGGGTCGTAGCGCAGGCGGACTCGGTAGGGAGAGCTGGCGAACACCGCCGCGCCCGCGGCCCACGCGCCGACGGCGGCGCCGACCACGAGGCTCCAGTAGCCGGCCCCGGCGACGGCCAGCCCGATCGTCACGACGAACCCGAGCACCGGATCGATCGCCTGCAGCGTGCGCTGGCGCACGAAGTCCATTCGCCGGTAGTAGATCCATACGGGTACCTGCAGCGCCGATCCGGCGATCGCAACGACGAAGACCAGGCTCGGCGCAACGAGCTCCCCGTGGCCGTAGACCACGGCGACGACGGGGATGGCCGCGAGCATCAACAGCATGAACGCGCCGGTGACGATGAGCTCGACGGTGAACGCCCGCTGGAACGCGGCCTCCTGATCGGCCTCGTCCTGCTGGACGTAGCGGTCGACGACGCCGACCTGCTTGAGCCACAGCAGCGTCGTGAACGTGATCATCACGATGCCCCAGACGCCGTATTCCGCGGCCCCGAGGATGCCGGCGACGATGAAGCCACGCAGCAGGCCGAGCGTGTACAGCCCGATGAGGAAGGCGCCGTTGACGAGCGTCCCGCGCGCGGCGTGCTGGCGCAGCGATCCTCCGGCGAGGTCGATCCGCTCGGCGGCGGCGTTGCCCGACTCGCTCACGACTCCAGCTTACGGCCGCCGACCGCCGGTACGCTGTGCCGGTGTCCCGGCCAACGTCGACGGTCGCGGGGGCGAGGGCGTCCGACGACCTGGTCGCCCGGCTCGAGAGCACCCCCTGGTACCACACCATCGAGCTCGCTCCGGGCGTGACGACGCCGGGGATGTTCGATCACCGGCCCTACGTCGCGCGCTACGGGCTGCCCGACGATCTCTCCGGCCTGCGGGCGCTCGACGTGGGGACGCTCGACGGCTTCTGGGCCTTCGAGCTCGAGCGCCGCGGCGCGACCGTCATCGGCCTCGACCTGGACCGAGCGCAGGAGCTCGACTGGCCGCCGCGCCTGCGGGCCGCCGGCGAGGCCGGCCGAGACGGGGGAGCGACGCTGGCTCATGGCCGCGGCTTCGAGATCGCCCGCGAGGCGCTCGGCAGTACGGTGAACCGGGTGCCGCTGAGCGTGTACGACGCGACGCCGGAACGGCTGGGCGGCGCGTTCGACCTGGTGTTCTGCGGATCCGTGCTGATCCACCTGCGCGATCCCATGCTCGCGCTCGAGCGGATGGCCGCCCTGTGCCGGGGCCGTCTCGTGCTCGCCGAGGAGTACAGCCGGCGGCTGGACTGGTTCCCGGTCGCGGCCGCGGCCGAGTTCCGCGCCGACACACCGTGGATGACCTGGTGGGTGCCGGGCAGCGCGACCTGGGTCCGGATGGTGCGGTGCGCGGGGTTCGAGGACGTGCGCCGCCACGACCGCTTTCGGCTGCGCTTCCGGGCGAAGCAGGGCGCGGTTCCCCACGCGGTGATCCACGCCCGCGGCACCGCGTGACCCTGGAGGTGTAGCTACAGCCAGCCGCGCCGGCGCGCGAACGTGAGCATCCCGACGAGCATCACGAGCATCACCCCGACGACGATCCAGAAGGCGCTGAGCTTGCCCTGGCCGGGAACCCCGGTGTTCATGCCCCAGATCCCGGCCACCAGCGTGAGCGGGAGGAACACCACCGTGAGCACGGTGAGGACGCGGAGGATGTCGTTGAGCTGGTGGGTCAGCACCGACTCGTTCGTCTCCTCGAGCGCCTCGGCCGTCTCCTTGTAGCCCTCGAGCATCTGCCAGATGCGCTCGGAGGCGTCGTTGATGTCGTCGAAGTACAGGTCGAGGTCATCGGCGATGTAGCGCGTCTTGGTGCGCTCGAGGTCGCCGATCACGGCACGCTGCGGGCGGATGATCTTGCGGAAGTTGATGATCTCCTGCTTGACGTTGGAGAGATCGCGCACGATCTCCTTGGAGCGACCCTCGAAGATGTCCTGCTCGAGGCGCTCGAGCTTGTTGCCCATCTTGCGCAGCATCGGGAACGACGCGTCGACGCTGTCGTCGACGATCTTGTAGAGCAGGTAGCCGGCGCCCTTGGAGAACATCTGGTCGCGGAACTCCGGGTTGGAGCGGCAGCGCTCGAACAGGTACTCCACGGGCTGGAGCGGCTCGTTGGGAAGCGTGATCACGAAGTCGCGGCCGACGAACAGGTCGAGCTCGGCCGCGTTGAGCCGGCCGACCTGCTTGTCGTAGCGCGGGAAGTGGAGCACGATGAACAGGTAGTCGTCGTACTCGTCGATCTTGGCCCGCTGGTTGCGCGAGAAGACGTCCTCGTAGTCGAGCGGGTGGAACCCGAAATGCTCTTCCAGCCAGGCGCGATCGATGGCCCGGGGCCGCTCGATGTGGATCCACCGCAGGCCGTCGGTCTCGACGGTCTGGATGTTGGGGGTCTCAGGCTCGGTCGGGCGGGAGGCGACGCCGCCGCGCAGACGCGCCGTTCGACCAAAGCGTCGCTTGGGCAGGTTCGGCATTGGTACTTCGCGGGTCGTCGCTCATCAGATTCGCTCCCGAGGCAAGTCTACCTGCGCTGGTGCTTGCTTCAGACCGGACGCTGGCTATACTCCGCGCCACATAGCAGTACGCATCCAGAGGGGTGGAGGGACTGGCCCTATGAAACCCCGGCAACCCCCCGCTA
>DASYIJ010000063.1:0-4692 GCA_035997675.1 Solirubrobacteraceae bacterium
AGTAGATCCCGCCTGTGAGCTCACGGACCACGAGCAGGTCCGTGCCCTCGATCACCTCGCGGCGCAGGGGACTCGCGTCGTAGAGCGCCGGCAACGGCCGGACGGGTCGCAGGTTCGCGAACAGGCCGAGGCCCTTGCGCAAATCGAGCAGGCCCTGCTCGGGCCGCGGGGCGGCGGGATCGGTGGTGTCCCACCGCGGCCCCCCCACCGCGGCGAGCAGGACGGCGTCGGCGTCACGGCACGCCGCCAGCGTCTCGTCGACGAGCGCCGTGCCGTGGGCATCGATGGCCGCGCCGCCGAAGCGGTGCTCGTCGTAGGCGAAGTCGCCGAGCTCGTTCAGGACGTCGAGCGTCGGCGCCAGGATCTCGGGGCCGATCCCGTCGCCCGGAAGCGTGACGATGCGGCGCGCCGGCACGGCGGGCACTGTACCCGCCGTGCCGTGCGCGGAGGTCCTAGGCGCCGAGGATGGCGCTGACCAGGCTCGCGTTGAACGGCTGCGTGCCCGGCTCGACATTGGCGCCGTTGGCGTTGGCGTGCATGTACGTGATCTCGCGCGCCAGGTCGCCGACGCCGTTCGACCCCGCCAGCGGGGCGATCTGCACCGTGCTGAGGACGCCGATGGCCTTACCACCGGAATCGAGGAACCCACTGCCGGAGTCACCCGGGATGCCCGGGCTGACGGTGTAGACGTCGCGGCTCCAGCCGTTGCCCTGCTGCTGCACGACCGTGCCCTGCTTGGGGCTGAGCTTGGTCACGCCGCCGCGGAGCTCGGAGTTGCCGTACGTGTACACCGTGGCGCCGGCGGCCGTCGGTGCCTCGGCCACCCCGGTCGGCCCGCCGAAGCCCGGTACCGACGGGTTGACCTTCGCCACGTCCGCCGGATCGAGCTGGACCAGCGCGAGGTCGTTGAAGGCGCAGGTGTCCGGGTTTGTCTCGCCCTTGGCCTGCATCGTGGCCCACGAGTTGTAGACCATGGTGCCCGGCTTGCTGGCACCCGTGACGGTGACCGGGGTCCCGACCGGCAGCGTGCCGCTCGAGCACCCGTCGGTCGCCGTGTTGCCACCCGTGCCCGAGCAGTGGGCGGCCTGGCCGATGTACACGGTCGAGCCGCTGGTGAAGATGAAATTCGACGTGCACTGCCCGCCCTGGGTGAACGTCTGAACGCCAGGATGGATCGCGGCCGACGCGGCCGGCGCCCACGCCGACGCAGCCGGCACGAGTACGAGCGTGGCGAGCACCGAGGCGCACGCGACGCACAGCTTGAGCTTGTTCATTTATGACCCTCCCGCGGGTCGCTTCCGTGAATCTCACGGGCTGCCTTCCCTGCCACCCGCGAGTCCTTTGACCCCGCGGCTCGCCTTCCATGGACGCCCGCGAGCTATCCCGTCGAAAAGGATGTCACAGATTCGTGGTGACGGGGCCGGTCCGCTCGCGCTCGCGCTCGAAGCGCGCGATGTCATCGACGCGCTCCAGCGATTGCCCGATGTCGTCGAGTCCGTTCATCAGGCGGTACTTGATCTCGGGGTCGATCTCGAAGCGCGCCACCGTGCCCGCGAACTCGACCTCCTGGACCTCGAGATCGATCGCGGCCTCGCCCTCGGCCATCACGGCGCGCACCTCCTCCTCGTCCAGCACGACCGGGAGCAATCCGACCTTGGTGCAGTTCGAGTAGAAGATGTCGGCGAAGCTCGGCGCGATGATCGCGCGGAAGCCGTAGTCCTCCAGCGCCCACGGCGCGTGCTCTCGCGACGAGCCGCAGCCGAAGTTGCGCCCGGTGGCGAGGATCGGATTGCGCGGGAGCTCCCACCCCGGCTGCTTCGCCCAGTCGAAGAACAGGAACTCCCCGAAGCCGCTGCGCTCCACCCGCTTGAGGAACTGCTTGGGGATGATCTGGTCGGTGTCGACGTCGGCGCGGTCGAGGGTCGTGACCCCGCCGTGGATGAGGGTGATCGGCTCCATCAGCGCCATTCCCTGATGTCGACGAAGTGCCCCTCGACCGCGGCCGCCGCGGCCATCTGAGGCGAGACGAGGTGCGTGCGCCCGCCGCGGCCCTGCCGGCCCTCGAAGTTGCGGTTCGACGTCGACGCGCAGCGCTCGCCGGGTTCGAGGATGTCGGGGTTCATCCCCAGGCACATCGAGCACCCGGCGCCGCGCCACTCGAAGCCGGCGGCCTCGAAGACGCGGTGCAGGCCCTCGGCCTCGGCCTGGGTCTTCACCCCGACCGACCCGGGCACGACCATCGCGCGGACGCCGTCGGCCACCCGGCGCCCGTCGACCACCTCGGCGGCGGCGCGCAGGTCGCCGATGCGCGAGTTCGTGCACGAGCCGACGAACACGCGCTCGACGGGGATGTCCTGCATCGGCGTGCCGGGCTCGAGCGCCATGTACTCGAGCGCGCGCTCGTCGCCCTCCGAGTTGGGCTCGGGAACGGCGTCGGTCACTCCCACGACCATGCCCGGCGTCGTGCCCCAGGTGACCATCGGGGACAGCGTGCCGGCGTCGACCTCGACCTCGCGGTCGAACTCGGCGCCCTCGTCCGTACGCAGGTCGTGCCAGCCCTCGACCGCCGCCTCGAAGTCCTCGGGCGCGGCGTGGCGGCCCTCGACCCAGGTGAACGTAGTGTCGTCGGGGGCGACCATCCCCGCCCGGCCACCGCCCTCGATCGTCATGTTGCAGACGGTCATGCGGCCCTCCATCGACAGCGCCTCGACGGCCGGTCCCGCGTACTCCACGACGTGGCCCACGGCGCCCTCGACGCCCATCTGGCCGATGGTGCCGAGGATCAGGTCCTTGGCGGTGACGCCGAAGCCGAGCTCGCCCTCGTAGCGGATGCGCATGGAGCGGGGCTTCTGCTGCGCCAGGCACTGCGTCGCCAGCACGTGCTCGACCTCGCTCGTGCCGACGCCGAAGGCGAGCGCCCCGAAGGCGCCGTGCGTGGCGGTGTGCGAGTCGCCGCACACGATCGTCATGCCCGGCTGGGTGACGCCGAGCTCCGGTCCGATGACGTGCACGATGCCCTGGCGGTCGGACCCCAGCGAGTAGATCGGGATGCTGAACTCGTCGCAGTTGCGCTCCAGGGCCTCGACCTGCACGCGGGACAGCTTGTCGCGAATCTGGGCCGCCGCCGACGTCCCGTCGGTCGGGACGTTGTGGTCGGCGGTGGCCAGCGTCCGGTCGGGGCGGCGCACCGGCCGGCCCTCGAGCCGCAGGCCGTCGAAGGCCTGCGGGCTGGTGACCTCGTGTACGAGGTGCAGGTCGATGTAGAGCAGGTTGTCGGCGACCTCGTGGGTCTCCCAGATCTTGTCGAACAGCGTCTTGGGCATGGGGCTCCTCGGGTCAGCTGCGGCGCAGGCCGGCGCTCACGACGGCGAGCAGCACCGCGTCCTGCGATCCCGGATTCTCGAAATGGTGTGGCAGGTCGGCGTCGAAGGTCACGGCGTCGCCGGCCTCGAGCTCGTGGCGGTCCCCGTCGCAGGACAGCACGACGGTGCCAGTCTCGACGACCGCGGTCTCACGGCTCCCCGCCTCGTGCATCGGCGGGTCGCCGGGGCCTCCGGTCTGTGCGCCCGGGTTCAGCACGTGGCGCGAGACCTCCGCCCGCTGCCCCGGCAGCGGCGGCGTCAGCAGCTCGTAGCGGTGCCCGCGGCCGCCGCCCTTGCGGCGTTCGGCCTCCCGAACGACGGTCACGGCACCGCCTTCGTCGAGGCGCAGGAGCTGGGACAACCGCAGCTCCAGCCCGGCGGCGATCCGCATGGCGACGGCCAGCGTGGGGCTCGTCTCGCCCCGCTCCACCTGCGACAGCATCGGAGCGCTCACGCCGCTGCGGTCGGCCAGGTCGCGCAGCGACAGGCCCTCCGCCTCGCGCAGCGCCCGAATGCGAAGGCCGACCGGCGGGGTTCCGTTTGTCTCGACGGTCTCCGTGACCACGGTGCGTACGTTATCACGTACGCTCGTACGCTCAGATCAGCAGCGCCGGAGTGTGCGGCCGGTCGTGATGCGGCTGCCGTCCACGAGCGTCGCGACCACGCGCAGGCGCCGCGAGTGCGTCCGCTTGACCCGCGTCGACGCGATCGTCGCGGCGAAGGGCGCGTGCCCGTCGCGCGCCAGCCGTCGCGACCCGACGAGGAAGTCCACGCGGCGCACGGCGGACAGCCGTCGTCCGCCCACCGAGACCCGCGCGCTGCGCCAGCGGCACGACGGCGCGCGGCGCGAGCCGCGGGCCCGGCGCGCCGCACGGCGATAGCTCACCCGCAGCCGCAGCGAGACCAGACCGGGCACGAGCCGGCCGCCCGGGGGCACGAACAGCGCCGAGGGCGCCCCGACCTGGCCGTTCGCGGCGCCGGGGCTGTCGTGGGCCGGCAGCTTCACCACCACGTCGGTGGCGGCGATCGAAAACGTGCCGTTGGAGGCACGCACGTAGGGCGCGTCGTTGCCGAGCAGCTCGAGCTTGGCCTGGTGGCCGGGCGCGAAGCGCCACGCGTTGGGGTGGAGCTGGAAGAGCTCGGTCGAGCCGTCGCCGTTGGGCCGGTAGACCCCGCGCGCGACGAGTGCCTGCGGGCCGCCGTTGGGCGCGACGTCCCAGAGGCGCGCCGCGATCTCGGCGGTGCCGGGCGGCCCGGTGACGGCGAACTTCCCGGTGATCGTGGGCGCCCCGAGCAGCGTGTAGCCGTTGCCCGCGGCCGGCGCGAAGCG
>DASYIJ010000119.1:0-9835 GCA_035997675.1 Solirubrobacteraceae bacterium
CGGGCGGCGGTTGCGCCTGTGGGTTGCGCTGTGTGGCGCCGTGCTGGCGTTCGTCTGCGTGCCCGCAGCGAGTGCCGGCGCCCAGCCGTCGTTCAGCGCCCACGGCAGCGTGGAACAGGTCTACGTCACCGGACTGGCCCCGAACGCGCAGACGTCGCTGCTCAACGGCGCCGGTCGGACGGTCGCCACCCAGCAGGCCAACTCGTTAGGGGGCCTCCTGTTTCGCAACGTGACGCCGGGAAGCGGCTATCGCGTCCGTCCCGCCGGGGGAGGCGCCGAATCGGATCCGCTGACCGTGCTCTCGACCCAGCCGGCCCCGCCGAGCACCCAGGTCTACGGCCAGACGATTCCCTCCAGCGGCTACGGCTACCTGACCACGCGCGACGGCACCAAGCTGTCCATCTACGTGCATCCGCCGCAGGACGTGGCGAATGCCGTCTCCTTGCCGGGCGGCATACGTCTCCCGCAGGTCGGCAACGGGCCCTACCCCACCCTGATCGAGTACTCGGGCTACGGGTACGCGGACCCGGCCGGACCTCAGAGCGGGATCGCGATCCTCGCCAACCTGATGGGCTTCGCGGTGGTGGACGTCAACATGCGCGGCACCGGCTGCTCGGCCGGTGCCTACGACTTCTTCGAGCCGCTGCAGAACCTCGACGGCTACGACGTCATCGAGACCATCGCGCGGCAGTCGTGGGCCCTGCATCACAAGGTCGGGATGATGGGCATCTCCTACGGCGGGATCAGCCAGCTGTTCACCGCCCAGAACAACCCGCCGAGCCTGGCCGCCATTTCGCCGCTCTCGGTGCTCGACGCCACGCAGACGACCCTCTATCCGGGCGGCATCCTGAACACGGGGTTCGCGGTGGCCTGGGCTCAGGAGCGAATCCACGACGCCGAGCCGGCGTCACCCAACGGCGGGCAGGGCTGGGCCTACAAGCGCGTCCAGGGGGGCGATGAGACCTGCAAGGCGAACCAGGTGCTCCACGGCGAGGCGGCCAACCTCATGGCCAAGATCCGCGCCAACGATCACTACGTGCCAGCGGTCGCCGACCCGCTGGCGCCGATCACCTTCGTCCACAAGATCAACGTGCCGACGTTCATGGCCTGCCAGTTCACGGATGAGCAGACGGGCGGCCACTGTCCCGTCCTGGCCGAGCACTTCACCGGGACCCAGCGCAAATGGTTCACCTTCACCAACGGCACTCACGTCGACTCGCTCGACCCCGAGACGTTCAACCGGTGGTACGACTTCCTCGAGCTCTACGTCGCCAGACAGCCGCCGATCCTGAACGCCGCGGCCATCCACGCCGCCGCGCCCGTGATCTACCAGGAGGCGATGGGCACAACGGGGGTGACGATGCCGCCCGACCCGATCCAGGCGCAGCCCACCTACTCCGGTGCGTTGGCGGCGTTCGAAGGGCTCAAGCCGATCCGCGTCCTCTTCGACAACGGTGCCGGCGGCCCGCAGGCGGGCGACCCGAGCCCCGCCTTCGAGCAGTCCTGGCCCAGCTTCCCGATTCCGGGCACCACCGCCCGATCGTGGTACCTCGCGAACGGCAGCGCGCTTCGCAACCGCCCACCCGCGCGGGCGGGGGCGGACTCGTTCACCTGGAACGCTCATGCCCGCCAACTGACCGACTTCCACGGCGACACCGCGTCTGGCTCCGGGGGCCTGTGGACGGCGTCCCCCGCGTATCAGTGGGTTCAGAACCCGGCGGGCAGCGCGGCGTCCTATCTGACCGGCCCCCTCAGTGGCAACACGACCGTCATCGGCGCCGGCGCCGTGCACGCCTGGGTCCGGTCCTCCACTCCAAATGTCGATCTTCAGGCAACGCTCACCGAGGTCAGGCCCGATGGCAAGGAGACCTTCGTGCAGAACGGCTGGGTGCGAGCCAACGAGCGCAAGCTCGACCGTGCCAAGAGCACCCTGCTCGAGCCCGTCCTGAGCCTCAGGCAAGCCGATGTGTCGCCGCTGCCGCGCAACCGCTTCGTCGAGGTCACGATCCCGCTCTACTACGAGGGCCACGTCTACCGCGCCGGCTCGCGAATCCGGGTCACGATCACGGCCCCGAACGGCGACCAGCCCATTTGGTCGTTCGGCGAGACGAACCCGAACGGGACCGCCACGGTCTCGATCGCCCACTCCAAGCGGATGCGATCCAGGCTCCTGCTGCCGGTTGTGCCGGGCGTGGGCGTTCCCACCGGCCTCCCGCCATGTCCCGGTCTCAGGGGCGAGCCGTGCCGGGACTACCACCCGTTCGTGAACCGCACGGCGAGTCGTAGAGGGAAACCCAGGCCGCGCGCCTGACCGAGAGCGCCCGGCGCCGGCGCGAATCGCCGGCGCGGCGAGTCGATGTCAGGGCCGGGCGATCGCTGCGCGTCGACCACGGCGGCACACCAGATGGTCGCGGTGCCGCCAGTGGCAGCTGTAGCCGCGGACGCGGCAGCCGAACGGAATGCAGACGCTGAGGTCGGTGGCCTGCCAGGCGGCGACCTCGGTCCGAGCCTCCGAGCAGGAGATGTGTCGTGCGGAGACCTCCCACCCGCCGACCTTGCCGCAGCTATGTCGGCGAGCCGAGGCCTGCGGGACGGATACGAGCAGCCCAGCCAGAGCGAGCATGAGCACAACCCGTTTGGCCATGGCGCAAGGCTAACGCGCCTCGGTGGGCGAGGTGCTTACGCCGGCGGGCTGACCTCGAGCTCGAGCTTCACCTCGCTCATGTCGACGGATGCGCGCGTGCCAGGCGTTTCGGAGGCATCCATTGCGCTCAACGCCTCGGCACCTGTGCGCATGTCCTCCTCCGAGTCGAAGTACTGGAGGACCACCGCCGTTCCCTGAGCTTCGTCGACCAGGATCTTGAGGCCGGTGGAGGGCACACCGGGGGGCGGTCCGCCGGACTCCTCGATGCGGGCGAGAAGCGCCTCGACCCGCTCGGGGCTCACGTCGGTGAATCTGACGACACGTACATGCATGGCAGCAGCCCCTTGGCTCGTGGAGAGACGACCATACCGCCCGAACTCGGTCCGATTCGGTTCGATTCGTCGGTAGCTGGCCGTCGGCCGAGGAGCGCGCTAGCGGCCCAGCGTCCGCACGACCTCGCGGGCCCGCGCCCGCACGTCGCCGAGCAGTCCTCGCACGTCCGTGAGGCCCGCCCGCAGATCGGCGTCGCCGACCTCGACCGGCAGCATCGAATCCTGGAGCGATGAGAGGGCGCCGTCCGCCCGGTCGGTCGCATTGACCGCGCTCTCGATGAACCCCTTCGGGCCGCTCGACGGCAGGCCGGGAGGCTGTGACTCGAATGTCCGGCCGCTCAGTTCGTGGCGGGCCACGAACGTCGCGTACGTCCGCTTCGCCCGGCCGTAGGCGACCTGGACCGGGCCGAAGAGCTCGTCCTCGAGCCGATCGGCGTTGACCTCGTCGAGCTGCTCGTACGCCGCGCCCAGCGCGGCGAGCGCGAGTCCGATGTCGTCGGTTGCCCCCGCCAGGGTGTCGAGCAGCTCCTGCTGCCCCTCCGCGGTCGTGTATGCCATGCACTCCAGGGTAGTTGCGGGTGCGAGGCCTCGCCCCGCTACCGTGCTGGCATGCAGGAACGCTCGGTTGTCGAGTCGACGACCGGGCGCTCGTCCTTGTAGGGCCATACGAGGCGATCGAGTGCCATCGACATGCCCAGGCCCCCAATTCTCACCTCTCACCGGCCGCCGCGCAGGCGCCGGTCCCGGCGCGTCGCAATCGCGGCGGTGCTCGCCGGCGTCGCCGGCGCCGCGATCGCCGTACTGCTGCTCAGCCAGTCAGGGGGGAGGTCGACGTCGGTCGGCTCCCGTCCAGCCGTACCGCCGCAGATCCACCGGGTCTCCGCCCCGCCGCAGTTGGTCGCCCGCGGCCTCGGGACCCTGGGGTCGCCCGTCGAGGCCGCGGCGGCGGCCTTGGTCGACCCGCATCGGACGGTCCTGGTCGGCGGCCTGAGCCCGACGGGCGCCTCCCGCAGCGAGGTCACGTTCCTGCGCGACGGCGCCGTCGCCGGACACGGCACCCTTCCGGCGGCGCTGCACGACGCGGCGGCCGGCGCGCTGGGCGGTCGCGTGTACCTGTTCGGCGGCGGCGACGTCGCCTCGACCGACCGGATCCTGCAGGTCGGAGCCTCGGGCGCGGTCGCGTCGCCGGCGGGCCACCTGCCCCAACCGCGATCCGACCTCGCGAGCGCGGTGGTCGGCGACACCGCCTACCTCGTCGGCGGCTTCACGGGCACGCAACCGCTGGCGACGATCCTCCGGTGGCGCCCGGGAGGCCCCGCGCGTGTCGTGGCCCGGCTCCCGCGCCCCCTGCGCTACAGCGCGGTGGCGGCGGTTGGGTCTCGGGTCGTCATCGCGGGCGGCACCGACGGCCAGCGCAGCAGTCGCGACGTCTACCTCTTCGACACCAGCACTCGGGCCCTGCGACGGATCGGCCGCCTGCCGCTGCCCCTGAGCCACGCCGCCGCCGCGAGCTACGCCGGCTACGTGTACGTCATCGGAGGGCGGACCGACCAGGGCCGGCCGAGCCGCGAGATCCTCGCCGTCGACACAAACACGGGTCGCGTGACCCGCGCCGGGATGCTGCCCGACGGCCTCGCCGACCCGGCGGCCGTGGGCCGCCCGGGGGACATCCTCGTCGCCGGCGGGCGCAGCGCCGCGGGAGCGCGGCCGGACATCCTCTCGCTCGGGGCACGCCGCGGCGGATCGGCGTCGCCGCCGCCCGCCGTTCTGCGCGCCGGCTCGGACCCGCGTGTGCTGCCGGGCAACATCCTGATCGCCGACCGCGGGAACAACCGGCTGCTCGAGGTGAGCCCGCGCGGCGCGATCGTGTGGCGGTTCCCGCGCCCGGGCGACTTGCGCCACGGCGAGCACTTTCGCGTCCCCGACGACGCGTTCTTCAGCCGGGACGGTCGCCTGATCTACGCGACGCAGGAGGACGACTTCACGATCAGCGTGATCGACGTGGCCCGTCACCGCATCGTGTACCGGTACGGGAAATCCGGCGAGCCAGGCTTCGGCGCCAACCGGCTGCACAATCCCGACGACGCCCTGCCTCTCCCCGACGGCTCCATCATCGCCGCGGACATCAAGAACTGCCGCGTGGTCAGGATCGACCCGCACCATCATCGAGCCCGCGCGGTCGCGGGCGGGGTCGGCCGTTGCGACCACGCGCCGCCGGCGGCCCTGGGGAGCCCGAACGGCGCCTTCCCCCTGCGCGACGGCGGCACGGTCATCACCGAGATCACGGGCGACTGGGCCGACGTGCTCGATCGAAAGGGACATCTCCGGGCGGCGGTCCATCCGCCCGGCTTCACCTATCCCTCCGACACGAACGAGATCAGCCGCGGCCTCTATCTCAGCGCGGACTACACGATCCCGGGGGCCGTCGAGGCCTTCGACCAGCGCGGAGCGCTGCGCTGGCGCTTCGCGCCCAGCGGCCGGGACGCGCTTGCGCAGCCGTCCCTCGCGCTTCCGCTACCCAACGGCGACGTCCTTGCCAATGACGACGCCAACCACCGCGTGATCGTTATCGATCCGCGCCGGCACCGCATCGTCTGGCAGTACGGGCGGACGGGGAAGTCGGGGCGCGGCGCGGGACTCCTGAATACTCCCGATGGCGTCGATCTGGCGCCACCACATCAGCTGACCCGCATCGCCGGTCGCTGGCATGTCCCCTGACAGGAACACGTCCCGCCGCCTGGAGCTCGAGACCAAGCGTCTCCGCGACCGCCTCGAGGGCGGCGACCCGCTCTGGCCGGCCCAGCTGGCGGTCGGGGCGGCCATCGCGCTCCACCTGACGCTGTCGCAGAAGATCGTCATCGGCCCCAAGCTGCTCGTGCCCATCGTCGAGGCGGTGCTGCTCCTGCTCCTCGTTGTTATCGCCCCGTCGCGCGCCGGCACGCGTTCGCCCCGGGTTCGGCGGTTCGCGTTGCTCGTCATCGGCCTCGTGACCCTCACGAACGTCGTGTCGCTCGTCCTGCTGGTCCACTTCCTGATCAACGGGGGCAAGGCCGGCGGCCACAGCCTGATCCTGTCGGGCGTGGTCCTGTGGGTCACCAACGTGCTGCTCTTCGCCGTCTGGTACTGGGAGATGGATCGCGGCGGCCCGGTGGAGCGCCACCAGAATCCCCACGCCTGGCCGGACTTCCAGTTCCCGCAGATGGAGAACCCGCAGTTCGCCCCAAAGGGCTGGATGCCGGGATTTCTCGACTACCTCTACACGTCCCTGACCAACGCCACGGCGTTCAGCCCCACCGACACCATGCCGCTGACGCAGACCGCCAAGATCATCATGGGCGTCCAGGGCGTGTCCGCGCTGGTGACCGTCGGGCTGGTCGTCGCGCGAGCCGTGAACATCCTGGGCTGAGCGCCCCGAGGCACCCGTAGCCGCGCGTACCATCGCGGTGGCGAGCGGCCTGGCCCTCCGGTTAGTGTCGGGTCGTGGAGCGTGCGTACGACGCAGTGGTCGTCGGCTCGGGGTTCGGCGGCGGCATCACCGCCTGCCGCCTGGCCGAGCAGGGCTGGCGCGTCTGCGTGCTCGAGCGGGGCCGGCGCTTCGGCCCGGGCGACTTCCCCGACCGCCCCGAGCAGGCGCCCTTCGCCTTCTGGCACCACTGGCTCAACCCCGGCGGCATGTTCGACCTGCGGCTGATGAAAGACCTCTCGGTGCTCACGGCCGCGGGCGTCGGCGGCGGTTCCCTCGTGTACGCCAACGTGCAGCTCCGCGCTCCCGAGGACCTGTTCGACGATGCCGCGTGGCCGGCCGCGATCGACCGCGCCAGCCTCGACCCCTACTACGACCGCACCGAGGACGCGCTCCAGCCGCGTCCCACGCCCGACGTGCCCGAGCTCCCGAAGGTCCGGGCGTTCGACGCGATGGGGCGCCGCGCCGGGCGCGAACCCAGTCGGCTGCCGCTGGCGGTGCACTTCGGCGAAGACCGCCGGCACCCGTTCAGCGGCGTCTTCCAGCACGGGTGCGACAACCTCGGACGCTGCGACATCGGCTGCCCGCTGCACGCCAAGAACACGGTCGACATCACGTACATCGCGCGCGCGGAGGCGCACGGGGCCGAGGTGTATCCGCTGCACGAGGTGCTCCGCATCGACCCGCCGTCCGAGCAGGGCGGCCGCTGGCGGGTGGGGTTCCGCGACCTCCAGTACCGGACCAAGGGCGACGTCGAGGCGCCCGTGCTCGTCCTCGCCGCCGGCACGGTCGGGACCAGCCGCCTGCTGCTGAAGAACCAGGGCCGCCTCGGCGGGCTCTCCCCGGCGCTCGGGTCCCGCTTCTCGGGCAACGGCGACGCGCTCGGCCTGGCTGTCGACCCGGCGGCGCAGGACGTGGCCGGCGCCCGCACCGAGTACGGACCGTCGATGACGAGCCGGCTCGACTACGCCGATCGCGGCTTCATGGTCGCCGACGGCGGCCTGCCCGAGAACTTCGGCGGGCTGCTGGAGATCGTGCGCGGCGTCAACGCGCTGACCGGATGGGGACGCGTCGTCCTGCGCCTCAAGAGCGCAGCGGTGCGCCTCGGTCTGAGCGACCGCCGCGTCACCCACCGCAACGTGAAGCTGCGGCGCGGCCATCCGATCGGCGACTCGCTCGTCTTCCTGATGATTGGCCGAGACACTGCGAGCGGGCGGATGCGCCTGACGCCGCTGCTGCGCTGCTTCGACATCCGCTGGAGCAAGGCCGACAGCGCCGAGCTCTTCGACGGCATGCGCCACGCGGCCGGTGAGCTGGCGCAGGCCGCCGACGCCAAGTCGTTCTTCGCGCTGGACGCGGGGCCGCTGGGCAAGTTCATCACCGTGCACCCGCTCGGCGGCTGCCCGATGGCCGACGACCCGAGGGCCGGCGTGGTCGACGACGCCGGCAAGGTCCACGGCCACGAGGGCCTCTACGTGCTCGACGGCTCGATCGTCCCCACGGCGCTCGGCGTCAACCCCTCCAAGACGATCGCCGCGCTGGCCGAACGCGGCGTCGAGCAGCTGCTCGCGGAGCGCAGCCCGTGACCACCGCGGACGCGCCGTTCGACGTTCGGACGACCTGGGAGAACCATCTCGGCAACCAGTCGGTCGATCCCCTGCGGATCTACGCGCCCGAGACGATCGACCAGGTCGCGGCGATCGTCGGGGAGGCGAGGGAGACGGGCGCCAACGTCCGGGCGGTCGGCTCGGGCCACTCCTGGTCCGACGTCGCGCTCACCACCGGATTCCTGGTCCGGACCGACGGGCTCCGCCGGGTGCCCGCGCCCGAGCCCGACTTCGTGCGTCCCGAGTGGGGGCAGCGGCGGCTGGTCCGTGCCGAGGCCGGCATCCGGATCAAGGAGCTCAACGCCCATCTGGACCGCGAGGGCCTGGCGCTGTCGAACATGGGCGGCTACGACCACCAGACGGTGGCCGGCGTCAGCTCGACCTCGACCCACGGCTCGGGGATCACGTTCGGGCCGCTCAACGACTTCGTGCGCTCGCTCGACCTCGTGGCCGGCGACGGTCGCGTGTACCGGATTGAGCGAGCCGACGGCCCGACGGACCCGGCGGCGTTCGCCGCGCATCACGGCGACCGGCGCACGCTCGTCCAGTCCGACGACTGGTTCGATGGGGCGGTCGTCGGCATGGGCTCCATGGGCGTGCTGTGCACGGCGATGCTCGAGGTCGAGCCCAGGTACTTCCTGCGAGAGGTCCGCGAGTTCCACACCTGGGAGAAGGTCCGCGCGGACCTGGCCGACGGGGCCGTGCTGCGCGACAACCGCCACTACGAGGTGCTGTTCAGCCCCTACACGCGAAAGCACGCCTACCCGTGCCTCGTGACGACGCGCAACTACACCGACGACCCGGCGCGCCGGTGGTGGAGCAAGCGCACGCGCAACTGGCTCGTCGAGCTCGCGTCCGCCTTCCCGTTCACCCCGAACATCATCAACCTGATCGTCGGGCTGCGGCCCAGCCTCTCACCGTTCCTGTTGGAGAACGCGATCCGGGCGCTGATCAAGGACTCCTACGAGGAGGTCAGCTACAAGGTGCTGAACATCGGCGCGGCCAACGTCCTGCCGGCGTACTCCGCCGAGATCGGCGTCCCGATGGACGGGCGCCATCTGGAGGCGGTCGACCGGATCATCGACGTCGCGGCGGAGCGCCGGCGCCTCGGCGACGTGTACCAGAGCTCGCCGATCTCGTTTCGGTTCGTCCGGGCATCGCCCGCTCACATGTCGATGATGCAGGGCCGGGACACGATGATGATCGAGCTCATCCAGCTCACGCGCACCGAGGGCGGGTACGAGCTGCTCGCGGCCTACGAGGAGGCGCTGTACGAGCTCGGCGGCCGGCCGCACTGGGGCCAGGTGAACACGCTGACCGGAAGCCACGGTCTGGTGGCCTCGATGTACCCCCGCTACGGCGACTGGCTCGACGTGCGACGCCGGCTCGATCCCGACGGCGTGTTCGACAGCACATTCACGAAGCGCGTGGGCATCTCCGAGGATCGGTTCGACACATGAACGCCCAGCCCGACACCGCCGCGCTGCTGCGGCGCTTCGCCCCGTGCCTGCGCTACGACTCGCTCGAGGGCTACTTCGCGGACTCGGCGGAGGAGTGGACCGCCAACCCCGGCAACCGGTTGCAACGCGCCGACGGCACGGTGGTGGCGACTGCGGGCGAGCAGCTCACGCTGCGCTTCCTCGACGACGGGCGCTACACGAGCGGCGACGAGGTCCAGCCGGGCGACCTCATCGAGGCCGCGTCGGATGACTACAGCCGCCAGTACGCGGCACTCCGCGGCGCTCGTCCCGAGCTTCGCAACGTGATCTACGGCCGCAGCGTCGCCTCG
>DASYIJ010000130.1:0-2283 GCA_035997675.1 Solirubrobacteraceae bacterium
CCCACGCCGCGGCACCACGCGGCCCAGAACTTCGGCTCCAGCGCCCCGAGCGTGACCCAGCCGTCGGCGCACGCGTACGGCCGGTAGCAGACGAGCGCGCCCGCCAGCTCGGCGTCGCCGCGCTGCGGCGTGACGCCGTCGGCGAAGTAGCGACCCGCGACCATCGCCAGCCAGGCGAGCGAGCCGTCGGCCATCGAGACGTCGACGAGCTGGCCCTGGCCCGAGCGCTCGCGCTCGCGCAGGGCGGCGAGGATCCCCACCGCGGCCATCAGCGCGCCCCCGCCGAGGTCGGCGACCTGGCCGGCCGCCTGGACGGGGGGCCCGTCGCGGTCGCCGGTGAGACCGAGCAGGCCGATCAGCCCGAGGTAGTTCATGTCGTGCCCCGATCGGTCGCGGTAGGGGCCGTCCTGGCCATAGCCCGTGATCGCGCAGTACACGAGGGCCGGGTTCTCCTCGCGCAGACGGTCGTACCCGACACCGAGGCGGTCGAGCACGCCCGGGCGGAAGGACTCGAGCAGCACGTCGTACTCGCGGACGAGGCGCAGGAGCACGTGTCGGCCGCCCTCCTCCTTGAGGTTGATGCGAATCGAGCGCTTGTTGCGGTTCAGCGCGAGGAACATCGCGGACTTGGCGCTGTCCTCGGCGCCCTCGTAGTACGGCGGCGCCCAGCGAACGTAGTCGCCCATGCCCGTGTCCTCGACCTTGAGCACGTCGGCTCCGAGGTCGGCCAGCAGGAGCGAGCAGAACCCTCCGGGCAGCAGTCTCGACAGGTCGAGGATCCGGACGCCCTCCAGCGGCGGGCTCATGCCCCCACTCCCGCGACCGCGCGCTTGGGAACCCCGAGCATCTCGCGCGCCTCGGCCACGCTCGCCGGCCGGCGCCCGACGTCCTCCGTCAGCTGCCGCGCCTTCGCGATGAGGTCGCCGTTGGAGCCCGCCATCTCGCCACTCGGCAGGTAGAAGTTGTCCTCCAGGCCGACCCGGACGTTGCCGCCGAGCGTCAGCGCGGCGGCGACCAGCATCCACTGGTCGCGCGAGACGCCGATCACGCCCCACTCGTTCGGGCCATCGGGACCGCCGGGGACGTTCTCGGCCATGTGGGCGAGGTTGCGGGCATTGGGCCGGATGCCGCCGGTGACGCCCATGACGCAGGAGATCTGCAGCGGCTCGTGCAGCAGGCCCATGTCGAGCAGCGGGTCGAGGTTCGCGATGTGGCCGGTGTCGAAGCACTCGTGCTCGGGCTTGATGCCGCACTCGTTCATCGCGGTGAGCAGCTCGATGATCGTGTCGAACGAATTCTCGAACACCGCCTTGAACACGAAGTCCTTGCGCCGGGACGAGTACTTGGCGTAGTTCATCGAGCTCATGTTCAGCGCCGCGATGTCCGGCCGCAGCTCGCGCAGGTAGGCGGTCCGCTTCTCCAGCGGCACGCCGATCGCCCCCGTCGAGTAGTTGATGATCACGTCGTCTACGGCGGCCAGGATCGCCTCGGTGATCGCGCGAAAGTCCTCGATCTCGTAGGAGGGCGTTCCCTCCGGCGTCCGCGCGTGGATGTGGATCATCGACCCGCCCTCGTCCACGACCCGGCGCGCCTCGGCGGCGTACTCCTCCGGCGTATAGGGGATCGCCGGGCACTGCTCGCGGTTGGCGATGGCGCCGGAGATGCTGCAGGTGATGATTACCGGGTCGTCGAGGCTCATCTGTCGCTTCGCTCCTGAGTTGTCAGTTGTCAGTTGTCAGTTGTCAGGGGCGAGGGTTCGGTCGTGCGCGCCTCTACGGGTCATGTCGTGGCGCGGGTTCCGGGATCTGCTCGTGTACCGCAAGTCGGTTGATTTCGCCGGTGAGGTCCATGGCACGGCGTCCCGGTGGGAGAGCTTCGACAGGTGGACCGTTGGCATCCAGCTCGTGCGGTCGGCGGATTCGGTCGGAGCAAACATCGCGGAGGGCCTTGGACGTCGAGGAACCGCCGACCAGCGGCGCCTGCTGTTCATCGCGCGAGGCTCGGCCTTTGAGACCGAGCATTGGATCGATGTCGCGGTCGACCGCGGTCTGGCGTGCCCACCCTCGGCGCAGGACCGAGCCGCCGAGCTCGGCCGAATGCTCAACGGCCTACTCAGCCCTGACAACTGACAACTGACAACTGACAACTTCATACCGGCACCACGCCCGACCGCTTCCACGGGCGCTCGACGTGCTTGTTCGCGGCCATCTCCAGCGCGCGGCAGATCGTCGGCCGCGTTTCCCTGGGATCGATGACGTCGTCGATCATGTCATTCCCGGCCGC
>DASYIJ010000133.1:0-2454 GCA_035997675.1 Solirubrobacteraceae bacterium
CATCGACCCGAGCTTGGCCTGAACGGTCACCTGATCGAGCCGGACCTTCAGGAGCTTGGAGTTCTGCAGAGCGAAGGAGTCCTCCGACTTGGTTTCGTTGTACTGCGCGAGGGTGGTCTGCACGGGGAAGGTCCTTTCGGGGATCGGGGGCGCGACCGGCCGTGGATTCTTGGTGCGGCGGCGGTCGCCGTCAAGGGCAGGTGTCGATCGGGACGGTGACGATGCGCACGGGCTCAGGCGGCGCCGGGCGGTGCGACCGAGCCGGGCGCCCCGGGGGCATCGCCCCCGGTCGGCGCGGGCGGGGACGCGGCCGGATCCTCCGGCTCGCCGTCGGGCGCGACGGGCGCCAGCGGGATGACCGGAGCGGGCGGCTGGCCGTTGCCGTGCCCGTTGCTCTGCGCCGGGGCGGACTCGTCGTCGGCCGCGTCCTGGCGCGGCGCGACGTCGGCCATCGAGGTGGAGCGACGTCCCTCGGCGGCGACGAGCAGCTTGAAGTCGTGGGGATGGGTGGCGGCCTTGAGCGCCTCGTCCATCGTGATCCGGCCCGCCTGCAGGTGGCCGAGCAGGGCCTGGTCGAAGGTCTGCATCCCGTAGTACTCGCCCTCCTGGATGACCTCGTGCAACCGGCCGGTCTGGACCGGGTCCATGATCATGTCGCGGACGCGGCCGGTCATGACGAGGATCTCGCACACCGCCACGCGGCCGCCGCCGTCGGCGCTCGGGATCAAGCGCTGGGAGACGACGCCCTTCAGCGTCCCGGCGATCATGGCGCGCGCCTGCTGGTGCTGATGGGGAGGGAAGAAGTCGAGCATGCGGTTGATCGACTCGCTGGCGTCCACGGTGTGGACCGTGGAGAGCACGAGGTGCCCGGTCTCGGCCGCCGACAGCGCCGTCTGCACGGTCTCTTCGTCGCGCATCTCGCCGATGAGGATCACGTCGGGGTCCTGACGCAGCACGCGGCGCAGGGCGCGCTTGAACGACGTCGTGTCGAGACCGACCTCGCGCTGGTTGATGACCGACTTCTTGTCGCGGTGCAGGTACTCGATCGGGTCCTCGATCGTGACCACGTGCTTGGCCATGGTCTGGTTCATGTGATCGATCATGGCCGCGAGCGTGGTGGACTTGCCCGAGCCGGTGGTGCCCGTGAGCAGGATGATGCCCCGCTCCTCCTCGGCCAGGGCGCGGATCACGGGCGGCAGGTTGAGCTGGTCGATCGAGCGAACGGAGTACGGAATCGCGCGGCACACGAGCGAGATCGACCCGCGCTGGCGGAATGCGTTGACGCGGAAGCGGGCCAGGCCCTCGATCGAGTAGGCGAAGTCGACCTCGCCCTCGCGGTCGAACTCGTCCAGCTTGGTCGGGTCGGTGAGCATGTAGCGCAGCACTCGCTCCGTGTCCGCGGGCTTGAGGCTCTCCTCGCCCTCCAGCGCGCTGAGGTGGCCGTGCACGCGCGCGGTCGGGGGAACGGGCACCTTGAGGTGCAGGTCGGATCCCTCGGCCTGGATGAGGTAGCGCAGAGCGGCGTCGATGTCGAACATGGACATGGGCTGCATCGGCGCCCGTCGCGAGGGCCTTGAGTCCGGCGGCACCCGTCGAGGACGAGAGGGTCATTGCAGCGACGACGGGGCGCCGGAAGGCGCCCCGCTTCACGGCTGCTCTCAGATCGTTCGCCGCTAGGCGACGTCGCGCAGCTTCTGCGCTTCGGCCAGCGACTGCAGCTTCTTCAGCGACTGGTTCTCGATCTGGCGGATGCGCTCGCGCGTGACGTTGAACGTCCGGCCGACCTCGTCCAGCGTGCGCGGATGCTCACCGCCCAGCCCGTAACGCAGCTCGAGCACGCGTCGCTCGCGATAGGAGAGGTTTTCCAGGGCCTCGCGGAGGGCTTCCTTGGTGAGGATCTCCGCCGCGCGCTCGTACGGCGACTCGGCCCGCTCGTCGGCGATGAACTGGCCGAACTCGGACTCCTCCTCGTCCCCGACGGGCTTCTCCAGCGACACCGGAGCCTGCGCCGAGCGCTTGATCGAATCGACCTCGTCGGGCTCGATGCCCGTGACCTCGGCGATCTCGTCGGCCGTGGGCTCGCGGCCCAGCTCGGTGACGAGCTTGCGCTCCGCGCGGCCGATCTTGTTGAGTTTCTCGACCACGTGCACCGGGATGCGGATGGTGCGCGCCTTGTCGGCCAGCGCGCGGGCGATCGCCTGGCGGATCCACCAGGTCGCGTACGTCGAGAACTTGAAGCCCTTGCGGTAGTCGAACTTCTCAGCCGCACGGACCAGCCCGAGCGTGCCCTCCTGGATCAGGTCGAGGAAGGGCAGGCCCTGGTTGCGGTAGTTCTTGGCGATCGACACGACCAGACGCAGGTTGGACTCGACCATCTTCTGCTTGGCGTCCAGGTCACCGCGCTCGATGCGCTTCGCCAGGTCGACCTCCTCCTGCGCCGTCAGCAGCCGCACC
>DASYIJ010000134.1:0-5324 GCA_035997675.1 Solirubrobacteraceae bacterium
GTCTTCCCGTCCCAGGACGTCGAGCAGCGGAAGGTAGGAGGTCGCCATGGCCTCGAACAGCCACTCCTCGCCGAACGGCCACGTCCCGAAGCCCTCGACGTAGGGCATGTGCGTGTGCAGGACGAGCGCGAGCTCGCCCGCGTCGGCCCGAGCCGTCACGGCCGGCAGACCGCGACGAAGTCGAGCGCGCGCTGGAGCTGCGCCGGCACGCCGGCGCGGAGCACGAAGTCGCGCTCGGAGATCGCGGGCGTGAAGCGTGAGTAGAACGCCCCCGTCAGGCCGACCCGCGGATGCACCGAGTCCCACCCCGCCCGCAGCATCCAGTCGTGCCAGCGAAGCTTCCGGGCATGGAAGAGGCCGTGCAGCTGCACATCGGAGAAGTGGGCATGCAGCAGCCCCGCGAACTCCTCCGCGCGGTACTCGCGCACGTGCCACGGGTTGCCCGACCGCTCGGCACCCTTCGGCGCCAGCGTGAGGACGTTGGGCGTGGATATGTAGGCGACGCCGCTGGGTCGCAGGATCGAGCGGAGGTGATCGAGCACCTCTCCCGGCTCCTCGAGGTGCTCGATCGTCTGGAGGAACGACACGGCGTCGCAGCGATCCTCGGGCGCGAACCGCTCGACGAGGTCGCGTACGAACCGCAGGTTGTCGCGCGTGTAGCGGGCCGCCGCGTGGGCGTGCGCCTCGGGGTTGGCGTCCACGCCGACGACCGACCGCGCGCGAGCGGCCAGCACGTCCGCCCCGTAGCCCTCGCCGCAGGCCATGTCGACGGCATCAAGGCCGGCTACGCGTTCACCGATCCAGCGGTACACGACCAGGTGGCGCCGGAACCAGTAGTTCTCCTCGGGCACGTCGGGCAGCGTGCGCTCGCCCGTCAGCTCGAGCGGCGGGACGCCGGGCGGCTGGTCGCGCTGGACGTAGGTCTGATCCGACGGCACGCGGCGCAACGCTACAGTTCGCGGCCGCCATGCCGGCCCCGCCCACAGCGGCGCAGATCCGCGAGGTCAACGTCCGCTACCACGATGCCGCGGCCGGGGAGTACGACGGCAAATGGGGGATCGCCTTCGGTCCGACCGGTCAGAGCCAGGTGCTCGGCAAGCTGCGCAAGGCGCTCGGCGCGGGCGCCGAGCTCCCGGTCTTCCAGCGCGGCCTGGAGATCGGCGCCGGGACGGGCTACTTCACGCTCAACCTCATGCTGGCGGGCGTCCTGCGCGAGGCCGTGTGCACCGACATCTCGCCCGGCATGCTCGCCACGCTGGAGGCCAACGCCGCGGAGCTCGGGCTCGAAGTCGAGACCGTCGCCGGAGACGCGGAGCGGCTCGCCTTGCCCGACGGGTCCTTCGACCTCGTCTTCGGCCATGCCGTGCTGCACCATCTCCCCGACCTCCAGCGCGCATTCGGCGAATTTCACCGCGTGCTGCGTCCGGGCGGAACGCTCGCGTTCGCCGGCGAGCCGTCGCGCTACGGCGATCGCCTCGCCGCCCTACCCAAGCGCGGGGCCGTGACCCTGGCGCCGATCTGGCGGCGGCTGATGGGCGCCGGCCCGGCCGCGCCGGACCACACCCACGTGCATGGCAATGGCCACCCCGTCGGCGGGGACCATGGCATGGAGTTCTTCGTCGACGTGCACGCCTTCGCCCCCGCCGACCTGCGCCGACACGCGCTCGCCGCCGGCTTCGAGGCGCCGCGCGTGACGGGCGAGGAGCTGCTGGCGTCGTGGTTCGGTTGGGCCAACCGCACGCTCGAGGGGACGGCCGACCCCGACGATGTGCCGTGGCTGTGGCGCCAGTACGCCTACCGGGGGTACCTGCTGCTCCAGCAGGTGGACCGCCGGCTGCTCGAGGGCCGCCTGCCGCCCGAGGCCTTCTACAACCTCATGCTCGCGGCGCGCCGGCCGGCCTAGCCGGCCACCGCATGGTGCACGGCGGCGAGGTCCTCGTCGCCGTGGCCGTCCGCCTCGGCGCGCCCGAACTGCGCCTCGGCGGTGCGCATCAGCGGGAGCTCGATCCCCTCCGCCTCGGCGGCCTCCAGCACGAGGCGTGCGTCCTTGTGCGCCAGCCGCAGCGGGAACGCGACCTCGGAGAAGTCCATCCTGGCCATCGCCTTCCCCTTCAGCTGCGCGTACGGGACGTTCATCGGCGTGCCGTCGATGGCCTCGAGGAAATCCTCCGGCGGAATGCCCATGGCTCGCGAGAAGGCGAGCGTCTCGGACAGCGATTCGATCAGCGCCACGAGCCAGCCGTTGAACACGAGCTTGAGGCGCGTGCCGGCGCCGGGCTCCTCCCCGAGCCAGCGGGTCGCGCGGCCCACCGCGTCGAACACCGGGGCGGCCCGACCGCGCACCGCCTCGGGTCCCGAGGCCAGCACCAGCAGCTCGCCCGCCTCCGCCGGCTGGCGCGTGCCGACCACGGGCGCGTCCACGTAGGCGACCCCCCGCTCGCGGGCGAGCCCGGAGAGGCGCTCCGTCGCCGCGATGCCGACGGTGCTCATCTGGAGCCACACGGCGTCGTCGTCCATCGCCGCCAGCGCGCCCTGGCCCGCCATCACGTCCTCCACGGCCGCGCCGTCGGTCAGCATCGTCACGACGGCGTCGGCGCCCCGCACCGCATCCGCCGGGGAGTCCACCGGCGTCACCCCGTGCTCCGCGAGGGCCCGCGCCTTCTCCGGCGTGCGATTCCACGCGCGGACGTCCAGGCCGGCGGCCGCACAGTTGCGCGCCATAGGCGCGCCCATGATGCCGGTGCCGAGGAAGGCGACCTTCGTGGTCTGGTTCATGTCGAGCCTCCTGGGTCGAGCCGAGGGCGGCGGTCGTCTCAATCATGCCCCGACCGAGGTCGGTTACTCGCATAGGCCGCGCGACGTTGGCGTCAAACCTCTCCCCTGTGCGCTGCTCCGCGGTCGGTTAGCGTCGGCGCTCGATCGCTCAAACCGGAAACAGGAGGGTTCCGTGTCAACCAAGCCTCTCGCCACTGTGGCCGCCGCCGCAGCTCTCTTCGGCGTCGTGTCCACCGCACACGCGGGTGCACCCACCCGCGGCCCGTCGGGGAAAAACTTCCTCGTGCTGCAATTCAAGGTCTTCCCGCCCCGCGCGGGTCAGGGCGTTGGCGTCGAGTTCGACTCCTTCGCCGGCAACGACGTCGACGGCTCGCTGCCGTCAGCCAACGACTCGACGCGCATCAACGACGTGCGTCTCGCCAAGGGCTTCAAGGCGAGTCCATCCGCGTTCGTGAGCTGCACGCGGGCCCAGATCGACAAGAACAAGTGTCCGCGTGCCTCTCAGGTCGCCACCGGCACGGCCACGGCCGACGCCCGCCCGACCATCGCCACGCCCGTGCAGGCGAAGGTAACCGCGTTCAACGGCAAGACCGCTGCGGGCAAGGCGGCGCTGCTCCTGCGGGCGCTGGCCAACCTCAACGGCCAGCAGGTCCCGCTGGTGCTGGTCGCGGAGATCAAGCCGCCGTCGGGCGGCTTCGGCCCCGGATTCGTCGTCGACGCCGGTCCGTTGACCTCGGGCTCGGGCCCGCTGTTCGGCATCAGCCAGCTGCATCTCAATTTCCCCGACAAGGTCGTGCGTGTTCGGGGCCGCGCCGTGCACTTCCTGGTGGCGGCGCCGACGTGCCGCGGCTCGTGGTTGTTCGAGCAGATCAACACCAGCTATGGCGGTGCGCGTGAGGTTGCGACCGACCGCGTGCCCTGCGTGAGGTAGCACCGGCCGCCCGTCGCACCGGGCCGCCGCGGGCGCAAGCGCCCGCGGCGGCCCATGCCGCTCGACGGCCCTTCGAGAACGCGCGCCGGGACCTCTGCGTTCGTAGACTGAACGTGATGGAGACGATCAAGCGCGACTTCCCGCTGTTCCCGCTGGGCCTCGTTGCGCTGCCCTCCGAGGTCGTGCCGCTGCACATCTTCGAGGACCGCTACAAGACGATGATCGGCGAATGCCTGGAGGACGCGTCGGAGTTCGGGATCGTGTGGCTCTCGGACGACGGCCTGCGCCCGGTCGGCTGCGCGTGCGAGATCACCGAGGTGCTCGAGCGCCTGGAGGACGGCGGCATGAACATCCTGACCCGCGGCACCCGGCCGTTCCGCGTCCTCGAACGCCAGGACGCACTGCCCTACCCCGCCGGCGAGGTGGAGTTCCTCGAGGACCGCAACGAGGCGGTGGACGAGAAGACGCTCGACACGGCGCACGAGACCTACGCGGACCTCGTCGAGCAGGCCACCGACACCCGTCCCGAGGCAGTGGACCTCGGCATGATGAGCGCGTACGACATGGCCGCGACGGTGGACTTCGGGCTCGAGGCGAAGCAGGGACTGCTCGATCTGCGCTCCGAGAACGCGCGGCTGCGACTCGTCACACGCCTGTTCCGGGCGGCGGCGCGCCGCCTGGACTTCGTCGAGCGTGCCCAGGCCCGCGCGCGCTCCAACGGCAAGGTCCGCTTCGGCTGAGCCCTAGCGGGGCAGCCGGCACACGCCGGTGGCGATCTCCCGGGTGAACGCCGCGGCCTTGCGCTCCTCGACGGAGATCCCGGGCGAGGTGTCGGAGAAGCGCACGGTCCCGCTCTGGAGCTTCACCGCGTAGGACAGCACCGACCCCGGGCCCGGCGGTCGCGACACGCGCTGCTTGGCGTCGCCGTCCAGCTCGCGCTGGATCTCGCGGGCCAGCAGGAGCTGCTCGTCGCTCATGCGCCGGCGCGGGCCGCCGTTGCACCGCACGAAGCCGTCGTCGGCCACGCGGAGGGTGAGGGCCGCGCCGGGCCCCTGGCCGCTGCGCTGGACGACGAACAGGTCGGCCCCCGCCTGGCCGCAGGCGGCGATCGCCACCGCGGCGGCGAGCGATGACGCGGCGGCACCGATCCGTCTCACGCGAGCGCCACCGACCCGCCGCGCCGAGGGTCGCCCCCGCCCGAGAGCTCGCCGGTCGCCGGATCGCGCGCGACCGCGTGGACACCTCCGAAGAACAGGTTGAGCTCGCGGAACCGTGCGAGCGCCGCCTCGCCGTGCCCGAGCCCGTCCAGCTCGACGCCGGGCTCGACGTACACGACGCCGTCCTCGAAGTGCAGCCGCGGCGCCCTCACCGCCGCGGCGACGTCCATACCGCGATCGAGCACGTTGACGATCGCCTGGATGATCGCCGATCGAATGCGGTTGGACCCCCCGCTCCCGAGCACGAGCTCAGGACCGGCCTCGCCGAGGACCATCGTCGGGCTCATCATGCTCGGCAACCGGCGGCCGGGCGCATGGCGGTGGAACCCGAGCGGGTTGAGGTCCTGCTCGCCGAGCATGTTGTTGAGGTGCAGGCCGGTGCCGGGCACCACGATCCCCGA
>DASYIJ010000180.1:0-7954 GCA_035997675.1 Solirubrobacteraceae bacterium
CGTGCCCGATGCCGAGCCCCGGACCAAGCCGAAGGCCTGCAACGTCGGCCTGTTCCTCGCGCGCGGGGACCTGCTCGTGATCTATGACGCGGAGGACCGGCCCGAGCCCGACCAGCTGCGCAAGGCCGTCGCGGCGTTCGAGGAGGCCGGCGAGAAGACGGTCTGCGTCCAGGCCCGGCTCCGCTACTGGAACGTCAGAACGAACCTGCTGACGCGGATGTTCGGGCTCGAGTACGGCTACTGGTTCGGGGCGATGCTCCCGGGCCTCGACCGCCTGGGCCTGCCGATCCCGCTCGGCGGGACCTCCAACCACTTCCGCGTGGACGCGCTGCGAGGCCTCGGCGGCTGGGACCCGCACAACGTGACGGAGGACGCCGACCTGGGCCTGCGCGCCGCGGTGGAGGGCTACCGCGTGGGCGTGATCGACTCCGACACCGACGAGGAGGCGTGCGCGCAGGTGCGCCCGTGGATCCGTCAGCGCACGCGCTGGATCAAGGGCTACATGCAGACAGCCCTGGTGCACACCCGGTCGCCCCGGCGCCTGATCCGGCAGGTCGGCATCGTGGACTCGGTCGGCTTCCTGCTGCTGATCGCCGGAACCCCGCTGACCTTCCTGCTCGCCCCGTTCCTGTGGGTGGGTACGGCCGCCTGGTACGGGTTCGGCGAGCCGCACCTGCCGCTGGTCGACTCCGGACTGTTCTGGGGGATCGCGCTTTTCGACCTGATCGTCGGCAACGTGATCATGATCGTCCTCAACGTGATCGCCGCCGTGCGTGACCGCGGATGGCGCTGGGCGCCGTTCGCGCTGCTGAACCCCTTCTACTGGGTGCTGCACTCGGTGGCCGCATGGCGCGCGCTGATCCAGCTCGTCCGCAACCCGTTCTACTGGGAGAAGACTCCACACGGCCTCGACCAGGGCGGCGAGGTGGCTGTGGCCGTTCCGCTGGCCGAGCCTCAGCCCAACCCGTCGGCGTGAGTGGCTGAGCGCCGACGCCGTAGGATGCGGCCGTGAGCGCCGAGGGACTGCGGCTGTGCGAGGAGAAGATGCGGGCGGCGGGCGTCCCCGACGTCGCGATCGCCACCTTCGCGCACTACTACCGGCAGCTCGAGGAGGGCGCGTCGGGCCTCATCCCCGAGGCGGAGATCGAGCCGGTCGAATCGGTCCCCGACGCCGACGCCCTGCCCGAGCCGCCGGACGGCGCGCGCGAGGCGCTCGACCGCACGGTGGTCATCAAGCTCAATGGCGGTCTGGGCACGAGCATGGGCATGACCAAGCCCAAGTCACTGGTTCCGGTGAAGGACGGGCTCACCTTCCTCGACGTCATCGCCCGCCAGGTGCTCGAGCTGAGGCGGCGCTTCGACGCGCGCGTCCCGCTCGTGCTCATGAACTCCTTCGCGACGCGTGACGCCTCGCTGGCCGCGCTGAAGCGCTACGACGAGCTCCCCGGCGAGGTCCCACTCGACTTCGTCCAGAACAAGGAGCCCAAGCTGCGCGTCGAGGACCTCATGCCGGTGGAGTGGCCGCCGAACCCCGACCTCGAGTGGTGCCCGCCCGGCCACGGCGACATCTACACCGCGCTCGTCACGTCCGGCATGCTGGAGTCCCTGCTCGAGCACGGCTACGAGTACGCCTTCGTATCCAACTCGGACAACCTCGGCGCGGTGCTCGCGCCGCGGATCCTCGCCTGGTTTGCGTCCGAGCGGGCGCCGTTCTTGATGGAGGTCGCCGACCGCACCGAGGCCGACCGCAAGGGCGGCCACCTCGCCCAACGGCCCGGCGGGCGGCTGCTGCTGCGCGAGATCGCCCAGACACCCGAGGCCGACCTGGACGCCTTCCAGGACATCTCGCGCCATCGCTACTTCAACACCAATTCGCTGTGGGTGAGCCTGCCGGCGCTGGCCGAGGCACTGCGCGCGCGCGACAACGTGCTCGGCCTCCCGATGATCGTCAACCGCAAGACCGTCGACCCCACCGATCCGTCCTCGCCCGAGGTGTTCCAGCTCGAGACCGCGATGGGGGCCGCGATCGAGGTGTTCGAGGGCGCCCGGGCGCTGCGCGTCCCCCGCTCGCGCTTCGCGCCGGTGAAGACGACCAACGACCTGCTGGCGCTGCGCTCGGACTGCTACGTCCTGACCGAGGACCAGCACGTCGAGCTCGCCCCGGAGCGCGAGGGTGGGCCGCCGCTCGTGGATCTCGACCCGGCGCACTACAAGCTGCTGGCCGATTTCGAGGCGCGCTTCCCGGCGGGGCCGCCGTCCCTGCTCCGGGCGCGGCGCTTCGCCGTGCGCGGTGACGTCGTGTTCGGCGCGGACGTCGTGGTCACCGGCGATGTCGAGGTCCAGGCGGCCGGCGACCAGCAGGTCCACATCGCCGACGGCACGGTGCTTGAAGGCTGAGCGGGGCACTGACAGCCGCCGTCGTTGGCTGCGGGCCGCGCGGCCGCGAGCACGCGCAGGCGCTCCGCGAAGTCGGCGGGCTCGAGCTGGTCGCGGTCGCCGATGAGCTCGCCGGGCCGCGCGACGAGGTGTCGCGGGAATTCGAGGTCGAGGAGTACGCGACCTTGGAGGCCGCGGTCGGCGGCGCGCGGCCGACCGTCGTGGTGCTGGCCACGCCGCCGGCGGCGCGCGAGGCCCTCGTGCTCGCCGCCGCCGCGGCCGACGGCGTGCGGGCGATCGTCGTCGAGAAGCCGTTCGCCATCACTCTGGCCGCGGCGGAGCGCATGGTGGCGGCCTGCGAGGCGCACGATGTCCTGCTGGTGGTCGGCCACCAGCTCAGCTTCGTGCCGGCGTTCGCCACGCTGCGCGACGCGGTCGACCGTGGCGCGCTCGGAGAGATCGAGTTTCTCCGCGCCGTCGGCCGCGGCGACCTGCTCGATCAGGGCCCGCACCTGATCGACGCGCTGTTGCGGCTGGCGGGTGGGCGGCGTGTCGAGTGGGTCATGTCCCAGCGCGGCGAGGCGGCGGTCGCCGGGCTTCCCGCCGCTGCTCGTTCCGGAAGCCGCGACGCGCCCGAGTGGATGACGCACTACCTGGCGTTCGAGGGCGGGCTGCGGGCCGTGTGCGAGACCGGGCCGCTGCATCAACGCGGGCGCGATTTCCAGGACGAGTGGCGCGACAAGCGCGTGTTCGTGCAGGGGTCCGAGGGTGTGGGGGAGGCCCACGCGCTGGGCGGGTGCCGCCTGTTGCGCGCCGGCGCCGTGGGATGGGAGAACGGCGCACCCGGCGGTCCCGCCGAGTACGCCGCGGCGACCACCGCGCTGCACGCCGCCGTGCGCGACGCCCTGCTCGACGGGACGCCGCACCCCTGCGACGCGCGCGCCGCCCTGCACGGGATGGAGGTGCTGGTCGCATGCGCGCAGAGCGCCGCCGACGGTGACGCCGCGGTGCTGCCGGCGTCGCGGGACCGCGACCCGTTCGAGGAGCTGCGCGGCGGCCCCGTCCGGTCCGCTTCGGCGGGCGAGCCGTCGGTGCGCGCGGCCCCCGTGGGAGGGCCCGACATCTCGGTGATCCTCGTGCTCCCCGACCATCGCGGCTACGCGGAGCGCGCCGTCGCGAGCTGGCTGGAGGAGCAGACACTGCCGGGCGACCGCTACGAGCTGGTCGTCGTGTCCGACGGCGCCGAGCCGGCGCTTGAGGCCCGGGTGGAGCGGGCGCTGCGTCCCGGTGACCGCCTGCTCCGGCAGCCGGGCGCGCACGAGATCGTCCTCTATGACACCGGCGCGCGCGCCGCCCGCGCGCCAATGCTGTTGTTCACCGAGCCGCATTGCCTGGCCGAGCCGGAGTGCCTCGAGGAGTTGGTCCGGTACCTCGCGCGGACGCGCTATGACGGCGCGTGCCTGCGCAGCGTCGGGATCACGTCCAGCGAACCGGCCCGTCTGGAAGAGCTCTACTTCGAACAGGGCTTCCGCGAGTGCTCGCGCGAAGGCCACTGGTGCAAGGCGATCCTGCGCGGCTTCGCAGTGCGGCGGGAGGCCTATCTTGCCGTCGGTGGCTTCGAGGGTGAGTGGGGCCGGTTCAGCGAGTTCGCGCTCGCGATCGCGCTCCACCGCCGGGGTCACCGCCTCGGCTACGCAGTGGGCGCCAGCGTCCGCCACGTCTACACGAACACGCTGCGGGCACTGACGCCGCCGGTTTTGGACTTCGCCGCGGGCGAGTGCGCCTTCCGCGCGGCGCGTGGCGACGCCGCGCTCGAGGGCTACATTCCCCCGGGCCCGGTGTGGCGCGGGCGGCAGGACACCGACCCGCGGATCGCTCGCACGCTCGCCCGCGCGGCGGTCCGCGTGCTGGCGCGCCCGGGCACGTGGCGCTGGCGCGGAGCCCCCCGCGCCGTGGCAGGCAAGGGGGCGGCGCGGGCGGCGGCGTCGCTGATCGGCTCGCGTCTCGCACGTGGCCGCTTGCGCATCGAGGTCGCGCTGGCGTGGACCCGCGGCCGCCTGCCGGGTCGCGAGGCGCATCGATTGGCCGCCTACGAGACTGCGTACACCGGGATCGTGTCCCTGGCCCAGCTGCGGTGGATCGACGAGCACCGGCCGGACCCGGCGCCGCTGGAGCCGGCGCGCCGATTCGCCGTGGCGGAGCTCCCCGACGATCGCCTGGCGGGCGTCCATTCCCCCGAGCGCGAGGACGGGCGCGCCTGGCGCTGGGCCGGGGTCCTCGCGCTGCTCGACCTGCCGGTGCCGCCGGGCGCCTGCGGGCTGCGGCTGGACACCGGCGGCGTGCGGCCGGACGGCGCGCCGCCGCTGGCGGCGTTCGTCAACGGCCGGCGGGTCGCGCTCGCCGCGGCCGAGCCCGGGTCCTGGCGCGGCTCCGTGCCCGAGGGCGCGCTCCGCGACGGCCGCGCGGAGCTGGTGCTCGTGAGCGTCCCGCTGAAGCAGTGGCGTCACGGCTCGCCGGACCGGCGCGAGCTCGGCCTGCCGCTCGTGGCCGTAGAGTTCCCCGAAGCCTCCCAGGGGCCCGAGCTTGCCCAAACGCCGGGACCTGCAAGAGAATGATCGCGTGAGCGCCAGCCATCGACCGCGAAGGACCGCGGCCACCGCCCTCGTCATCCTCGGCACGTTCCTCCTCCTCGTCGGGGGCGTGCTGCTCTACGCCCGCCAGGAGGTCGTCAATCGCGACGCCTTCGCCGTGCACGCGAGCCACGCGCTCCAGCACGCGAACGTCCGGACGGCGATCGGCGACGCCGTGCTCAACCAGGTGACGACCGGCGGAGGCGCGCAGTTGCTCTCCTTCCGCCCGGCGCTGGAGAGCGTGATCGACGGGGTCATCGCCTCACCGCAGTTCCGGGCGGTGTTCCGCAAGGCGGCCGTGCACGCCCACGACCTGCTCTTCAACCGCAACCGCGAGAGCGTCGTGCTCGACCTGGCCGACGCCGGCCTGGCGGTGTCGGGCGCCGCGAAGGCCGTCTCGCCCGACCTCGCCAAGCACATCCCGAAGGACATCAAGCCCGGACTCCTGAGCCTCACCAACCGGGACTGGGCCACCGATCTGCTCGACGCCGCGGACAGGGTCCGCTTCCTCGGCATCGTGCTGCCGATCCTCGGCCTGCTCTGCGTCGGCGGCGCGATCGCGGCGGCGACGGACCGCCGGCTGATCCTCATCCGGATAGGTGGCGCGATCGCGGCGGGCGCGGTCCTGCTCCTGCTCGCGCTGTTCGTGGGCCGTGAGCTGCTGCTGGCCAACTTCTCCGGCGACAACAACACGCTCCAATCCGCCGTCGGCGATGTGTGGGACGCCTTCCTCGACGGCCTCCACACCTGGGCGCTGCTCGCCGGCGCCTTCGGACTCGTCGTCGCGGCCGCGGCGTCGTCGGTCCTGGGGACGCTCGACGCGAGCAGTCCCGCGCAGCGCGCGCGGCGGATGATCCTGTACGTGCCGGAGCGGCCGTGGCTGCGCGCCGTGCGGGCCGCGGGCATATTCCTGGTGTCGCTGCTCGTCGTCCTGGACCCGAGCGCGGCGCTCGAGATCGCCGCCACGGTGGCCGGCGGCTACGGCATCTACTACGCGGTCACCGAGATGCTCGTGCTCGTCGAGCGCCCCACGGCGGACGCCGGCGAGGCGGAACGCGTCCGAACTCAGCGCCGCGCGCTCGTCGTGGCCGGCGCGATCCCGGTGGCGATCATCGTGCTCGCGGTGATCATCCTGACGAGCGGCGGGGGCGCGACCGCCAAGGCCGCCGGCGACCGAAACCCGAAGACGTGCAACGGATACGCGCAGCTGTGCGACAAGCCGCTCAACCAGGTCGCGTTCCCCGCGACCCACAACGCGATGTCGGCGGCACGCCGCCGCGGCTGGTTCTTCGCCAACCAGGACGGCGGAATCACCGAGCAGCTCGCCTACGGCTTCCGCGGGCTGCTGATCGACACCCACTACGGCTTCTCGACGGCGGGCGGGCTCAGCAAGGGCATCGTGCGGACGTCCGCGCTCGCCGAGGGCAAGGACCGGCAGGCCCTCGTCAACGAGATCGGCCAGGAGGCCGTGACCGCCGCCGAGCATCTCGGCGCGCACGTCACGGGCAAGCCGAGCGGCCGCCGCGGCCTCTACCTCTGCCACGCGCTGTGCGAGCTGGGCGACACGCCGTTGGTGGCCGGCCTTCAGGAGATCACGCAGTTCCTCCAGCGTCACCCCGACGAGGTGCTGGTCGTCTTCATCGAGGACGCGATCTCGGCCAAGGACACGGGCCGGGCGTTCAAGCAGGCCGGCCTGCTCAAGTACGTCTACACCCACGGACGCGAGGCTCCGTGGCCGACGCTGCGCCAGCTGATCACGTCGAACCGCCGCCTGTTCGTCATGTACGAGAAGGGCCCCGGCGACCCCAGCCTTCCCTGGTACCACAACGGCTTCGAGCTCACGCAGGAGACGCCCTACAGCTTCAAGAAGCAGAGCGAGCTGTCCTCGCCCGCCTCGTGCCGGCCGAATCGTGGCACGGCGAACAGCCCGCTCTTCCAGGTCAACAACTGGATCGACGCCGTGCCGCCCCCGGCCGGCTCCGGCGGGAAGTCGAACGCCTACTCCGCGCTGCTGCTGCGCCTGCAGCGCTGCGAGCGTGTGCGGGGGCTCGTGCCCAACATCGTCGGGGTGGACTTCTACAACCAGGGCAGGGCGCTGGCGGCGGTCAACGTCATCAACGGGCTGCCGGCGAACGCCAAGCCCACGCTCCCGACCCACTGACCGTTAGCATCGCGCGCCTCGTGCGCGCCAGGATCGTCCCCATCCTGCTCGCGGCGGCGCTGGCGGTGGCCGGCTGCGGATCCAGCCAAGTCTCGCAGCAGGCCTCGCGCCCGACCGCTCGCGGCGACGCCAAGGACTCGCTGTTTCGCACCGCGAACCTCCGGCGGGCGCTCGATGTGCTGCGCCGCCACGTGAGCGCCGGCGCGACGCTCACGTCGTTCCGCCTGGAGGCGGGGGCCATAACGTCGGAGATCGAGGGTGGGCCGGGACGGTCCGTCGTCGTCTCCAAGCGCTTCAAGCTGACGTCGGTGCCGACGCCCGGGGTCACGCCCAGCGGCGTCAGCGTCTTGCTTGCCCAGATCGACCCGGCCGCGCCGGAGCGGATCATGGCCCAGATCGCGGCGCAGACCGGGGTCGGCCTGGCCGGGGTCGACTACTTCCTGATCGCGGGCGACCCGTCGACCGGCCAGACCGGCTGGGCCGTGTACCTGCGCAACGGACGGGGCAGCTACGCCGCCGACCTGACCGGCGGCCACGTCAAGGCGTTCACCGCGACACCCGGGGCAACGACCACGCCCGCCGTCCCCACCACGCCCACGCCCACGGCGCCCACGACGGTGCCCACGCCGACGAACCCCGCCACCGTCCAGAGCCAGACGCAGGTCCAGCAGCAGATCCAGTGCATCGCGCGGGCGGCCGGCGACCGCACCAAGATCGCCGCCTGCCTGCGGCCGAAGTAGTCCACCCGCCGCGCGGCGAGCCGCCGCATCGAGGCACGAGAAAGCCT
>DASYIJ010000197.1:0-3468 GCA_035997675.1 Solirubrobacteraceae bacterium
CAGCGGGCGCGCTCCCACGCGGTGCACATGCCGATCACCGGCCGATCCATGGCGGTCCACTATAAGTGTCGTCGTGCGCCACCTTGCCCGGCCGGCATCGAATCGCGCGGTCGCGATGGCCGCGCTCGAGCTCGTGCTCGCCATCGCACTGGCGACGGGACTGGTGGCCGCGCTGGACACGATCGCGCCAACCGCGGGCCTGGGCGTGATCTACCTGCTCGCCGTGCTCTTCGTGGCGATCCGCCGCGGGGAGCTCGCCGCGCTCGTGGCGGGACTGCTCAGCGTGCTCACGCTCAACTACTTCTTCATCCAGCCGCGCCACCAGCTGACGATCGCTAGCTCCGAGAACGCCGTCGCGCTGGTCGTGTTCCTGATCGCGGCGGTTGTGGTCGGACGCCTGGCGGCGGCGGCGCGCCAGCGCGCCGAGGAGGCGGACGACCGCGCGCGCCAGGCCGCGGCCCGCGAGCGCGAGGCGGCGATGCTCGCCCGCGCGGCCTCGGACGTGATGGCCGGGGCCAGCGTCGACGACGAACTGCACGCGGTCGGCGAGCATGTCGCCGAGGCGACCGGCGCGGCCGGGGCGCGCCTCGCGCTCGCGGCGGCCCCGGCGCCAGCGAAGGGCGAGGTCGCGGTGCGCCTGCCGCTGACCACGCGGCCGGGCTGGCTGTACGCGACGCCGGCGCCCGGCTGGCAGGAGGCCGACCTCCGGCGCATCGCCGAGCCGCTGGCCCGGCTCATCGACGTGGCGATCGAGCGCAAGCGCGCCGAGGAGCGCATGGCGGACGCCGAGGCCGCCCGCCGCGCCGACGTGGCCAAGACGGCCGTGCTCCACGCGATCTCCCACGACCTGCGCTCGCCCCTCACGGCGATCACGACGGCGGCCGGCGGACTCGCCGACGCCGCGCTGAGCCCCGACGACCGGGCCGATCTCGTCTCGGTCATCGGCGTCGAGTCCTCACGGCTCGCCCGGCTGGTGGAGGACCTGCTCGACCTCTCGCGGATCGAGGCCGGCGCGGTCGACCCCCGACCGGACTGGTGCGACCTGCACGACGTCCTCGGCAGCGCGGCCGCCGCGATCGCCGACCACCCGATCGAGCTCGCACTCGACCGTGACCTGCCGCTGGTCCGCGCCGACCCCGCCCAGCTCGAGCGCGTCTTCGCCAACCTGCTCGACAACGCCGTCCGCTTCTCTCCCGAGGGCGCCCCGGTCCGCGTGACCGCGGCCGTCGGCGGCGGCGCGGTGAGCGTGACGGTGGCCGACCGCGGGCGTGGCGTCGCCGCCCCTCACCGCACCCGCCTGTTCGAGCCGTTCTACCGGGCCGGCGGGAGCCGTGGCTCGGGCCTCGGGCTGGCGATCTGCCGCGGCTTCGTCGAGGCCAACGGCGGTCGCATCCGCCTGCTCTCGGCGCAGGAGGGCGCGGCGTTCGCCGTGTCCATTCCGCTCGTCGAGCAGCCCGCTCCCGCCCCATGAGCGCGCGGGTGCTGGTGGTGGACGATGAGCCGCAGATCCTGCGCGGGCTGCGCGTCGTGCTGCGCAGCGCCGGCTACGACGTCGCCACCGCGGAGACGAAGGCCGAGGCGCTCGACGCAGTTTCCGTGCGGCCTCCGGACGCGATGCTGCTCGACCTGGTGCTCCCCGACGGCAGCGGCGTCGACGTGTGCGAGGAGGTGCGGCGCTGGAGCGGCCTGCCCATCATCGTGCTCTCGGCCGTCGGCGACGAGCGCGAGAAGGTGCGAGCGCTGGACGTGGGGGCGGACGACTACATCACCAAGCCCTTTGGGACGGAGGAGCTGCTCGCGCGCCTGCGGGCGGTGATCCGGCGCTCGACCGAGGCGGCCGGCGAGCCTGCCGTCAGCGTGGGAGATCTGGAAATCGACTTCGCCGACCGGAGAGTCCGCCGGGCGGGTGAGGAGATCCATCTGACTCCCATCGAGTTCGATCTCGTGGCCGCCCTCGCGCGCCACCGCGGCAAGCTGGTCACCCACCGGACGCTCCTGCAGGACGTCTGGGGACCCGGCCACGCCGACGCCACGCACTACCTGCGGGTGCACGTGGCGCACATCCGCGCCAAGCTCGAGCCCGATCCCGGCCGGCCGCGGTACGTGCTGACCGACCCCGGGGTGGGCTACCGACTCGCCGTGCCAGAGCCTTAGCGCCGCCTTTACGCCCGATCGTCGCTTCTTATCGCGGACTTGACGGGATCGGGCATATTGTCGTTCGGGTATGGCTCGGCTTCGCCAGCAGGGCCTTCGCCGTACCGTCGGCGTCCCGGGGATGTTCGCCACGGCCTACGGGAACGTGGGCTCGTCGATCTACTACGCCCTCGGCCTCGTCGCGTCTCATGCGCTCGGGCTGACGCCACTGGTGTTCATCTTCGCCGGCGGCCTGTTCGCGCTGACGGCGAAGACGTACGCCGAGGGCGCGGCGATGTTCCCCGAGGCCGGCGGCTCGTCGTCGTTCGCCCGCCACGCGTTCAACGAGGTGGCGTCGTTCTTCGCCGGCTGGGCGCTGACGCTCGACTACATCATCACGATCGCGATCAGCGCGTTCTTCGTGCCGCACTACCTCGGCGCGTTCTTCCCGGTGCTGCGCCACCCTCCCGGCGACGTCATCGGCGGCATCGCGGTGATCGCCGCCCTCGCGGCGCTCAACGTCCGCGGGATCGGGGAGTCGGCGAAGCTGAACATCTTCCTCGCGGCCGCCGACCTCGTGACCCAGGTGCTGCTGGTGGTGCTGGGAGCGGCGCTCGTGCTCAACCCGTCGCTGCTGATCGACCAGGTCCACCTCGGCGTCGCGCCGACCTACCGCGAGCTGCTGTTCGGGCTGTCGATCTCGATGGTCGCCTACACCGGCATCGAGACCGTCTCCAACATGGCCGAGGAGTCCAAGGACCCGGGCCGCGACGTGCCCAAGACGGTGAACCTCGTGCTCATCGCGGTCCTCGGCATCTTCGCGGGGATCTCGATCATCTCGCTCTCGGCGCTGCCGGTGCACGAGGTCTCGCCCGGCCACTTCGCCACGCAGCTGGGAACGACGTACCAGAACGACCCGGTCCTGGGCATCGTGTCCTCGCTGCACCTCGGCTCAGGCCTCGAGCAGATCATGCGCTACTACGTCGGCATCCTCGCGGCGACGATCCTGATCATCGCCACGAATGCCGGGCTGATCGGGATCTCCCGACTGTCGTGGTCGCTCGCCGAGCACCGGCAGCTCCCCTCCGCCTTCGCCCGCATCAGCGACCGCCACGGCACGCCGTACTTCACGATCATCCTGTTCTCGATCCTCGCCGCCCTGCTGCTGATCCCAGGCCAGACCGATTTCCTCGGCAACCTGTACTCGTTCGGCGCGATGCTGTCGTTCACCACGGCGCACGTCGCGGTGATCGCGCTGCGGGTGCGAAGACCCGACGAGCCGAGGCCGTACCGGATGCCGTGGAACGTGCGCATCCGCGGCAAGGACATTCCCCT
>DASYIJ010000229.1:0-18015 GCA_035997675.1 Solirubrobacteraceae bacterium
GATGCGCCCGGCGCCGCCCCAGGTGCCGTCGGGGATCTCGGTCGGGAAGACCCACACCCGGTTGGGGTCGCGCGGCCGCGAGCCCTCCTCGGCGTCGAGCACCGCCTCGGTGACGGCCGCGACGATCGCCTGGCGGCGCTCCGGGTTGAACTGGCCCTCGGGCACCGACGCCACGAAGCGGTAGCGGGGCTCGTCCGCCGGGGTGCCGGCGACGTAGACGTCGACCCGGTGCAGGAACACCCAGGCAATCGATCGCACCGTCTCGTTGGACGGATCGGCGCCCTCGTGCTCGAGCAGCAGGTCGGTGAGGCGGGCCATCAGCTTCTTCTCGGCCTCCGGCGACAGCGCTCCTTCGGGAATGTAGGCGTCGAGCATCGGCATGCGTGTGCCTCCTCTCCGGCGTCGGCCGGAAGCTGGGTTGCCAAGGGCGACGCAGCCTATGGGTCTGGGTTGTGTCTGTCAACTCAGGTATGCTGCCCGCCCATGCCGCCCGATCGCTCTCGCTACAGCGCCGAGAACTGCTCGATTCGCCGGACGCTCGACGTCGTGGGCGAGAAGTGGACCCTGCTGGTGCTGCGGGAGGCGTTCTACGGCGTGCGCCGCTTCGACGACTTCGCCCGCGGCGTGGGGTGCGCCCGCAACATCCTCAGCGCTCGGCTGCACACGCTCGTCGAGGAGGAACTGCTTCGCCGGGAGCCCTACCGTGAGCCCGGCCAGCGCTCGCGAGTGGAGTACCGCCTCACGGACAAGGGCCTCGAGCTCTTCCCCGTGGTGGTCGCGCTCATGCAATGGGGCGATCGCTGGGCCGTCGACCCGGAGGGCCCTCCGGTCGAGATCACGCACCGAGACTGCGGCGAGCCGGTCGCCGTCACCATGACCTGCGCCGCGGGCCACGGGCCGCTGACCGCCCGCGACACCGAGGCCGTGCCGGGCGCCGGCGCCCGCCTCGTCGCCTGACATCCAACCTGGAGGACCGCCGATCATGGACTTCGAAGAGATCCGCTACGAGGTCGCCGACGGCGTCCTTCTCATCACGCTCGACCGCCCCGATCGACTCAACGCCTTCACCGGCACGATGGGGCGTGAGCTGATCGCCGCCTTCGACCGGGCCGACGCCGACGACGACGTACGCGCCGTGATCGTGACCGGCGCCGGGCGCGCCTTCTGTGCCGGCGCCGACCTCGGCGGCGGCGGCGAGACGTTCGACTCCAGCGAGTTTCGCGACGACGGCGAGGTCCCGCGCGACCTCGGTGGCGAGGTGTCGCTGCGGATCTACGCCTCGACCAAGCCCGTGATCGCCGCCATCAACGGTCCGGCCGTCGGCGTCGGGATCACGATGACGCTGCCGATGGACATCCGCCTTGCCGCGGACGACGCACGCATCGGCTTCGTCTTCACGCGCCGCGGCATCGTGCCCGAGGCCTGCTCGAGCTGGTTCCTGCCGCGCGTCGTCGGCATCAGCCAAGCGATGGAATGGGCGGCCACGGGACGGATCTTCTCCGCCGAGGAGGCCCTGGCCGGTCGGCTCGTGCGCAGCCTGCATCCCGGCGACGAGCTGCTCGGCGCCGCGCGCGATCTGGCCGCAGAGATCGCCGAGCACACCTCGCCGGTGTCGGTCGCGATGACCCGGCGCCTGATGTGGACGATGCTGGGCGCACCGCACCCGATGGCGGCCCACCGCGCCGACTCGCGCGGCATGTTCCATCGCGGCCGGTCCGACGACGCGCGGGAGGGCGTCATGTCGTTCCTCGAGAAGCGTCCGGCGCGCTTCCCCGACCGCGTCAGCGGCGGGCTGCCCGATCTCTTCCCGGGGGACGAGGAGCCGGCGTTCCGCTGAGCCGCGGCGTTGATCCGCCGCGGCCCCCGCGGCGATACTCCTGGCGATGATCGTCATCCGCACTCGTGCGAGGACGAACACGACGGACGCGAGCCGATGCGCGCGTTCGACCCCCACGCGGTGGGCACGTACGAGTCCCGACGTGTCGGACCGGTGGGTGCAGGACGGCTGTGATCCGGACGCGCCGGCCCTCGCCGAGGAGCGGGCGCTGCTCATCCGCTCCTACGCCGGGCTGCTCGCGGCGGTGCACCGATGAGAGCGGCGCCTCAGCACGTGCGGTAGGTGCGCCGCACCGTCAGCGCGACCCGGTGCCCGCGGCGCACGCCCCGCACCGCGATGGTCACGTGGTACGTCCCGGCGCGGCGGCGGCGCAGGTCGACGGCGACGGTGCGGCGGTTACCGGTGAGCGACGCCGCTCGCCGGCCGTTGACCCGAAGGACGACCGATCCGATCACCAGCCCCGGCCGTCGCGGGAGGCGCACCACGAAACGCCGGCGCGTCCGGCAGCCGGCACCGGGCGCGGGCGCCGCCGGCGGATGGGCGAACGTCGCCATCATCGACGGCAGGTCCTCGCGCAGGTCCCGCTGCCAATAGGGCCAGGAGTGCGTCCCGCCTCCGTAGTCGTCCCAGCGGTGGGGGATGCCCAGCGCGACCAGCCGGCGGTGGAACGAGAGACTCATCTCGCGCACCTGCTGCTCGATGAGGTCCAGCGGACGGCCACGGTCGTCGTAGGGGCCGGGCTGCCCGTTGCCGGTGTGAACGGTAAGCACGAGGCCGCGCAGCCGCGCCGCCTGATCCCACGGGTTGTGCGCCCGCCAGACGCTTTCGTTGACCACGCGATCGCCGAACTGGTCACCCGGTTTGCCGCCGTCCGCCGGAGCCTCGAAGCCGATCACGGCGGCCACCGGCGCGTTGTTGACGATGTCCACCGCGCCGGAGTAGCTGCCGGCGAAGACGAACAGGCCGGGGTGCCGGGCCGCGTAGCTCATCGCCCCGAAGCCGCCCATCGACAGGCCGGCAACGGCTCGACCCGTACGCGTGGCAATCGTGCGGTAGTGGGCGTCGAGCCACGGAATCAGCTGGTCGATGTGGAAGCGCTCCCATTCCGGGGGTCCTCCCGCTCCCCCGTTGAACCAGTTCGTGTACCAGCCGCCGTTGCCGCCCTCGGGCATGACGACGATCAGCGGAGCGCCGGCCGTGATCTGCTCCGCCGCGCCCTTGTCGGACCACGACCGGTAGTCGTCGAGAGCGCCGTGGAGGAGGTAGAGCACCGGGTAGCGCCGGGTCGTTTGGGCGGCGTAACCCGCGGGGACGAGGATGCGCACGTGTACCGGCTTGGCCAGAGCGGGGGTCGAGACGGTCACGTCGACGAGGCGCGGGTCGAGCTGTGCCGCGGCGACGACGTGCAGTCCCTGTCCGTCGCCGACGGCGGGCGCGGCCGCGCGCGCCGCCGCAGCCGGCACGAGGCACAGAACGATCAGGGCGCCGGTGAGCGCCGCGCGCGTCCTCATGCCGGCGCGCGCCGCGCGCGCCGCTTGGAGGAAGGGGGAACCATGCGACGCGCGAGGCCGACAAGCGGTGCCCGCAGCGCGTCCAGCTCGTCGAGGCGCCCCGCCCCCACGCGGCTGGTGACCAGGGAGCTGATGGCGGCGACCAGGGCCTCGCAGGCGAAACGCTCCGACGAGCCACGGGCGGATGATTCGACGCCGAAGATCTCGGCGATCGTCGTCACGAAGCGCTGCTGCACGTCGATCCGCCGCTCGAGCGCGCGCGGGCCAACCGCGTAGACCTCGACCAGGAAGGTCCGGGCGAAGTCGGGCTCGGCGGCCAGCGCGGCGAAATACGCCGACAGCACGCGGTCGAGCCGCTTCTCGGGACCGGCCTGCGAGCCCGCGAGCGCGGCGCCCATGATCTCGTGCAGGGCCTCGACGCCGGTGTCGTAGGCGGCGAGAAAGCACGCCTCCTTGTCCGCGAAGTGCTCGTAGAACGTCTCGCGCGAGACGCCCGCGCGCTCGATCACGTCGGCGACCGCCGTGCGGGCGTACCCCTTCTCCGCGACCGCCTCGGCCATCGCGGCGAGCATCCGGCCGCGCTGCGATTCCAGTACCTGCTCGCGTGAGAGGCGATGGCGCCCACGGGGCAGCTGCTGGACAACGGCCGATTCGGGTTCCTCTCGGCTCACCCTGATGGGGACCGTAGCATAGGAGAACATGGCTGTTCGCCATGAAATGCAATGTTCGCTATGGTCCGCCCGTGGACTCCGCCCCGCTCCCGGACGAGGCCCGCGGCGAGGCGCCGGGCCGCGGCCGTCTGGACGGCCGCCGGATCCTGATCGTGGGCGGCGGCCAGCAGGATCACGGCCTCGAGGACCCGCCGATGGGCAACGGCCGCGCGACGTCGCTGCTGTGCGGACGCGAGGGCGCCGCCGTCGTCGTCGCCGACATCGACGCCGACAGCGCCGAGGCCAGCGCCGACCTGGTGCGCGGGTCGGGGGCCGACGCCACGGTCGTGGTGGCCGACGCGGCTGAGGAGGACGGCGTCAGCGCGATGTTCACCGCCGCCACGGACGCCCTCGGCGGCCTCGACGGGCTCGTGCTCAACGTCGGCATCGGAGGCGGATGGCTGATCAGGGGCACGAGCGCAGAGGATTGGGACCGCGTGATGGCCGTCAACCTGCGCTCGCAGTTCCTGGGCTGCAAGCACGCGCTCGAGGCCATGGCCGACGGCGGGTCGATCGTCCTCGTCGGGTCAATCGCCTCCCGCGAGGTCCTGCCCTTCCCGGCCTACGGTGCCTCGAAGGCCGCGTTGGAGTCGCTGTGTCGCCAGGCCGCCGCGGAGGGCGCGCCCGGGGTGCGCGCCAATCTGCTGATGCCGGGGTTGATCGACACCGCGCTGGGTCGCCTGGCCTCGGCGGCGAGCCCGCTGCGCGACCAGGTCAAGATCCCCGCCCGGCGCCAGGGAACGGCATGGGAGATCGCCTACGCCGCGGTGTTCCTGCTCTCCGGCGAATCCTCGTACGTCACCGGTCAGAGCCTGATCGTCGACGGCGGGCTGACCAGCGCTCCGCGGGCGTGACGTAGGGCGACGTCCGGCCAGGTCGGCGGCCGGGCTGGCATTTGCGCGAGCGCGGCCTATGTGATCGGGTGCACCTGCTCACGACCAGGAGGATCCGACCATGGCCCAGCAGTGGAGCCAACGATTCGGGATGAGCGGCGCCCCGCGGGACTCGTGGGCGATCCGCGTCCCGTTGAGCGAGGACGAGGTTCGCCGGGTGCGCCGATGGCTGCGAATCACCGGGGTCCTCGGGCTCCTCGGCGGCGTGGCGGCGATCATCGTTCCGCCCGTCGCGTCCGTGACCACGACGCTCTTCATCGGATGGATCCTCGTGTACGCCGGCGCCGTGTCGGCGTTCCACGCCTGGTCGATGCGCCACCAGCCGCGCGGCGGTCTGCGGTTGTTCAACGCCGCACTCACGCTGATCCTCGGCCTGCTCCTGGTGGTCTTCCCGAGGAGCGGCACGCTGACGCTCACGGTGTTGCTCGCCGCATGGTTCTTCGCCAGCGGCGGCGTTCTCGTACTGAGCGCGATTCGGCGACAGGGCCGTCCGGGAGTCGGGCTCACGGCCTTCAACGGAGCCGTTTCCCTGCTGCTGGGGATCCTCATCGTCGCCGACCTGCCGAGCTCGGCGGGCTGGGCGATCGGCCTGCTGGTGGGGATCAACCTCGTGTTCTGGGGCGTGCGCACGCTGATCGCGGCGAACCACATCGAAAGCATCCCCGAGGTCTGAAGCGTGGACGTCGTGATCGCAGGCGCGCACGGAAGGGTGGGCCGCCGTCTGGCGCGCCTGCTGATCGCCCGGGGGGACCGGGTCCGCGGGCTCATCCGCAACCCCGACCACGCCGACGACCTGCGCGCCGACGGCAGCGAGCCCGTGCTCTGCGATCTTGAGAGCGCACCCGTCGACGAGATCGAAGCGGCCGTCGCCGGAGCCGATGCGGTCGTCTTCGCGGCGGGCGCCGGGCCCGGCAGCGGCGCCGAGCGAAAGCTGACCGTCGATCGGGACGGCGCGATCAAGCTGCTCGAGGCGGCGCGTTCGGCAGCGGTCGAGCGCTACGTGATCGTGAGCTCGGTCGGCGCCGAGAACCCGCCGGACGATGACGACGTCTTCAGCGTGTACCTACGCGCGAAGGCGGAGGCCGACCGCGCCGTGGCCGACAGCGATCGGGCGTGGACGATCCTCCGGCCCGGCTCCCTCACCGACGATCCCGGCACCGCCCGTGTGCGGATCGACCACGAGCCGGTGCGGGGAAAGGTCAGCCGCGACGACGTCGCCGCCGTTCTGGCAGCACTCCTGCACGAGCCGCGCTCCGTACGGCACGTGCTCTATGTGGTGGGCGGTGACCGCTCGATCGAGGAGGCGCTGGCCGCCGCGCTGGCGCCCGAATAAGCCGGGTACACCCTCAGCACGATGTCAACCGTCGAGGAGCAGCGTGCGGCGCGCCGAGACGACGACTCGGCGGACGGCGACTCGGCCTCGGATGAGTCGGCCCGCAAGCCACTCGTCATCGGGCTCCTCACGGCTCCCGGCCTGACCCATCGGGTCGGGCTCCGCCTGCGACGACAGCTTTCCTCGAAGCTCAGCGAGCGCTTCCCCGGCTTCGAGTGGAAGATCGTGGTCAGGGAAGAGGTCCTCGCCGGAGCCTCGCTCACCCCCTCCAAGGTCGATCTCGTCCAGATCAGCCGCCGCCGGATGCTCGAGGAGGGATGGGACTTCGCGATCTGCCTCACCGACCTCCCGCTGCACCTCGGCCGGCGGCCGGTCACGGCAAACGCCAGCGTGGCCCTCGGGGTGGGCCTGGTGTCGCTCCCCGCCCTCGGTGCGGTCGACCTCCACAACCGGGCGACGCAGGCGGTCCTGCGCGTCGTCGACGGTCTCCTCGGCGAGCGGGCGGACCGCAAGTCGAAGGGAAGCGGCGCCCGGCGCCGGCGCACGCATCGCATGCGCAAGCGCCTGCATCTGCTGTCCTCGTCCCCGGTCGGCCGCGAGGACGTGGCGGAGGACCGGACGATTCGATTCGTGACCGCGGTGGGGAGCGGCAACTTCCGGCTGCTCATCGGCATGGTGCGTGCGAACCGGCCCTGGCTTCTCATCTCCGGGCTGTCGCGCGCGCTCGTCGGCGCGCTCGGCACCACCGCGTTCGGGCTGGCCTCCACCGGAGTCTGGAAGCTGGCCGACGGCATGGGCTGGGGGCGCCTGATCGCGCTCAGCCTGGGCTCGGTGCTCGTTACCTGCCTGTCCCTCATCCTCGTGCACGGGCTGTGGGAACGCAGCCCGGCACCCGATGCGCGCGAGCGCGTGGTGCTCTTCAACCTCGCGACCGCGATCACCATCACGCTCGGTGTGCTCACGCTCTACGTTGCGCTGATGGTCATCATCACCGGGGCCGCGGTGACGTTGATCGCCCCGAACGTCCTCGAGAGTGAGGTGCACCACTCGATCGACGCCATCGACTACCTCCGGCTCGCCTGGGTGCTGACTTCGTTGGCGACGCTCGGAGGTGCACTCGGAGCCGCGGTCGAGAGCGACGACGTGGTGCGCGCGGCGGCCTACGGCTACCACCCCCACGACGACGAGGGCGACGAGGACGAGGACGACCAAGAGCCCGCTGACGCGGCGCGCCTCGAAGCCGCCCACTGACCGCCTTCGGCGACGGCGGATCCGAGTCGGCGGGCCGCGGGCGGGTTAGCATGCTCCCCCATGGCGGTCGTTCACGGGCCCGGCGAGGGCGAGCATCACGCGGTGGGCGCATCCTCGCTGACGCTCAAGGCCACGGCGCCCGACACCCGAGGCCAGTTCTTCCTTTCCGAGACGGTGGTGGAGCCGGGATTCCCCGGTCCGCCGTTGCATCGGCACCGCGAGCTGACGGACATGTTCTACGTCATCGAGGGCGTGCTGACGCTTCGCGTCGGCGATGAGGAGATCGAAGCCGGCCCCGGAACGTTTGCGTGCATTCCACCGGGCGAACCGCACACGTTCTCAAATCGCAGCCAGGCGCCCGTCCGCTTTCTGAACTTCAACACTCCCGGCGGCTTCGAGGAATACATGCGCGAGCTGGCCGCCGCGATGTCGAGCAGCGAAGGGCCGCCCAGCTCCGAGGCCATCGGAGCGATCGCCGCGAAATACGACTTCGAGCCGGTCTAGCGCCGTCGACCGCCATGACCCGGTTGAGGTTCGACATATCGATGTCATTGGACGGGTTCGTCGCCGGACCGAGCCAGACCGAGGAGAACCCCCTCGGCGAGGGAGGCGAACAGCTCCACCAATGGGCGTTCGCTCTCGAGGCGTGGCGCAAGCCCCATGGAAAGGACGGCGGCGACGTGAATGCGTCCACCGCGGTCATCGAGGAATCGCTCGACAATCTCGGCGCGGCCGTGATGGGCAGGAACATGTTCGGCGGCACGGGCGCGTGGGGCGACGACCCGTGGGACGGCTGGTGGGGTGACGACCCGCCGTTCCACATGCCAGTCTTCGTCCTCACGCATCACGCCCGCGAGCCGCTCGTCAAGGACGGCGGCACCACCTTCAACTTCGTCACGGAGGGCATCGCGTCGGCCCTCGAGCAGGCCACGGCGGCCGCTGCCGGCAAGGACGTTGCGCTGACCGGCGGCGCGAGCGTCGCCCAGCAGTACCTGGCGGCCGGGCTGATCGACGAGATGCAGATCCACGTCGTCCCGGTCCTCCTCGGAGGCGGCACTCGGCTCTTCGAGAACCTGGAGGGCGCGACGGTCCCGCTCGAGGTCACGCGCGCGGTCGAGGCGCCCGGCGTCACGCACCTCACCTACCGCGCCGTGAAGTGATCTCGCGCTGACCCGGCCGGTCTACACGCGCCGGTAGCGCACGTACACGACACGCGAGCCGAACGTCCGCGTTTCCACCAGCTCCAGGCTGATCCGCTCCTCCAGGGCGGGGAAGTACGGCGTGCCGCCGCCCAGCACGACCGGACTGACGAACAGCCGGTACTCGTCGATCAGATCCAGCTTGATGGCGTCGGAGGCCAGGCCGGCGCCGCCGATGGCCAGGTCCTTGCCCGGCTGTTCCTTGAGCTCGGCGATCTCCTCGGCCACCCCCTCATGGGCCAACCTGGCATTGCCCTCGACGTGCTCGAGGCTCCCCGAGAACACGATCTTCGGCAGCTTCTTCCAGATGCTGGCGAACTCGAGCTCGGTCTCCGAGATCCCCGGTTTCTCGTGGGCGGTCTCCCAGTACACCATCTCCTCGTAGAGCCGACGTCCGCAGAGGTGCGCACCCAGCTCCCGCGTCTCCTCGTTGTGGAAGCGGTGCCGCTCTTCGTCGGGCGCGCCCCAGTCGATCTCGCCGTTCGGCCCCGCGATGAAACCATCCAGCGACACGCCCATCGAATAGATCAGCTTCCGCATCACGGTCCTCTCGGTCGGCGGGCCATTGTCCCGTGATCGTGGCCGGGCCGCTGTCGGCTGCGAACACCCGTCGTGGGGCCTGAAGGCGGTTGGATGCACCGGTTTTACGGGTATAGACTCCGGTGCGCCGGCATCAAGGGAGATCGATTGCGGTGGGGAGGACGAATGCGTAACACGCCGTTGTTCAGGGAGCGGCCGTTGGTCGTCAGGATCATCACCGGGGGCGTCGTTCCGGTCGCCTTCGGCGCCATCACCGGGCTGGTGCTCGGGGTTTCGGCCGCCGGCTACTGGGCGCTCTCGCTTCTCGCCCTGGCGGGCGGGGTGCTTGCGGGCTTCGAGCACCCGGACGGTTGGGCGGGCGCCGATCGGGGGCTGATCGGAGGCGCGCTCTTCGGAACGGCTTTGGTCGTCGCGCACGCATTGGCCGGGACGCACGCCCAGGTATCGGTGCCCAAGTTCGCCCCCATCCTCGTGGTGTTCACCGCGATCATCGGCATGTTCGCCGGCGCGTTGGGCGGCCGGCTGCGTCGCACGGCGACGGCGCAGCCCTCGGGCAGCGCCTCGGCGGGCTCGTAGCGGCCGGCTGGGCGATTCTCGCGCCGGTGGTGTAGCCGGCGGCTTGAGTCGCGCCGGCTAGCCGTGGACCGTCGACGTGCCCGTGGGCACGTTCGCGACCACCCCGCAACCACCCAGCGTGAGCTGCAGCGGTCCGTCGGTGGTGACCCCGATCTTCGCGCTGCAACTGATGCCTGCGCGCGGCACGTCGAGGGTGGCGCGGGCAAGGTTGGTGGCGGTGAGCTCGAGTCGGTCGGATTTGGGTTGAGCGGGCACGGGCCCCCAGTCCAGCGTGCGGCGCTGGTAGGGGATGGGGCCGTGAGATCCACCGTTCAGGGTGCCGGCGCCGAGCGCGACCGGCAACACGGGCGGATCGCCCACGCCGAACCCATGGGAGACGGCATCGATCTTGCCGGTCGAGCCCGCGCTGCGGATGGTCAGTCCGGAGAGCCAGTAGGCGTGGTCGGCCCGGCTCTCGCTGATGGTGTCGAGGCTGGGATCGAGCACGTAGGTCACGTGGGCGGGGTTGGAGTCGACCGTGTGGTCGCCGAGGAAGGCGGCCGCGGGGCCGTATTCGTCGTTGTTGCCCTCGGTGATGTGCCCGGCCGGGGTGAAGATCCAGTGGTCGTAGCGCAAACCGGCCTGCCGGGCGCCCAGGAACGCCTGCTCGCTCATCTCCGGTCCGACCAGCTCGTCGTTCTGGCCGTACCAGGCCATGATCGGGACGTTGCGCATCGAGGCGAAGGCCCCGGCCGACGGCGGGGGCCCGACGATGGGGAAGGCTCGCGCCCAGAGGTCGGGCCAGCGGGAGACCAGCCGGTACGAGCCCGCGCCGCCCATGGAGTAGCCGGTGACGTCGGTCAGGGCGGGGTTGAGCTTGTAGTGGCGCGCCACGTCGGCCCACATCTCGAACACGTCGGCTTCGGCGTAGCTCTTGTAGCTCCCGTCAGGGCCGCGGCTCTCCGGCGAGGCCAGGATCGAGCCGCTCCCGCGATCGCCCATCTGCTCGGCCTCGTGGCTGCCCAAGAACTCGTTGTAGTTCGCCGACAGCCCGTGCATGCTGACCACCAACCCGAACCCGCGCGACGGAAGCGGCCTGTCGGGCACGTACACCGCGTAGGGCTGTAGCTGGCCGACGTAGCGTCCGTTGCACTCCGCCGTGCTGGTCAGGCAGATGGTCTGGTACCGCACGCCCTGACCGAGATCGAAATGGCTGGCCATGATCCGGTCGAAGTGGCCGGTGTGGGGCACGGCCGACTCGTCATTGCTCGCGGCCGCCAGCTTGGCGAAGTCGACGTCCGCACTGAAGGCGCTGACGTCGCCCGACGCCAGAACATCGGCCTGGCGTCGCTCGCGCCACCAGGAGGCGTCCTGGGCCACGAGCACCCCGCCCTCGACGATGGTGTTGGCGATGCCCGGCTGGTAGATCTTGGGCACCGGCTCGTTGCGGCGAAAGGCCATGTTGAAGAGGGCGGCGCCATCGGTCGCCGCGCCGCCGGGCTGGCCGGCCGAAGCCACCGGGCCGGGCTTGAGGTAGCGGTTGGCGCTCTTGTCCCACAGACCGACGCCGGCGGCCATCCGCACCACGGACGCGCCCGGGTCCCAGGCCGCGTGGGGAACGCGCACCTCGATCTGCCGGCGGGCCAGGTCGACGGAAGCGCTCGGCGCGGGCGCGAGCGTGGAGCCGGTGGCGGCGTCGGTGAGCACCGCCGTCGTGCCGTGGACCGTGACGAACAGCTGCGCCGGCGAGGCCACCCCGGCCCCGGCGGGCCAGGCCCTCGGAACCGACGAGCTCCCGAGCGAGATCGTGAATCCCACGCGGCTGGGATCCTGGAGTGTGTTCAGCGTGACGCGAAAGGCCGTCGCGCCGGCAAGCGGCCTGACGCGGAGCTCCACCAGGTCGGCGGCGTTGTCGGCCAGGACCGGGTCGGTCGGATAGGTCAGGGTGCCGCGCTTGGGCGAGAAGAGGTTGGCGAGCCCGTTGAAGGGATCACTCGGATCCGGCGTTCCCGCTGCTCCGTGGTCGTCGAACAGGTAGTCCTGATACAGGAACTCGCCCCCGCGGTAGGCCTCGGCGCCCGAGACCAGGATCGGCGGGGCGTGCCACTCGCTTCCCGGCGCGTTACCCAGCTGTGGTGCGTCGGGCGGCGGCGCATAGAGGAGATCGGGGCCCGGACGCGCCCCCGAAGTCACGCTGGGCAGCGAGGTTGGGTCCGCCTGCGCCGGCGCGGCCGCCACGCCGACGGCCAGGACCGCCGCGGCCATCGCCGCCATGTTGGCTCTCCCGAGCCTCTGCGCCCTCACCGGCCTCGTCCTCCCCCTGCCAACCGAGTCGAAGCGATCGGAGCCCTGATGCCCCGTTTCTTGGAGGCATCATCTCATACGTCTGGCGGTCACGGCGCAGCCGCCGCAACGCGCAAGACTCGGGCCTTGGCGATCAGGCCTGCCCAGCGGGGTACGGAAGCTCGGGCTGCTCTCCACGGCCGGTCGGAGTGGTGTCGAGCACCTTCCACAGCGGCCACATGAAGTCGACGTGGCGGGGAGCCTGGCCGGGCTCGGCCGGCGCGTTGAAGAGCTCACTGCTCCAGACGTGATGGATCCTCCCGTCGCGGCGCTCGAAGACGGTCGCCAGCGGCCACTGCTCGGCGTCCGACGTCTCGGTCCGGTAGTCGGCGTTGTAGGACGTCTTCGCCGAGGACAGCAGGCGCGCGTTGCGCCATCCCCGCGCCCGGGCGTGGGCGTTGAAGCGCTCGATCGGCGCCTTCGTGCTGACCGCGAAGTTCACGTCCCTGGTGATGTACGGCACGGCGCCGTCGATCCCGTCGATGATCGCCGTGCACGATGGACAGGCGACCTGCAGCGGGCCCTCCGGCCCCGGGTTGAACATGAAGCTGTAGAGGAACAGGGAGTCCTTGCCTTCCTCGAACAGCTCCGAGAGCTTGACCTGGCGCGCCGTGCAGCTGGCGCCGTCCCACTCCTCGAATGCGTAGTCCTCGGGTACCTCGCCGCCGGTGGGCAACTTGCGCCGCTGCTCGGCGACGACCTCCTCCTGCCGGCGCAGCTCGATCTCGGCTTCGAGTAGCCCGTTGCGCGCGCGGCGGTACTCGTCTGACTCACCCGGGTACTGCTTCTCGGTGGCTTCAAGCGTTTCCGGCATGGCTCTCCTGGTTTCGGCTCCGACGTTACACAGGCCCGTTGAATATCAGAATGCGATTGATATTGTCAACAAGATGGTTGAACGTTCCGCAACGCTCGGTCGCACGTACGCGGCGTTGGCCGATCCGACGCGCCGCGCACTGCTCGTTGCCCTGCGCGAGGGCGATGCGCGGATAAGCGACCTCGCCGAGCCGCTGCCGATGTCGTTCGCGGGTGTGTCGCGTCACGTGGGCGTGCTCGAGGACGCCGGCCTGATCCGCCGCGAGGTCCGTGGGCGCGAGCACTGGCTCAGCGTCGAGGAGCACGGGTTGCGCGAGGCCGAGGAGTGGATCAGGGAGCAGACCGCCTTCTGGGCCCAGCGCGCGGACGCACTGGCGGCCCGCATCGAGCGCAAGCACGGCAAGTCTTGAGCGAGGGCGCCCCCACCGCGGTCGTGCAGCGCGTGATCGGTGCGCCGCCCGAGGTGGTCTACGACGAGTGGCTCGACGAAGCGGCGCTACTCGAGTTCATGGCGCCCGAGGACAGCCCGGCGCGGGAGGTCGAGTGCGATCCCCGGGTCGGCGGCAGGCTGCGCATCGTCCTGGTGGGTGAGGACTCGGTGGTGCAGACGAGCGGGGAATACCTCGAGCTCGACCGCCCCAACCGCCTCAGCTTCAGCTGGAACGGCGAGTACGGCGGTGGCTTCAGCAGCGTCGTGACCGTCACGCTCGAGCCGCACGGCTCGGAGGAGACGCTGATGACGATCGAACACACGCGGCTTCCGCCCGACGAGGTGCGTCCCCACGAGAACGGGTGGGCCAGGATCGCGCGGCACCTGGACGAGCGGCTGCGCGCGTAGTACTTGCTTGCCAGTCGGCGCGGTCGGATTTGATCGGCGCCCGTGACGTGGGATGGCAGCGCCTCCAACCAGTCCCGACGTCGGCCCCGGTGAGCGCGTACTCACCGGGGCGCGCGATGTTCGACTCCGTCCAGCAGCCGCGTGCGAGCGATCTCCTAACGCCCGACTGCGTCAGCCGCCGTTCTTGCGGTTGGCCTTGGCGTCGGACGCGGCAGTCTGTAGGCGCCGAGCCTCGTCCGCTGCGGTCAACGCGCGCTTCTTCTGATCGAGGGCCTCAGCCTTCGAGTCGAGTTGGTCCAACCGCGCGGACTTGGCGCGTTCTTTGATTTGTGCGTGGGCCTGAGCTGACGCTTGCCTCGCTGTCTGCTTGCGACGCTGGCTGGTCTGGGACGCTCGCCGCTTCGTCGACGCCTGGCGTCGCTGAGCCTGTTCGCGCTTCAGCTCGGCCTGGTTGGCCGCACGCGCGCGGCGCCGATCGGCTTCGGTCTCGTCTTCGGCGAGGCGCGTGTCGGCGCGTTCGGCGCGACGCTCGGCCTCACCACGGAGGCGCAAAGCGCGCTCGCGCTCGTCGGCGGCCTCTCGGCGTCGCCGGCCGTCGGCCTTGAGCGCGTCATCGCCGAGCATGTCGGCCGCGGCGCCCCGCACAGTGGCTTCGACCCGGTCGAGAGCTAGCTTCACGGCGGCCGCTGAGTCGCCTCCTCCTGTCAACGCGAGCATGCCGTCGACCGGCAACCTCATGAGCTTGAGGTAGCCCCCAAGGGCCATTCTGGGGATCGTCAGCAGTGTCATCTATTGCTCCTCTGGATCGATGGTGTTGGCCTTTGCCTCCGCGCGGCGAGCTTCCTGTGCCAACCGAATCTCCGTGCGGGCTTCCGAGACGCGCTCATCCTCGGCCCGGTTTTTGGTCTCGTTGGCCTGGACCTCGCGCGCTCGTCGCTCTGCCTCAGCCGCGGCCGTTTCTTCACGAGCCCGCTCGTCAGCCTGCTGCGCCGCCTGACGCTCGTCGCGTTCCGCCGCCTCCTCGCGTTCCTTGCCCTCAAGCTCGGTGCGTAGGCGCTCGCGCTCGACCTCAGTTTCTGCCCGCTGCTCCTGCAGCTCGGCGTCAGCGTCACGAGCCCGGGCCGCAGCGGCCTGTTTGGCAGCGTCCTCCTCGGCTTCCGACTGCGCCTGCTGAAGCCGGCCCTCTCGCGCCAGATCGTCGTTGCCGAGCACGGAGCCGGCCGCCTCCTTCGCGCGCCCAGCCACCTTCCCAACCAGTCCCCCCGCAGTCCTTTCCGGATTTTCCGAATCAGTCATATGCATACCTTTCTCGTGAGTGGAAGACCTATCGCCCGACCGGCCGCCGGCTCGGCGGGGAGCCGACGCCCTGTCGCTGGCGGAAGCGGCGGATGAGGTAGACGATTCCGGCCGCGAAGAGGACGGAAAGCAGGATCCCTCCGCCGTGGCGACCATGGAAGATGACCAGCGAGAGAAGGCCCGCGGCCAGCGATCCGGCGACGCCCACCAACATCGTCTGCGTCAACGTCATGGGATCGCGGCCGGGGATTGCCAGGCGGCCGAGCGCTCCGACGAAGAGGCCCGTGATGGCGATGAGTATGAGATAGAGAACGATGCTCAAGTCGGGTCGTACCTTTCGGTTTCGGGGAATCAGCGCAGCAGCAGCCGGGACGGCGACCGCCGCCGGGCGCTGCTCAAGACGGGTTCGTCGTCTACTGGCCGGCGGGTCGGGACTGGGGCGTGCGCGGCTCGGGGCCCGGCGTTGTGTCGCCGCCGTCCTTCAGCACGGCCGCCGCGGTCTTGACGCGTTCGGACAGCGGGGCGCCATCACCGGCCCGGGCAGGCAGGTTGGTGTAGGGCTCGCGGCTGCCGGCCTTGGCGAGACCACGGCTGATCATGTAGCCGACGGTCAGGATCGTGATGTACAACCACGCCTCGTCCGCGCGAAAGTAATCCCGAGCGAGACTGCCGCCGATGTTGTCTGCGGCGATGAGGACAGCGAGTACGGCAACGATGTAGGCGTAGAACTCAGTCGTCCGGTACGCCGCTTTCGTCTCGGTGGTACGCCGCGTCGCCCCCCGGTCAGGGGTCGGTTCAGAATCAGCCATAGGGCCTCCTTTTGATGTTCACTGGCGAGCGCCGGCGAACACGGAGCAACCCAGAAGAAACAGAGAGACCGCCGGCAGAAAGACCAACGGTCCGTGACCTTGTCGTACCCGGATCAGATGTCACGAAGCAGCGACATTGCGCCACTCAAGGACCATTCAACGATGATGGCCGCCGTCGGCGCCGAAGCCGGTGCCAGAGATGACCGACTCGTGGCACTCGCCGTACGCTGACGCCGACGCCGCAGGTTGTGCGCATCGAGCCGCGACCATCTCAGCCATAGGTCGCGGTGGCCGGCGAAAGCGGGAATGCCGTAAGAACTCCTCTGGCCATGTTGCACGCAAGTACTGGATTTCCGGATTCCCGGATCGATTGACGCGACCCGGCGCGCGGGCAAGAATATGAGCCGTCGTCTCGGTTTGAGCCAACGGGCCTGCGCTCGCTAAACGCAGCGCCCTACGGCCCACATACAGGAGCTGCACGGAACAAATGGAGGTCTTGTATGACTGTCGAGGATTGGTCGGTGGTGGTGATCGAGCACGGTCCGCTAACGATTCGGAGCAGCCGCCAAGAGGATGAGCATGTTGTGGCGCTGGAGGGCGAGTTAGACCTCGCAGGCGTCCAAGCGGTGCAGGACGAGATGCGCCGCGTGGAGGCCGCGGACGCACGCCGCATCGTCGTGGACCTCAGCGGGCTGGAGTTCATGGACTCGACCGGTCTACGCACCATGCTGCAGATCGATGCGCGCTCGCGCGCGAATGGTGAGCGTGTCGTGTTTCTGCGCGGCGGCCCGCCAGTTCAGCGTCTGTTCACGACCACTGGCACGGAGGGCCGGTTGCCCTTCATCGACTGAGGTCAGCGGCAGGGAAAACGGCTAGGACGCGGGCTCGATCGGCTCCGCGCTAACCGCGGCTTCATTTCGGTGTGACCTGCGAGCTTTAGTTCTAAGCGGAACGGGTTTCTCGGGTTGGCTAGCCGCGGGCGTGCTCGACGAGGGGGTGACTCCCCACGCCAACCGCAATGCGGCAAACCCGCGACCCGGTTCCTGCCGGCTTGAACGGCGCGGTGGCGTACGCCCGGGCCTAGGTAGGACGTTGGATGTCAAAGCGCGCCCATACGCAGCTCCGTTCACGGCGGACACCCCAAGCGTCAGCGAGCGCGCTCACGATCGCTAGACCGAGTCCGACCAAGGCCGCAGGCTCTTCCGCTGGCCCGGCGCCGCCGCGTTTGTCTTCCTTGACCGGGTCGCGTACCTCTAGGTGCAGCGATCCACTGCTGAGTTCGATTGAGAGCTCGATCGGCTCCTTGGAGGCGGCATGCCTGTGTTGGACGCGGTCGGTGACCAGTTCGGAGACAACGAGCTTGGCGTCGCCTTGGCGACCGGGTAGCGCTCCGTCGAACTCGCTGAGAGCGGCGCGAGCAACGCTCGGTGCGAAGCGATCGCGCGTGAGGACGACTACCCGCTGCATTTCTCTCGGCGCTACCCACCGGTCTTCGCGACAATCCCGGCGTGTTCGCCCAACGCCCGGTCCGCTCGCCGATGCTCGATCAGCTCGTCAGCAGTGATCCCTCGGCCGGCCGAGATGATCTACTGCGCCTGGGCTAACGGGCGCGGTATTTCCGGCGTAGCCGTGTCATGCGTTGCTGCAAGCGCTCCGCCCTCTCTTCGAGGCGTGTCGACCATTCACGAAAGCCGGTTCGTGTGCTGTGCCCGCGGCCAGCGTTCGCCGCGGGCGCGGCGGCCCTACGCGGTTCATGGCTCATTGCTGTCCTCGCTCCCTGGATGGAGAGGGGAGCGCGGCTGCCGAGTCCTTGCCCTCCGGCAGCCGCACCCATCCTCCCGCTGGTGCCGTGACTGGGCCAGTCAGCTTTGTGGCCGAGCCCGGCGGAAGCTCCCGCATACCCGCCCTCTGGCAACGAAACCTTGGCGGTTCGACGAGAACCAGGCATGTCCCAAGCCGCCCATCCAGCCGCGCCCCTTGGAGCTAGGGCGCGTACGGAGTCGCGCGACCGGGGGAAAGGTACGCGGCCAGGCGCGCGAAGAGCGCTTCGTTGGCGTTGCGTTCAATCAGTGAGCCCCGCTTCGTGC
>DASYIJ010000249.1:0-33863 GCA_035997675.1 Solirubrobacteraceae bacterium
GGCGAGCTTCACGCTCGTGGCCGGACCGCGAACGGTCACCGAGCGCTCCGTCAAGATCGCGCTCAACACCGGGGGCCACCCGTACCGCTACTACCTGCTGTGGATCACCCGCCTGCCCCCCTCCGGCCAGGCCAAGGTCGCCGAGATCTTCCTGCTCAGGTAGCGGGGGGCTCGTCCTCCGGCGCGCGCCGGCGGACGCGCCACAGCCGCACCGGCCGCTTCACGCCCTTGAGGCGGCGCTCGCCGGCGAACGACCAGCGGAACGCGTCGGGGGCGGCCTCGTGCACGGCGTCGTCGCAGAGCACGCTGCCCGGCCAGGCGATGTCCGCGATCCGGCTGGCGAGGTTGACCGTGTGGCCGTACCAGTCCCCGCCGCGCGACACCACCGGCCCGAGGGCGATTCCGGCATGGAGCGGCGGGAAGTCCTCGCCCTCGGCCTCGGCCGCGTCGACGAGCGAGAGCCCGGCTTCGACCAGCGCGGCGGGTTCCGGTGAGACGAGCATGGCGGCGTCGCCGATCGTCTTGACCAGGCGCACGGGCCCGCCGGCCACCTCGGAGGCCAGCGCGGCCAGCCGTCCGGCGACGGCGCCGACCCGGTCGACCGGCGCGACCTCGCCGAGGCGAGTGAAGCCGGACAGGTCCGCGAAGCAGACCGCCATCTCGCGCGCGTCGGGCAGGATCTCGCCGGCCTGCAGCTCGGCGCGGCTGATCACGTCGTCGCGAATCTGCTCGACCAGATGCTGGTTGAGGACGTACTCGAGCACCGGACCGAGCAGCGGGGCCGTCTCGCGCGCCACCTCGGCGTACCGCAGCCCGAGGTCGCGCTCGGTGTCGCCCGGGCGCAGGAGGCGCTCCCCGACGAGGTTGCGGATCGCCGCGGCCACCCGCGACATCGCCTCGCCGATCACGCGGCTCACCTCGAGCGTCGCCTCCTCGGGGAAACCCGCCCCGGCAAAGGCCCGGGCGCGCCGCGCGGCCTCGAGGTCGTCCTCGGTGAAGACCTTGGCGTCGGGGTCGGCAACCCACGGCAGGCCGAGCGCCTGGCGCTGGCGCCGCATCGCCCCCTCGTCCTGCCCGGTCGCCTCGGCGATGTCGCGCGCCGAGTACCTGCCCTCGCGCTGGAGGACCATCTCGACGGGCAATAGCGCTAGCCGGTCCTCCTCCGCCGCCTTCTTCAGCTCCTCCAGCGGCACGCCCGCCTCGTGCAGCTGGCGCAGGAGGTCGAGCCGAGCCTCGCGCTGCTTGCCGCGCAGGCCCTTGAGCAGGCCCTCGGCGGCGAAGTCGGGCTCGTCGGCGGCCACGGTCGGACCCCTAGTGGCGGTAGGCCCGCTCCGCCTCGTGGCGCTCGACGCCCAACCGGGCGAGGCGGTCGAGCAGGTCGCGATAGGGCAGCCCGGAGGCCTCGAACAGCTTCCCGAACACGCTCGTCGCGGTGAAGCCGGGGATCGTGTTGAGCTCGTTGAGCACGACCTCCTCGCCTTCTACGAAGAAGTCCACCCGCGCCAGCCCCTCGCAGCCGGACAGCGTGAACGCCTGTGCCGCCACCTCGCGCACCCGCTCGCGCGCGGCCTCCGAGATCCGCGCGGGCACGACCAGCTCCATCCCGCCGGGGGTGTACTTCGCCTCGTAGTCGTACCAGTCGCGCTCGGCCACGACGATCTCGCCGGGCTGGGAGGCCTCCGGTGCGCCGGTGTGCCCGATCACCGAGCACTCCACCTCGACGCCGCCCGAGGCGGCCTCGACGATCGCCCGCTCATCGTGGCCCAGCGCCTGCGTGACGGCGTCCGCCAGGTCGCGCGCCTCCGCCACCCGCACGATGCCCACCGAGGACCCCAGACGCGCCGGCTTGACGAACACCGGGAGCCCGAGGGCCTCGAGGCCTTCGAGGACACGCTCGGGGTCGTCCCGCCACTCGCGGTGCTCGACCCCCCGGTAGTCGACCTGCGGAAGCCCCGCGTGGGCCATCAGGTCCTTGAACAGCACCTTGTCCATGCACACGGCCGACGCCAGCACGCCGGCGCCGACGTAGGCCACGTCGAGGCACTCGAGCAGGCCCTGCACCGTCCCGTCCTCGCCGAACGGGCCGTGCAGGACCGGGAACACGACGTCGGCGCCGAGCAGGCCCCGCCCCGGTACGACGTCGATCTCGTCCCCGTCACGCCGCCAGATCCCGTCGCGGCCGATCTCGACTCCAAGCACCTCGTGGCCGGCCTCCGCGAGTCCCTCCGCAACCGCCGCGCCCGACGCCAGTGAGATCTCGTGCTCGGAGGAGCGCCCGCCGCGCAGCACGACGACCCTCACGGCGTCGTCGGCGTGGTGGGCGTCGTCGGCTGCTGGAACTTGCCGACGGTGATCGTCACCCGCGTGCCGCGCTTGACCTTCCCACCGCCCGGATTCTGCGCGACGACCTTGCCGTCGTCGGAGGGGTTGGTGACGGGCTGGGTGCCGCCGACGATCGGCGTCAGGCCCGCGTCCGCGAGCGCGGTGAGCGCGTTCGACTGGCTCTGCCCGACGGTGTTCGGCACCGTCACCTGCTGCGGTTGGCGCGCCACCGTGATCGTCACGGTCGCCCCGCGGCCGACCTGGCTGCCGCCGGCCGGGCTCTGGCTGAGCACGTTGCCCGGCGTCTCGGTGGTCGAGTCCTGGGACACGGTCGACACCTTGAGCCCGACGTTGGCGAGCTCGGCCGAGGCCGAGTCCTGGCTCTGCCCGACGACCGAGGGCACGGTCACCTTCTGGGGTCCACTCGAGACGAACAGCGTCACGGTGCTGCCCTTGTCGATCTGCGTGCCGGCGGGCGGGGCGGTCCGGGTCACCTGACCCGTGGGGATCGCGTCGGACGCCTCACGGCTGATCATCACCTTGAACCCGGCCGCCTCGAGCTTGCGGCGCGCCTGCGACTGCGTGAGCCCGTCGACGCTCGGGACCGTCGCCTGGCCCGGGCCGCCCGACACCGTGAGCGACACGGTCGAGCCCTGGTCGGCCTTGGTGTTGGGCTGCGGGTCCTGGCGCAGGATCTTGTCGCGCTGCTCGGGCGAGACCACCGGCGTGACGCTGGTCTTGAAGCCCTTGTTCTCGAGGATCGCCTTGCCGATCGCGAGCTGCGTCCCCACGACGCCGGGCACCTTCGTCTGCTTCGTGGACAGGGGCCCGAGGAGGAGGAAGATGGCGGCGAGGACGGCGAGCACTCCGAGGACGGCCGCGATCCACGGCCAGCGGCGGCGGCGATGCTCCTCCTCGTCGGGCGGTGGTCCGCCATCGCCCACCGGCTCCTCCACCGGGACGCCGGCGGCGGCCAGCGCGGCCGCATCGGAGTACGGTGCCACCGCGCCGAACGCCGCCGTGGACTGACCCGCCGGCATCTCGCCGAGATGCGCCCGGACGGCGACGAGCGCGGCGATGAACTCCTCGGCGTCGGCGAAGCGGTTCTGGGGATCCTTCTCGAGGGCGCGAAGGACCACGGCGTCGAGCTCCGCCGTGACCGCCGAGTTGTACGCGGAGGGGGGCACCGGCGCCTCGGAAACCTGCTTGAGCGCGATCGTGACCGCGCTCTCGCCGTCGAAGGGCACGCGCCCCGCCAGCATCTCGTACAGCACGATCCCGATCGCGTAGAGGTCCGAGCGCGCGCTCACCGAGTGGCCCTGGGCCTGCTCCGGCGAGAGGTACTGCGCGGTGCCCATGATCGAGCCGGTCTCGGTCATGTCGGAGGCGCCGGCGCGCGCTATCCCGAAGTCCGTCACCTTCGCCCGGCCCTCCTCGTCGATGATCACGTTGTGGGGCTTGATGTCGCGATGGATGACGCCGCGACGGTGGGCGAACCGGGCGGCCCTGAGGATCTGCTCGGTGATTTCGATGGCCGCGAGGGGCGCGAGCGGGCCGGTATCGATGATCAACTGCTTGAGCGAGCGGCCCTCGAGGTACTCCATCGCGATGTAGTAGGTGCCGTCCCACTCGCCGCGGTCGTACACGCCCACGACGTTTGCGTGCTGCAGCCCGGCGGCCGACGAGGCCTCGCGGCGGAAGCGTTCGACGAACTCCTCGTCCTCGGCGAAGCGGCGATACAGCAGCTTGAGCGCGACCTTGCGGCCGAGCTGCAGGTCCTGGGCGCAGTACACGTCGGCCATCCCGCCCGAACCGATCCGCGAGAGGATCTGGTAGCGCTGGTCGACGACGGTCTCGGGGGCGAGCTCGCGCATGGCTAGTGGATCAGCGCCTCCATGACCTGCTTGGCGATCGGCGCGGCCACCTCTCCCCCGGTGCCGTTGGCGCACTCGTTCGTGACCGCGATGGCGATCTTCGGGTTGCTGACCGGCGCGAAGGCGATGAACCAGGTCTGGTTGCCCGAGCACTGGTTCTTCTCCGCGGTCCCCGTCTTGCCCGCCACCTCGATGCCCGACAGCGCGGCGGCGGTGCCCGTGCCCTCCTTGACCACCTGGGACATCATGCTGCCCACCGTCTTGGCGGTGGACGGGCGCATGACACGGGCCTCCTCCTGGGTCCGGATGTCACTGCGTATGCGGCCGTCGGGGTCCACCACCTTCGAGCCCATGTGGGGCCGGACGAGGACGCCGTTGTTGGCCACCGCCGAGGCGACCATCGCCATCTGCAGCGGCGTCACCGCGAGGAGGTCCTGGCCGATCCCCATGCGCCCGACGTCGATCGACGGCGAGAGCGGGCTGAGCAGGCGCCCGTTGCGGTACTCGCCGCTGGCCAGTCGCTGGTCGGCCGGGTAGTCCAACGGCGGCTTGGCGTAGAAGCCCAGCCGCGTCATGTAGCGGCCCATGGTGGACTTGCCGAGCGTCTCGGCAACCTCGGCCCAGACCGTGTTGACCGAGAAGGTCAGCGCCTGGGTGAGGGGGATCGGGCCGAAGCTCTCGCCGTTGTCGTTCTGCAGAGGGACACCGGAGATGACCTTGCCGTTCTGGCCGCTCACGGTCGAGTCGGGCGTGTAGCGGCCGGAGTCGATCGCCGCGATGTCGGTCACGACCTTGAACGTGGAGCCGGGCGGATAGCTCGACTGGGTGGCTCGGTTGAAGACCGGCGAGCCCGGGTCGCGGTTCAGCGCGGCGAAGCGGGCGGGGCGATCGAGGTTGTTGGGGTCATAGCCCGGCGTGGAGGCCATGACCTTGACCGCGCCGGAATGCGGGTCCATCGCCACCACCGCGCCGTGACCGTCGCCCGTCGAGCGCAGCGCGTTGACGGCGATCTTCTGGGCGTTGGGGTCGAGCGTCACGGACAGGTCGTCGCCCTGCTTTCGGCCGCCGCTGAGCTGGTTGAACAGCGAGTCCAGACCCTGGCGCTTCCCGACCAGCGGATCGTTGTAGAAGCGCTCGAGGCCGGCCTGCCCGATGTCGGTGAACGAGTACCCGACGGCGTGCGAGAACAGCTCGCCCGTCGGATAGGTGCGGTGGTACACCCCGCCCTGCTGCTTGACGCTGCGGGCGAGCACCGTGCCGTCGCCGGCCCGGATCACACCGCGGTTGATCTTCGCCGCCTCGAGGACGCCGCGCTTGTTCAGCGCGTTCTCGTTGAGCGACTTGGACTCGAAGACGGTCCACCGCGAGGTGAAGGCCACGAGCACGGCGAAGAGCACCACGAACAGCCCGAAGAGGCGCGTGATCGGCTGGTTCACGCCGGTCTCCTCGCGCGGTCGGAGACGAGCAGCAGCAGCGCGAGCAGCACGAAGTTCGCGAGGATCGACGAGCCCCCGTAGGAGATGAACGGGAGCGTGACACCGGTCAGCGGGATCACCTTCGTCACCCCACCGACGATCACGAACACCTGGAGCGCGAAGACGGCGGTCAACCCCGTCGCCAGCAGCTTGGAGAACGAGTCGCGCGCCAGCAGCGCGATCTTGAATCCGCGCTCGCAGATCAGCAGGTAGGTGAGCACCACGGCGGCGCTCCCGACCAGGCCGAGCTCGTTGGTGATCACCGCGTAGATGAGGTCCGTATGGGCCGCCGGCAGGATCACACCGCCGCCGGGGAGACCGAGGAGCGACTGGCCGAACCCGGTGCCGAACATGCCGCCGTCCGCCTGGGCGAACAGCGACTGCGCGATCTGGTAGCTGCCGCCGACCTGGTCGTACAGGTGCGGGTTGAACGGGTCCTGCCAGGCGTCGATGCGGGCGTGGATGTGCCCGATGTGCGTGCCGAGGTACCACGCCCCGACCGCGAAGAGCAGCAGCCCGATGAGCGGAAAGGACAGCCGGTTCGTGGCCACGTACAGCAACGACAGGAAGGCGCCGAAGAACATCACCGACGAGCCCAGGTCCCGGATCACGAACAGCATCAACATCGCCAGCCCCCACACCACGAGCAGCGGGCCGAAGTGCTTGAGCGGCGGGAGCGTGATCCCGAGGAAGCGGCGCGCCCCCTGCACGAGCAGCTGTCGCGTGTCGCGCAGGTAGGACGCCAGGAAGATGACGATGCCGATCTTGGCGAACTCGGCGGGCTGGAACTGGATCGGCCCGACCTGGACGGCCAGGTAGGCGCCGTTGACCGGGCTGCCGATGCGGGGGAGCAGAAGGATCGCGATGCTGGCGCTGGCGATCAGGTAGCGGTAGCGCTCCAGCACTCGGTAATCGCGCAGGAAGACGATCGTGGCGACGAACAGCACCAGGCCGATCACGAACCACTGCGCCTGCTCGCGCGCGAGCTTCTCGTCGATCCGGTAGATCACGACCAGCCCGAAGGCGGCCAGAAGCGCCACGAGGGGGAACAGGTAGGGATCGGCGTAGGGCAGCGCGACCCGCAGGAACAGGTGCGCTCCGAGGCACAGGCCGAGGAATACCGCGCCGTAGGTCAGGGAGACGTCCGAGAGCTGCGCGGACTGCTGGATGAACACGGCCGCGAAGCCGGCGGTCACGAGCAGCGAGGCGGGGACTAGGGCGAGCAGCTCGCGGTTGCGCGCGCTCATCCGCTCACCTGTCCCAGCTCGAGCTTACGGACCAGGTCGGAGGCATCGGACTTCGAGCGCAACCGGTTGTCGAGGATGCCCTTGCGCCGGTCGGGCGGCAGCTCCGCGGCCGGCACGCCGGACGTGTAGTAGCTCTCATACAGGTGGATCCCGCCCGGCAGGTCGTACGGCAGGCCGCGATAGACCGTGACGATGCCGTTGGAGTTCGTTCCCACGAAGAACACCGCGCGGCTGCCGATCCATGCGCCCACGCCGATCAGCACGACGATCGTCAGGACCGCGAGCAGCGAGGCGACGCGCCGGCCGCGGCGGGGCTTGCGCGGCGCGTCGGGGTCCGGGTCGCGTCGGGGGGGCAGCGGAGCCGTGCGCCGCGGCGAGGGGGGCGCGGCCGCCGCGCGCGCGGCCTCCACCGCGTCCGCCGTGGGTGCCTTCTCGCCCACGACCGTGGGCTGGTCGGCGTCCGTGTCGCCCGGCTCCGGAACACCCTCGATCCGGAACAGGACGACCGTGATGTTGTCGCGTCCGCCGTTCTCGTTGGCCGCGTCGATGAGCCGGCGCGCGCCCTGGTCGAGGGAGTCGGCCTCGCGCAGGATCTGCTCCATCGACTCGACCGGGACCATCGAGGTCAGGCCGTCGCTGCAGAGCAGGAACACGTCCCCGGGCTGGGCGTCGAAGCTGAACGAGTCGACCTGGACGGATGCCTCGGGACCCAGCGCGCGGGTGATGACCGAGCGCTGCGGGTGCTCCTCGGCCTGCTGGGCGGTGAGCTTGCCGCGCCGGACGAGCTCGCCCACCAGCGAGTGGTCGTTCGTGAGCTGCTCGAGCTGGCCGTCGCGGAACCGGTAGGCGCGCGAGTCGCCGACGTGGGCGAAGGCGACCGCGTCGGCGCCGACGTAGGCGGCGGTGAGCGTGGTGCCCATCCCCGACCGCTCGGCGTCCGAGGTCGCCCGCTGGTGGATGCGGTGATTGGCCTCACGCGTCAGCTCGGCCAGACCCTCCTCGGGCGGTACGCCGTCGGGCATGCCGCCGCTGAGCGTCTCCACCACGATGCCGGAGGCGACCTCGCCCCCGCGCGCGCCGCCCATGCCATCGGCGACGGCGAACAGCGGCGCCTGCGCGTACGCGCTGTCCTCGTTGCTCCGGCGCTCGCGGCCGGTGTCGCTCAGCTGGACGAAGTCGACGGCGCGGAGGATCACTGGACGTAGGAGAACTCGTTGTCGCCGATGGCGATGCGGTCGCCCGAGTGCAATGGTTGCGGGCCGCGCAGGGGCTCGCCGTTGAGGAAGGTGCCGTTGGTGGAGCCGAGGTCCTCGAGCACGAGCAGGTCGCCCTGGCGGACGATGCGGGCATGGCGCGAGGACGCGAACGGATCCTCGATGCGGATGTCGACGGCCTCGCCGCGCCCCAACGTGAGCCCGTCGATCAGGTCGTACTCGTCACCGCCGCGCAGTCCGGCCGCCTGCTCCACCCGCAGGCGCGGCTCGGCGCCGTCGAGCGCGCCGTGCGCCAGGCCGGCGGACGCCGCGTGCAGGCCGGTGGCCTCCATCGGGTCATCGGCCGGGGCGGAGCCGCGCCGGAGGTCCTTCAGGGCGCTGCGCGCCACCCACAGGAGGAAGAGGTAGAGCACGATCAGGAAGCCGAACTTCAGCACTACTGAGACCGGTTCGAGCTGCACGCGGCCTACTCCAGCTCGAACCGCAGCTTGGACGTCCCCAGCTCGACCTGGTCTCCCGCCGAGAGCGCCACCGCGCCGCGGGCATTCCGGCCGTTGACGACCACGCCGTTGGTGGATCCGAGGTCGGCGATCGTCCACCCGTCGCCCGCCGGGCGAATCTCCGCGTGGTGCCGCGACACGTTGGCGTCGCTGAGGACGATGTCGCAGTCGCGGCTGCGGCCCAGGACGGCGCCGCCCGGCCCCACCACCATGCGCTTGCCGTCCACGACCACGAGCGCGCGGCGGATATGGGCGGGGACGTGAGGCTCCAGCGGCTCGGGCTCGCGCTGGGCGCGGTAGATCATCGTGTGGCCGGCGTCGCCCTGGGACGGCGGCGCGGCCGCGTCCTCGGGCGGGCGCACGAGCCGGGCCTGGATGCCGAACTCGCCGAGCGACAGGCGCTCGTCCGTGCGGAACTCGACGGTCGGACGCGAGAGCAGGGCGAGCTTCTCGGAACGCGCGTGCTCCAGGAGGTAGCCCGCCAGCTCGGTCACGAGCGCGTCCTCGTAGTCGTCGAAGCGCGCGCGATCCTCCGTGGAGAGGTACACGGCGTACTCGTTGGGAACGTATGTCTTCGACACGGACACGGTGCGGTGCTCCTCCATCTCGCGCACGAGCTTGCGCGCAATCTCCACCGGCCGGACCTCGGAGCGAAAGGCACGGCCGAACGCGCCCTCGACGAGGCCGGCGATCTTGCTTTCAAGGCTTTTGAGTACGCTCACCCTGACGGCCCCTCTGCAGCGGCCATGCTAGTGATCACGGGGGCAATTGCTGCTTGAAGCGGCGCGCGCCGAGGAGCGACAGGCCCCCCGCCAGGGCCGCCCCGGCCAGCGCTCCGCCCACGGCGCCCGCGGCGTCCGGATGGGCGAGCGCGCCTCGCAGTGCGCCGGCCAGCAGGCCCGTGCCGACCACGAGCGCGCCGGCCCACCCAAGGGCTCCCAGGATCACCGACAGCGGCGTGCGGCCCCGGAGGGCGTACGGCAGGGCGACCGCGGCGACCGCCCACAGCGCCACCAGGGCGAGCGCGCCCGAGCCGCCCAGGGGCACGAGGACGTCCCGGACGGCGCCGTCGGCCGACCCGACCCATGCCGTTTGGGCCCCGGTCCCCGATGCGCGGCCGAGGAAAAGATCCCGCCCGGCCAGCGGCTCCGCCAATGCGATCCACCAGCCCCCCAGGGCGCCGAGCGCCGCCCGGCGCCAGGCCCTCGAGACGAGCCCGGCGAGCGCCGGCCAGAAGCCGGCGAGGCCGACCGCCGCGAGCGCCGGCGCGGCCGCCGGCAGCGACCACAGCCAGCCGGCACGGGGAAGCAGAAGCGGGCATGCGGCCAGCCCGACGGCGACCACCAGCGCGGTGCCGGGCTCGTGCGGCGGTCCGGCCGCCAGCCAGACGACGCCCGCGGTTGCCGCGACGATCCAGGCAAGCCGCGGCAGCAGGGCGACCGCGACGCCGACGGCGACCGCCGCGAGCAGCGGATCGACGGGCGGCGCGACCACGACGGCGAGCGCGACGCCGGCGCCGAGCCCGGCGGTGCCGCCCGCCACCGCGCGCTCGGCAACCTGTCGCCGCCATGACGCGGGCGCCGGCGATTCCTGCTCGATCGCGTGCTCGGGCGCGATGAGCGTGCGCCCCTCGCCGGCGTCCGCGTCGGGAGCGGCCTCACGGAGCGCGTCGCGCAGGTCGCTGACACCGCCCCGTTCTCCTGGTCGACGCCGCAGCGCCCGGTCCACGGCCTCCACCAGGTCGGGGTCGAGGTCCCGGCGCAGACGCCCGAGTGACGGGACGCCCGCGGCCACGCGGCGCGCGGTCGCCGCCGGCGCCGCCGCCCGTACGGGGTTCACCCCCGCAAGCGCCTCGTAGAGGAGGAGGGCGAGGGCGTAGAGATCCGCCGGCGGGCCGGCGGGCGCGCCCTCGGCCTGCTCCGGCGCCATGTAGGCCAGCGTGCCGACCACGTCGCCGGTGTGGGTGAGCACGTCCTCGCCGGCCAGGTGCGCCACGCCGAAGTCGGTGAGCTTGGCGACCCCGGCCTCGCTCGCCGGCTCCGCGGGGATGATCACGTTGCCCGGCTTGATGTCGCGGTGCACCACGCCGGCCGCGTGGGCGTGTTCGAGGGCGTCGCACAGCGCAGCTCCGATCCGCAGGACGTCGCGGTCCGAGAGCGCGCCCCGTGCCTCGGCCTCGGCGAGGGTCACGCCGTCGACGAGCTCGGAGACCAGGTAGTGGGCCGTCTCGTCCGCGCCCGCCTCGTACAGCGAGACGATGCCCGGATGGTTCAACCGCGCGGCCGCCAACGCCTCGCGTTCGGCGCGCGGCCGACCGTCCCCGCGTGCCATCACCTTGACGGCGACCGGGCGCTCGAGGCGCAGGTCGCGCGCCAGCCATACCGCGCCATGGGCCCCCGCGCCCAGCCGGCGCTCGAGGTCGTAACGATCCAGCACGCGGGCCGCCGGGCCCGCGCGCGGGCGAACCACGGTCGGCGAGGAGTTAGCCGCCGCTAACGTGGGCGTTGTACGGTCCACGGTCACTGGGTTGGTTCTGCGCGCCCGGCAGGCTCCCTGCCGCCGGCGGCGAAGACCACGACACCGACGCGGGGCGGTGGTCATACTTCCCCCCGCCTTCCCCCCCTAGGAGCGAGGCTTTTGTCGTTCTTCGACGAGGGTGACGAGCCCGCGCGGCCAGCGCGGGGGCGTTCATCGCAGAGCACCAGCGCGCCAGCGCGCGCCTCCGGCGACCAGCAGACGCTGCTGGTCCGTCGCGGCGTGGCCGCCGGGGTGGTCCTGCTGGTGCTCATCCTGCTCGTGGTCGGAATTCGCGGCTGCCTCAGCAGCCAGAAGAAGCAGTCGCTCAAGGACTACAACCGCAACGTCGGGGCGCTGGTCCAGGAGTCCGACCAGATCACGCAGAAGTTCTTCGGAAAGCTCGCGGCCACCGGCGGCGCCACCGCCACCGCGACGCAGGGCACCGCGACGCTCACCGCCGAGCAGGACATCAACCAGGTGCGCGTCGACGCCGACGACCTCGTGCGCCGCGCGAGCGGGCAGGACACGCCGGGCGCCATGAGCAAGGCACAGCAGACGTTCCTGCTGACGCTCCAGCTGCGGCGCGACGCCATCCGCAAGGTCGCCGACAAGCTCCAGACGGCCCGGGGCGCCTCGGGCGCGGACGCTGCGGTGGACCAGATCGCCGGCCAGATGCAGTCCTTCCTTGCGTCGGACGTCGTCTACTCGCAGCGCGTGATCCCGTACATCAAGAAGGCGCTCGACGGCAACGGCGTGACCGGTCAGACGATCGCCACGAGCCAGTCCATGCCCGACCTCGGCTGGCTGGACCCGACCCAGGTGGCGAAGCGCATCGGCGCGATCACGTCCAGCGCCAACAAGGGCCCGGCCGCGCCCGGCTCGCACGGCCACCAGCTCGAGACCGTCAGCGTCGCCGGGACCGCGCTCAAGCAGGGCTCGGGCAACAAGGTCAGCGGCTCCAGCCCCGTGTTCAGCGTCAAGTTCGTCAATCAGGGCGAGAACGACGAGAGCAACGTCCTCGTCAAGATCAGCATCACCGGCTCGGGCAACCCCATCACGGTGACCAAGCCGGTGGCGACGTCCCCCGCCGGCGCCGAGTCCACGGTCGAGATTCCGCTCGGCCAGGCCCCGCCGCTGAACACCCCGGTGACGGTGACCGCCGAGGTCCAGCCGGTCCCAGGTGAAACGGACGCCTCGAACAACAAGCAGTCGTACCAGGTGCTCTTCTCGTCGTAGGGCCAGTCGCCAGTCGCCCTGCTCCGCCCTATCCTTCGCCGCGATGAGCCTCTCGTCGACAACGGGCATCGTCGCCCTTGCCGCCGCCGGCGTCGCGGTGGTCGCGCTGATCGTCGCGGTCGTGCTCGCCGTGCAGCTGCGCCGCGTCCGGGCCGCGCAGTCGGAGCTGCTGGGCGAGGCCGGCACGCAGGACCTGGTCGCGCACGCGCTCGACCTCCAGAGGGAGTTCCAACTGCTGCAGGACACGACGCGGGAGACCGTCGACCAGATGAACGGGCGCGTCGATCACGCCGAGCGGCGCCTCGACGGGGCGATCGCCTACCGCGGCCTGGTGCGCTACGACGCCTACAACGAGATGTCCGGCCACCAGAGCACGTCGATCGCGCTGCTCGACGCCACGCGCTCCGGCGTCGTGCTCTCGTCGATCCATCATCGCGAGCAGGCACGCGTGTACGCCAAGCCCGTGCACGCCGGCGAGGCCGAGCTGGAGCTCTCGCCGGAGGAGGCCGAGGCCGTGCGCCTGGCCATGGCCGGCGGCGAGCCGGCGGCCTGACCCAGGATCGCCGTGCGCGTCGGCTATCTCGGTCCCGAGGGCACGTTCACGCACGAGGCGCTGACCGGCGCCGCGGGCTCCGAGGACCTCGAGCTCGTTGCGCTCCCGACGATCTACGACACGGTGATGGCCGTCGGCGAGGGGGAGGTCGAGCGCGCGCTGGTGCCGATCGAGAACTCGCTCGAGGGCTCCGTGAACGCCACGCTCGACGCGCTGGCGATGGAGACCGAGGACGTCGTGATCGTGGGGGAGCTCGTGCACCCGATCCGGCACTGCCTGATCGCGCGCGAGACGATCCCGCTGGAGTCCATCCGCACGGTCGTCTCGATCCCGCAGGCGACCGCCCAGTGCGCCCGCTTCATTCGCGCTCACCTGCGCGCGGCCGACGTGATGCCGGCCAACTCCACCGCCGACGCGGTGCGCCTGGCGGCCGAGGCCGACGGAACCTGGGCGGCGCTCGGGAACCGCCTGGCCGCCGACCTGTACGGCTGCGAGGTCCTGGAGGCCGACGTCGAGGACCTGGCCGACAACGAGACCCGCTTCGTCTGGCTGGCCCCCAAGGGGGCGGACACGGGCACCCAGGGGCCGTGGAAGACCTCGGTGGTGTTCTGGGGCGCCGGCGACGACGCTCCCGGCTGGCTCGTGCGCTGCCTGTCTGAGTTCGCCTTCCGCGGCGTCAACCTGACGCTGATCGAGTCGCGGCCGCGCAAGGCCGGACTCGGCCATTACATGTTCTTCGCCGATCTCGAGGGCCGCGACAGCGACGACGCGGTGACGGGGGCCATCGATGCGGTGCGCGGCCAGACCGAGCAGCTGCGCGTGCTGGGGTCCTATCCGGCAGCGTGAACGTCGCGTTATCGGCCCCGCGGGCCCGCCTTGCGCGTCCTTTACACTGCTCCGCGGAGACGCCCGCAATGCTTTCCGAGGTACCACCAGCTCCATCGGGGTCCGCGTCGCTCGACGAGCACCGGCGACGCGGGCAGGCGCCCGTAGACGGCGCGACGAAGGGCCGGGTGCTCGTCCTCAACGCGACGTTCGAGCCGATCAACGTCTGCACCGTGCGCCGCGCCGCCGTGCTGATCCTCAAGTCCAAGGCCGAGGTGATCGAGCACGCGAGCTGGGAGCTCCACGCCGAATCGCTGACGCTGCCGCGGCCGGTGGTGATCCGCCTGGTCACCTACGTGCGCGTGCCGCGCGATACCCACCGGCGCAAGATCACCCGGCGCGCGGTGTTCGCGCGCGACGGCTGGGCGTGCCAGTACTGCGGCGCACGCTCCAATCTGACGGTGGACCACGTGGTTCCCCGATCCAAGGGCGGCGTGTCGACGTGGGACAACATCGTCGCCTCCTGCGCGCCGTGCAACCGGCGCAAGGGCGACGCCCTCCTGCGCCAGGTCGGCATGCGCCTCCGGCGCAAACCGCGCCGTCCCCACGCCCACGTCTTCATCCACGTCGCGAGCCCGAGCATCCCCTCGGCGTGGAAGGCGTATCTGCAGGACGCGGCGTAGGGGCTTAGTACTTAGTACTTAGTTCTTAGTGCCGAGGGCCCGTCCTGAGCTACTGACAACTGAGGCCTAAGCACTGAGAACGGGCGCCCCCTGGGGGGCGCCCGTTCGCTTACTGCTGGACTTGGACTTCACCGCGGATACTGCTGCCGGGGGGACCAGGCCGGCGGCGGCGAAGACGGTGTCCCGGTTTGGATTCGCTGGGCGGGTCCAGCGCGTTCCGACCTAGCGGCCGGTCACCTCCAGGGTCCCGCAAGAACTGTCATTCAACGTAGGACCACCTCCTTTCCCTGGTCTCATTATTGAAGCAGACCGGGAGGGCGGACCGACGCACGCCGGTCAGGCGACGGTCAGGCGCCGTTGGGACTCGGCCCCGAGGGGCCCTCGCCGTCGGGGCCGGCCTCGGCGCCGTTGCCCGTCAGCTCGGGCGAAGCGTCGTCGACGACCGGGGCGGCGGTGTCCGCCTCGGACTCCATCACGAGCGCCACCGCGGAGACCTCGTCGTCCTCGCGCAGGTTCATCACCGTCACGCCCTGCGCCGGCCGGCCCTGCCGCGAGATGCCCTTGACGCCGGTGCGCTGGACCATGCCCGTCTGGGAGATGAACACCAACTCCTGGTGCTCGCGCACGACCAGAGCGCCGACGAGGGCGCCCTTGCGGTCGGTCATGGAAATCGTCTTCACGCCCATCGTGCCGCGGTTCTTGGCCGGATACTCGGGGATCGGAGTGCGCTTGCCGAAGCCGTTGACCGTGACGACGAGCAGCTCCTGATCCGGGCGCGCGACGTCCATCGCCAGCACGGCGTTGCCCTTCTGGGAGACGTTCATGCCGCGTACGCCGCCCGTGTCGCGGCCCATCGGGCGCGCCTGGGACTCGTGGAAGCGTGCCGCCTTGCCGGAGCGGGCGACCATGATGATGTCGTCGTCGCCCCCGGTCTTCCGCACGGCGACCAGCTCGTCGTCGTCCCGGATCTTGATCGCGATGATCCCGTCCGCCTTGATCGGCGTGTTGTAGGCGGCGAACTCGGTCTTCTTGAGCTGGCCCTGGCGGGTGGCGAAGACGAGATAGCCGCCCTCGGAGAAGTCGCGCGTGTCGATGACCGCGTTAACGCGCTCGCCTTCGCGCAGCGGCAGGAAGTTGTTCAGCGACCGGCCCTTCGCCGTGCGCGAGGCCTCCGGCAGCTCGTAGACCTTGGACCGGTACACCTTGCCCCGATTGGTGAAGAACAGCAGGAAGTCGTGGGTCGAGCACACGAAGAGGTGCTCGATGTAGTCGCCGTCCTTCATGTCCATACCGGTCACGCCGCGGCCACCGCGAATCTGGTTGCGGTAGGTCGCCAGCGGCAGCGACTTGATGTAGCCGGACTTCGTGATCGAGATGACCATCTGCTGGTCGGCGATCAGGTCCTCGATGTCGATCTCGCCCTCGGCGTGGGTGATCTCGGTGCGGCGCTCGTCGCCGTAGGTGTCGGAGATCTCCTGGAGCTCGTCCTTGATCAGCCCCATGACCCGGCCCTCGTCGCCGAGGATCTCCCGCAGCTCCTTGATGCGCTCGACGATGTCCTTGTGCTCGGCGCGGATCTTGTCGCTCTCGAGCGCGGTCAGCTGGCGCAGGCGCATCTCGACGATGGCGTGCGCCTGGATCTGGGTGAGCTCGAACCCGTCCATCAGCGCCTGGCGTGCCGCGTCGCCGTCGCGCGAGGCGCGAATGGTGCGGATGACCTCGTCGAGGTTGTCCAGCGCGACCAGCAGGCCCTCGAGGATGTGCGCGCGGCGCTCCTTCTCGGCCAGCTCGTACTTCGTCCGGCGGACAACGACCTCGCGCTGGTGGCGTACGTAGGCCTCGACGGCCTCCCGCAGCGACAGCGTCCGCGGAACGCCGTCGACGAGGGCGACCATGTTCACCCCGAACGTGGTCTGCATCGGCGTGTGCTTGTAGAGCTGGTTGAGCACGACCTTGGGAATGGCGTCGCGCTTGAGCTCGATGACGAGGCGCATGCCGCGCTTGTCGGAGTGGTCCTCGATGTCGGAGATCCCGTTGAGCTTCTTCTCCTTCACGAGGTCGGCGATCTTCTGGATGAGCCCGCCGTCGCCGCCCTTCTTGACCATGTAGGGCAGCTCGGTGACGATGATCGCCTCCTTGCCGTGCTTGAGCGGCTCGATGTGCGCCCTGGCCTGGAGGCGGACGCGTCCGCGTCCGCTCGCGTAGGCCTCACGGATCCCGGTGGTGCCCAGAACGATCCCGCCGGTGGGGAAGTCGGGGCCCTTGATGTGCTTCATCAGGCCCTCGATGTCGATCGCGGGGTCGTCGATGAACGCCACGACGGCGCCGATCGTCTCGCGCAGGTTGTGCGGCGGGATGTTCGTCGCCATCCCGACGGCGATGCCCGACGACCCGTTCACGAGCAGGTTGGGGAACCGCGACGGCAGCACGAGCGGCTCCTGCTGGGAGCCGTCGTAGTTGGGGATGAAGTCGACGGTGTCGGCGTCGAGGTCGCGCAGCATCTCGGTGGCGATGCGCGAGAGGCGGGCCTCCGTGTAGCGCATCGCGGCGGCGGGGTCGTCGTCGATCGAGCCGAAGTTCCCCTGGCCCTCGATCAGCGGCTGGCGCATCGAGAAGTCCTGCGCGAGTCGCACGAGCGTGTCGTAGATCGAAGCGTCGCCGTGGGGGTGGTACTTACCCATGACCTCGCCGACGACGAAGGCGCTCTTGCGGAAGGGGCGGTTGGGCTGGAGGCCGTTCTCGTTCATCGAGAACAGGACGCGCCGGTGCACGGGCTTGAGGCCATCGCGCGCGTCGGGGAGCGCGCGCCCGACGATGACCGACATCGCGTAGTCGAGGTAGGAGGACTTCATCTCCTCCTCGAGCCCGCGGGGCTCGATGTTGCCGCCGCTCAGGGTTTCGGTGCCGTTTGCCATGCCACCCCCTCCCTAGACGTCGAGGTTGGTGACGGACTTGGCATTGGACTCGATGAAATCGCGCCGCGGCTCGACCTGGTCGCCCATGAGCATCGAGAACAGCTCGCCGGCGGCGATGGCGTCGTCCATCGTCACCTGCTGGAGGGTGCGGCTCTCCGGCGCCATCGTGGTCTCGCCGAGCTGGTCGGCGTTCATCTCGCCCAGGCCCTTGAAGCGCTGGAGCTTGATGCCCTTCTGCGCCACCTCGAGCACGCACCGCCGCAGCTCCTCGAAGGAGAGGGCCTCCGTCGCGTGGTCACCCAGGCCGACCTGGAAGGGCGGGGTGCCCGCGAGCTCGACGAGCTGGCGGTGGACCCGGAGGAACTGGCGATAGTCGTTCGATGCGAACAACGCCCGCGCGACGCGATGGGTTTGGGCGAGCCCGGTCTTGCGCTCGACGGCGCGGATGACGAGCTGCATCGGGTCGGTCTCCAGGATCTCGACGTCGAAGGGCTCGCCCTCCGGCGCCGGCTTGCCCAGAAGCTTCTCGAGCGCCTCGTCGCTCTCGACCTGCTCGTCGAGCACCTGCGACTCCTCGAGGAAGGTCACGACCTCGTGTCCGTGGTCAGCGCGCAGCGACGAGGCCCAACCCTCGTACTGCTTGAGCAGGCGGCCGTACTTCTGCCAGCGCGACTCGGTGAGCTTGAACGCGGTGCCATGGCGATCGAAGACCTTGAACTTCTCCCACTTGTCGGTCAGGAGGAGCTCCTCGAGCTCGGACTCCTTCTCGATGTAGGTCTCCTTGCGGCCCTGGGTGAGCTTGTACAGCGGCGGTTTGGCGATGTACACGTAGCCGGCATCGATCAGCGGCTGCATCTCGCGATAGAGCAGCGTGAGCAGCAGCGTCCGGATGTGGGCGCCGTCGACGTCGGCATCCGTCGCGATGATCACCTTGTGGTAGCGCGCGCGGGTGAGGTCGAACTCGTCGCGGACGCCCGTGCCGATGGCCGTGATCAGCGCCTGGATGGCGTCGTTCTGGAGGACCTTGTCGATCCGGCTCTTCTCGACGTTGAGGATCTTGCCGCGCAGCGGCAGGACGGCCTGGATGTTGCGGTCGCGGCCCTGCTTGGCCGAGCCGCCCGCCGAGTCGCCCTCGACGATGAAGATCTCCGCGAGCGCGGGGTCCTTGACCGAGCAGTCGGCCAGCTTGCCCGGGAGCAGCGAGTTCTCGAGCGCCGACTTGCGCCGGGTGAGGTCCCGGGCCTTGCGTGCGGCCGCGCGCGCCTGGGCGGCCGTGACCGCCTTGCGGATGACGCGGTTCGCCTCGGGAGGGTTCTCCTCGAGGAACTCGCCCAGCTTCGCGTTCACGATCGACTCGACGAACCCCTGCATGCCCGGATTGCCGAGCTTGGTCTTCGTCTGGCCCTCGAACTGCGGGTCGCGGAGCTTGGCGGAGATCACCGCCGTCAGACCCTCCCGCACGTCCTCGCCCACGAGGTTCTCGTCCTTCTCGCGCAGCAGCTGGTTGTCGCGCGCGTACTTGTTCAGCGTGCGGGTCAGGGCCGAGCGGAAGCCGGAGAGATGGGACCCGCCCTCGTGCGTGTTGATGTTGTTGGCGAAGGAGAAGATCGACTCCTGGTAGGAGGAGTTCCACTGCATCGCGACCTCCACCGCGCCCTCGTCGCTCTCGCCCTCGAAGTAGACGATCTTCTTCTGGACCGTCTCCTTGTTCTCGTTGAGGTGGGCGACGAAGTCGCGAATGCCGCCGTCGTACTTGAACTCCGCACGCCGGCCCTCGCCGCGCTCGTCCACGAAGGTGATGCGCAGGCCGCGCGTCAGGAACGCCGTCTCGCGCAGGCGCTGCTCGATGACGTCGAACTCGAAGTCGAGCGACTCGAAGATCTCGGCGTCGGGAAGGAACGTGACCGTCGTTCCGGTCTCCTTCGAAGCCGCCCCCTTCTTCAGCGAGCCCTGGGGGGCGCCGCGCTCGTAGTCCTGGGTCCAGACGTGGCCGTCGCGCCTGATCTCGACGTGGAGACCCTCCGACAGCGCGTTGACGACGGACACGCCGACGCCGTGCAGTCCGCCCGAAACCTTGTAGCCGCTGCCGTCGCCGAACTTCCCGCCCGAGTGCAGCACCGTGAGCACGACCTCGACGGCGGGCTTCTTCTCCTTCTTCATCATGGCCACGGGAATGCCGCGGCCGTTGTCGCTCACGGTGACCGAGCTGTCGGGGTGGATGACCACCTCGACCGCGTCGCAATGGCCGGCAATCGCCTCGTCGACGGAGTTGTCCACGACCTCGTAGACCAGATGATGCAGCCCGCGCGGGCCGGTCGAGCCGATGTACATCCCGGGGCGCTTGCGCACCGCCTCGAGGCCCTCGAGGACCGTGATGTCCTTGGCGTCGTAGCCGGACTTTGACTCCTTCGACGCGCGCGTGCGCGGCTTTGGCTCCTTCTCTGCCAACGGTCCTCCTAGGACATGGAAAGCCCCGACTCCGTACCTCGGAATGACGGGTCGGGGCGGTCCGATTCAGTGGTCATAAGGATAGCACAGGGTGGCCCTGTTCCGGCCGCGTGGATTGTCATAAAAGTCCTGCAAATCAGCCGAAAGTGTGGCGCGGTCGGCGAGGCGCCCAGCCGCCGACTCATCGCCTTATCGCCGCCCGGTCGGCACGGCAGCGCAACGCGTCCAGGACGGGGGCCCCGAGCGCCTCGTTGAGCGCCGTCACGACCTCCCCGGACATGAGGTCCAGTTCGCTGGCCCAGACGGCCGACCGGCACGCCACGGTGAGCGTGGCGTCTCGCACGGCGACCGGCTCGGCCTCCCGCGCGACGGCCTCGCCCACCGCCTGCGCCCATACCCGCTGCACGCGCGCGAGCGGGGTGGCCGGCGCCAGCGTGGCGGCGAACGCGTCGACGGCGACGGCGAGCGGGCGGGGGGCCCGGCGCCTCACGCCGCGTTCGCCTCCGCCTCGGCCAGCACGACGCCTTCGGCGACGGCCAGGCGGGCGGTGTCCGCCGCGTCGGCGCGCGGCACCGCGGCCAGGTCGGTGGTGGTGATCACGCTCTGGCCCGCGGAGCCGCCGCCATCGCCACGCAGCCGGGCGACGAGGCGCTCGCGGCGACCCGCGTCGAGCTCGCTCATCGCGTCGTCGAGCAGCATCACCGGCGGCGTGCCGCGCACCTCGCCGATCGCCTCGCGTTCGGCGAGCAGTAGCGCGAGCACGGCCAGGCGCTGCTGGCCCTGTGAGCCGAACGGCCGCAGGTCGCGGCCGGCACGCGCCAGGCCGAGGTCGTCCCGGTGCGGGCCGTGCGCCGTGAAGCGGCGTTCGAGATCGCGCGCGCGGCGCTCGCGCAGCTCGCTCGCGAACCCGTCCGCGTCGGTCGCCTTGACCCGCGGGCGGTAGGTCAGCTCCGCACCGCCCTCCAGGCCGAGCTCCTCGGCGAGCGCGGCGAAGCGGGGCGCCAGCTCGGCGACAGCGGCCGAGCGGTCCGCCATGAGTGCGGCGCCGTGACGCGCCAGCTCGGCGTCCCAGGCGTCGAGCGATCCCTCGGCTCCCGGCCCACCCCGGGCGAGCAGGGCGTTGCGCTGCGCGAGTGCGCGGCCGTATTCGCGTCGGGTCGCGCCGCGCGCGGGCCACAGCGCGGCCACCACCTGGTCGACGTGCGCGCGGCGCAGCGCGGGGCCGCCCTTCACGAGCTCCAGGCGGTCGGGCAGGAATACGGCCGCGAGCGGCCGCGTCGCCACGTCCGCGAGGCGGTCGACGGCCACGCCGTCGGCGAGCAGCCGCTTGCGCTTGCCGGGCTCGAGACCCACGCTGAAGGCGTGGGCGCCGTCCTCGGCCTCGGTGTCGAGCTCGACGCGCGCGACGTCGGCGCCGAACCGGACGAGCTCGCGGTCGGAGGCGGTCCGCCACGACGCCCCCGTGCAGCCCACGTAGATCGCCTCGAGGAGGTTGGTCTTGCCGGCGCCGTTGCGACCGTGCACGACGGTCACGCCCGGACCCACCCGCACGTCCGCGGCGGTGTAGGAGCGGAAGTCGCGCAGGCGCAGACGGGCGATCCTCATGGCCTACACGTTCAGGCGAATCGGCATGATCAGGTAGAGGAAGCCACCGCCGTCACCGGACTCGACGAGCCCGGGACGCAGCGGGCTGATGAGCTTGAGCACGACGTCGTCGGAGCTCACGCTCTCCAACCCGTCGCGGAGGAAGTCCGGGTTGAAGCCGATCTCCAGCGCCTCGCCCGAGAAGGGAACCGGGATGGCCTCGCGCGCCTCGCCGACGTCCGGCGTCTGGGCCGACACCGTGAGCTGGCCGTCGGCGAAGGCGAGTCGCAGGGGAGCGTTCTTCAGCGCCAGGAGCGAGATTCGCCGCACGACCTCCTCGAGCTCTGCCCGGGCGACCGTCAGCTCGTGCTCGAACTCCTCGGGAAGCAGTTGGCGGTAGTTGGGGAACTGCCCGTCGATGAGCCGGGACGACAGCGTGGCGCCGCCGACCTCGAACACGATCTGGTTCTCCCCCATCCCGACCCGCAGGTCGTCGGCGCCGGCGTGTTGCGCGATGCGCGCCAGCTCCTGGAGCGCCCGCGCGGGCACGTTGGCCTCGAAGGAGCCCTCGAGCTCGGCCTCGAGCGGCGTCTCCTTCACGCTGAGCCGATAGGAGTCGGTCGCGACCATCCGCAGCTCCCTCCCCGACGCCGACACGAGGATCCCCGTGAGCACGGGCCGGGTCTCGTCGCGCGAGGCGGAGCGGGCGACGGTGGTGATCGTCTCGACGAAGGCGACGCCGGGCACCGACACGGCGCTCTCGGGCTGAGCCGACGGCAGCGTGGGGAAGTCCTCCGAGCGCAGCGTGCGAATGTCGAAGGTCGCGGCGCCGGAGCGCAGCTCGACGTCCTGCTCCGCCGTGCGCAGCTCGAGCTCGACCTCTCCGGCCGGCAATGCGCGCACCACGTCGAGGAGCAGTCGCGCTGGCAGCACGACGGCACCGGGACGCGCCACGGACCCCTCGAGCGGCATGCGCAGCCCGACCTCGAGGTCGGTGGCGCGCATCTCGATGGCGTCTTCGGTCGCGTCGAGCTGGACGCCGGACAGGGCCTGCACGGCGCTGTGAGTCGACGCCACCCGAACGAGCGTCTGGAGGCGGTCGAGTAGGGCTTCGCGGGAAACGGACAGCTTCACGATCTAGTACCTCGAATCAGGCAAGTGGTTGTTGGGGTGTGGAGTTGTGCACGGGTGTGCACTCGCCCCCTGGCTATGGGGAAAACGGACCCTGACGGAGTGGGGACGAAGGGTGGACAGTCTCGCAGTTGAGCCGGTCATGTCGTGGGCTGCGACAGGCGCTCTCGGAGTCCGTCGACGGCCGTGCGCGCGGCCTCGTCCTCGGCCACGCGTTGGGTGATGCGCTGGTGCGCGTGCAGGACGGTGGTGTGGTCTCGGCCGCCGAACTGACGGCCGAGGGAGGGAAGCGTGGTGTCGGTGAGCTCACGGGCGAGGTACATGGCGACCTGGCGCGGCCAGGTCACGCGTGTTGCGCGGCTTCGCGAGAGGAGCTCCTCGAGCGAGACGTCGAAGGTCTCGCAGCAGGCGAGCTGGACATCGCGGACCGAGTGACCCACATCGCGGGAGCGCGGGTAGAGGCGGTCGAGGACCTCGGCGGCGAGGTCGGCCGTGAGCGGGCGCTCGGTGAGCGAGTGATACGCGACCACGCGGATGAGCGCGCCCTCCAGCGCGCGTACGTTGTCGGGAACGCGCTCGGCGATGGCGTCGAGGGCTGCGCCGTCGGCCAGCGTGACATCGTCGTGCTGGGCGCGCTTGCGCAGGATCGTGAGGCGGGTCGGGAAGTCGGGTGGACGGACGTCGGCGACGAGGCCGGACTGGAAGCGCTCGCACAGGCGGGCTTCCAAGGCGCGCATGTCGCGGGGCAGGCGGTCGGAGGTGAGCACGAGCTGGCTGCCGGTCTCGTACAGCGCGTTGAACGTGTGGAAGAACTCCTCCTCGGTGCGGACCTTGCTCTCGAGGAACTGGATGTCGTCGACGAGCAGGACGTCCGTGTGACGGTAGAAGCGTTTGAAGTGGTCCATTCCACCGCTTTGTAGCGCGTTGACGAAGTCGGTGGTGAAATGCTCGACCGTCGTGCAGCGGACGGTCACCGAGGGGCTCGTGTCGTGGAGGTAGTGGGCGATCGCGTGGAGGAGGTGGGTCTTTCCGACGCCGGGCGGCCCGTAGATGAACAGGGGGTTGTACGCCTGCGCTGGCAGTTCGGCGACGGCGAGTGCGGCAGCGTGGGCGAGGCGGTTGCCGTCGCCGATGATGAACTGGTCGAACGTGTACTTGGGGTTGAGCGCGAGGTCGCGGAAGGTGGCGGCGGGCTCCGCGGCGTCACTCTCCCCGTCGGACGGGTCCGCGGAGACGACGTCGACCTCGACGTCGGGCCCGAGTGCGGCGGCGGCGCAGGCCTGCAGCACGCGCCCGAAGCGGTCGATCACCCAGCGGTGCGTCGACGGCGGCGCGGCGACTCGCAGGACAGCACCGTCGAACTGCAATGGCCGCAGCGGCTCGAGGTAGATCCGGTAGGCCGCTTCGGGTACCGCAGCGCGCAGCTCGCGATCGACGCGCGACCAGGATGCATTGGGCTCGGCGGGCGCGGACAGGGGCCAGCGACTCCTTTCGGAGGGCGGGAAGCTCGGCTGCGAGAGGGGGTCCCGAAGGACCGTGAGGCGAATATAGCGAGCGCCCCAGGGACGCGTTTGCAGCGCTCGGGTCCATCGCGCAAATCGCGGGAAAAACCGGCCCTGTCCACACTGCCGCGGCGGACTGTCCACACCGTCCCCAGCCGTCCGTCGCGGCTCGGGCCGAGCGGTCCCCGTGCGTATACTCCGCCGACGCCATGAAGCGCACCTACCAGCCCAAGAAGCGCAAGCGCGCACGTACTCACGGATTCCGTGCGCGCATGCAGACACGCGGCGGCCGCCGCGTGCTCAAGCGCCGGCGCGACAAGGGCCGGAAGCGGCTGTCGGCCTGAGATGGCCGCGGCCGGCGTCCCGCGGTCGCGTCCGCCGGCCGGTCGGCGCGGGCGGCTGACCCGTAGCTCCGAGTTCGACCGCGTCTACCGCCAAGGTCGCTCGTTCGCCAACCGCCATCTCGCGGTGTACGCGTTCCCGCGCCCCGATGGGGAGGCGACCCGCATGGGCCTCTCGGTCGGTCGCAAGGTGGGTGGCGCCGTCGATCGCAACCGCGTCAAGCGCCTGCTGCGCGAGGCCTTCGCCACCCGCCGCGACGCGATCACGGGTGCCCACGACGTGGTGATCGTGGCGCGTCCCGACGTCCTCGAACTGGCCGAGCGCGAGGGCGTCGCGGGCGTCGCGGCGACGCTCGACGAGCTGCTCGTGCGGGCCGGTGTCGTGGCGTCGGAGGGGTCACCGCCGTGAGCCCGCTCCGACGTGCCGCGGCGGCCCCGATCGAGGTGTACCGCCGGCTCGTCTCCCCCCTGCTGCCGGCGCGCTGCAAGTACGAGCCGACGTGCTCCGCCTACGCCGCGCGGTCGATTCGCGAGTTCGGCATACTGCGCGGCTTCGTCCTCGCGGCGTGGCGATTGCTGCGCTGCAACCCGTGGAGCCACGGAGGGTTCGATCCCGTGACGGAGCAGCGCGTGTTCCCGCTGCGCCGCCACTTCGGCGCCCACCGCACCACCAACCACGCAGGTCCCTAGCCGGTGTTCATCTCCGCCAACATCATCCAGCCGCTGATCGATGCCGTCGACGCGATCCTCCGGTTCTTCCACAACGACGTCGGCCTGTCGTGGGGGCTGTCGATCATTGCGCTCACGATCGTCGTCCGGGCCGCCCTGATCCCGCTGACGCTGAAGCAGTTCAAGTCGATGCAGCGGCTTCAGCAGCTCCAGCCGCAGATCAAGGAGATCCAGGCCAAGTACAAGGACGACAAGCAGCGTCAGAACCAGGAGATGATGAAGTTCTACCAGGAGAACAAGGTCAATCCCCTGGGCTCCTGCCTCCCGCTCCTGTTCCAGCTTCCGGTCTTCCTCGCGCTGTTCTACATGCTGCGGACCGACCTGAAGCGGGACATCTGCGGCCAGTACTTCCAGCAGTTCGTCATAACCCACCCCGCGCAGACCCACGGGAAGACGATCACCGACTTCACGTGTGACCAGATCCACCACGGCTCGGCGCAGTTCGGCTTCATCCCCGACCTGACGGGCACGGCCACCGGCGCCGTGCTCGTCGTCCTGATCGTCCTCTACGTGGGCTCGCAGATCGCCTCGACCCTGCTGATGTCGGCGACCGCGGACAAGAACCAGCGGCGTCTGTTCCTGGCGCTCCCGCTGTTCTTCGTCGTCTTCATCATCAACTTCCCCGCGGGCCTCATCGTGTACTGGATCACGACGAACTGCTGGACCATCGCGCAGCAGTACGTCGTCAAGCGCACCGCGGGGCCGATGAAGCCGGCAACGGTTCCGGCCGGAGCGGCGGCGGCCGTGCCCGACCGCGGAGGCGGCGGTCGCGGCGGCAAGGGCACCGGCGACCGGGGGGACGGCGAAGACGAGGGCGCAGACAGCGGCGCCGGCGGAGGCATCCTGGGCCGACTCATGGGCGGGGTCGGCGCGAAGGCGCCCGCGGGCGGCGACGGCGACGGCAACTCCAAGGCCGCCACGAAGCCGAAGGCGCCGCCTCCGCGGCCGCCGCGGAAGAAGAAGAAGCGCTCCGGACGGCGCCGCTGATGGCGACGGAGGCCGCGGAGCGCCTCGAGGAACTGCTCGACCGTGTGCTCGAAGCCTGCGACGTCGACGGTGAGGTCGAGGTCGAGGAAGACGAGGATGCGTTGCGCGCCAACGTGGAGGGCGACGACCTGGGGCTGCTGATCGGCCGTCACGGCCAGACGATCGACGCGCTCGAGCATCTGGCCGCTCGGATCACCTTTCACGGCGAGAGCGCGCGCAAGCGGGTGGTCATCGACGCCGCCGGCTACCGCGAGCGCCGCGCGGAGGTCCTCGAGCGCCAAGCGGACCGCGCCGTGGAGGAGGCGTTGCAGTACGCGCGCCCCGTGGCGCTGGACGCCATGGTCGCCTCGGAGCGCCGCGTCGTGCACGAATACCTGCGCGATCGCCGTGACGTCGAGACCTACAGCGAGGGCGAGGAGCCGGACCGGCACCTGGTCGTCGCGCCAGTCGTGCCCGACTGACCGTTTCACGTTTTTCTCTACGGTGAAACAATCGCGGCCGTGACGGGCGCCGACCTTTCATCCTTCGATCGCGGGGTCCTGTTGGGCGTCCTCATCGGGGAGGGCAGCTTCGGCGGCGACGGCAAGCAGCCGCAGGTGACGCTGCGCATGCACGTGCGCCACGAGGCGCTGTTTCGCTGGCTCGTCGAGCGCTTCCCCCGCAGCAAGCTCTACGGGCCGTACCACCACGGCAATCGGCACTACTTCCAGTGGATGGTGCGCGGCCAGGCGCTGGTCGAGGACCTCCTACCCGTGCTCGAGGAGGCGCTCGATTCCACGCTCGACGCCTACGCCGCCGAGCGGCTGGCCGACATGCGCGCCAACTATGCCGAGTACATCGCGCGCATCGAGGCACGCGCGGGGTGAGCGACCCGCGCGCACTGGTCGCGCCGCTCGTCGTGCGCTGGGGCCTCGAGCCGCCGGCCGAGGATCGACTGGCGGCGCTGCTCGGCGTGCTCGAGGAGGACGCGACCGCGCCGACCTCGGTGCGGGCCGCGCGGGCGGCCGTCGACGCGCACCTCGCGGACTCGCTCGTGGCGCTGGAGCTCGACGCGGTGCGCGCGGCCCGCCGGCTCGCCGACCTGGGCGCGGGCGCGGGATTTCCCGGTCTTGCGCTGGCCGTGGGGCTTCCCGAGGCGCGCGCGGCCCTCGTCGAGAGCGCGTCCCGCAAGTGCGCCTTCCTGGAACGGGCGATCGCGGCGTCCGCGGTGCCCAACGCCGAGGTGGTCCACGCGCGCGCGGAGGCCTGGCCCGCCGGCCGCGAGGCGCACGACGTCGTGACCGCCCGCGCGCTGGCTGCCCTGCCCGTCGTGGTCGAGTACGCGGCGCCCCTGCTCGCCATCGGCGGCGTGCTCGTGGCGTGGCGCGGGCGGCGCGATCGGGACGCGGAGGACGCGGCGGGTCGCGCGGCGGCGGAGCTTGGCCTCGAGCCGGTCGAGGTGAGGCACGTCGAGCCCTATGCCGAGGCTCGCGACCGTCATTTGCACGTGTTTCGCAAGACCGACCCGACGCCGCCGCGTTTCCCGCGCCGCCCGGGCGTCGCGCGCAAGCGGCCGCTCGGGTGACGCGCCGCGGGATCTCCGGAGTCATCTGCCGCGAACGCCGCTAGCGTTGGGGCGAATGGGAACGATCTACGCGGTGGCCAACCAGAAGGGCGGAGTGGGGAAGACCACCACCGCCGTGAACCTGGCCGCGTGCGTCGCCGAGGCGGGCTACCGCGCGCTCGTCGTCGACATCGACCCGCAGTGCAACGCGACGGTGGGATTGGGGCTCGGGAAGGACCTGGAGCCGACCGTGTACGACGTGCTCGCCGGCGACGCGAGCGCGCGCGAGGCGATCCGCGCGAGCGACGTGGAGCGCCTCGACGTCATTCCGTCGACCTCCGCCCTCGCCGGGGCCAACGTCGAGCTGCCCGGGCTCGATGGCTGGGAGGGGCGGCTGCGCGACGCGCTCGCTCCGCTGCGCGAGGACTATGCCTTCACGCTGCTGGACTGCCCGCCCTCGCTCGGGCCGCTGACCGTCGACGCCCTCGCGGCCGCCGACCGCCTGATCGTGCCGGTGCAGACGGAGTACTACGCGCTCGAGGGCGTTGCCGACCTGCTCGAGACGGTGGCGACGATCCAGCGCGAGCTCAACCCGCGGCTGACCATCGCCGGCATGCTGCTGACCATGCACGACGGGCGCACCCGCCTGTCGCGCGACGTCGAGAGCGACCTGCGCGAGCACTTCCCCAAGCTGGTCTTCGACACCGTCATCCCCCGCAACGTCCGTATCAGCGAGGCGCCGAGCTTCGGCCGCCCCGTGATTCATCACGATCCGCACAGCGCCGGCGCCGGCGCCTACTTCGACCTCGCCAAGGAGGTGGCCGCACGTGGCTGAGAAGAACCGAGGAATGGGCCGGGGCCTGGCAGCGATCCTGTCCGTGTCCGACCGCACGTCCGACGAGCGGGAGGAGCTGCGCTCGCTTCCGCTCGACCTGATCTCGCCGAGCCCGAACCAGCCCCGCAAGGCGTTCGACGACGAGGCGCTGCAGGGTCTCGCGGAATCGTTGTCCGCGCGCGGCGTCCTGCAGCCGGTGCTCGTCCGGCCGGTCGCCGGCGGCAGGTACGAGCTGATCGCCGGCGAGCGCCGCTGGCGGGCGGCAAAGCTCGCCGAGCTCGACGGGATCCCGGCGATCGTGCGCGACCGCGACGACGCCGATGCCCTCGAGCTCGCACTGATCGAGAACATGGCCCGCGAGGACCTCAACGCCGTCGAGCAGGCGCGGGCCTGCGCCGCGCTCGTCGAGGAGCTCGGCCTCACTCGAGAGGACGTGGGCCGGCGCGTCGGACGGAGCCGGGTCGCCGTCTCCAACCTCCTGCGGCTGCTCGACCTGCCCGACGAGGCGCTCGATCTTCTGGAATCCGGGGCGTTGACGGAAGGTCACGGCCGGGCGCTGCTCCTCCAGGACGACCACGCCGAGCGCAGGCGCCTCGCCCGCGAGGCCGCGGACCGCGGCTGGTCGGTCCGGGAGACCGAGTCGCGGGCCCGTGCCGGCCGGCCCGCGAAGCCGCGCGCCGCGCGCGGCAAGGTCGTCATGCACCCCGACCAGGAGTCCGCGCTGGAGGGCCTCGGCGAGGCGCTCACCGAGGCGCTCGGCGTCCCGGTCAGGATTGCCCCGCGCGGGGCCGGCTGCCGCGTCGAGATCGCCTTCTCCAACCTCGGCGAGGCGCGCGAGCTGGTCGAGCGGCTGGAGCGCCGGCGGGCCGCCTGAGAGGACCGCGCGTGCGCGCTAGACTCGCCGGCCGACGGGCGATTAGCTCAGTCGGTTAGAGCGCTTCTCTGATAAGGAAGAGGTCCCAGGTTCGAGTCCTGGATCGCCCATCGATCGCCTGCCCGAACGCCTGGAGAGCCGGGCCTACGAACGGTCGTAGTTCGCGATCGCGCGCAGCGACAGGCCCGTGAGCAGCGTGCCCAGGCCGAGTATCACCGCCACGCAGGCCGCGAGCTTGCCCCAGTCCCAGCCCAGGATCACCAGGGACCGCAGGCCCTCGATCACATAGCTCACCGGGTTGATGCGCGCGAGCGCCTCCATCACGGGCGAGAGGCGGTCGAACGGGACGAAGTTGGGCGTGAGGAAGAGCAGGGGGAAGAAGAGCAGAAAGCTCGTGTTCGTGGCCTGCACGTTCCGGGTGCGCAGCGCGACGAGAATTCCGAAGCCCGCGTACCCGACGCCGAACAGCGCGGCGAGGACGACGAGCACGATGGCGCCGAGGAATCCGCTCGCCATGTGCGCGCCGAGAGCGAGGCCGGCCAGGAGGACGACGGTGGAACCCATGAGCCCCCGCACGAGGTCGGCGGCGAGCCGTCCGAAGATGATCGACGAGCGCCGGATCGGCGCCGCGAGCAGCTTGTCGAAGTAGCCGAGGTCGATCTCGGTCACGAGCGCGAGGCCGGAGGTGGCGGTGGCCACCGCGAACATCAGCGAGACCGGCAGCTGGAACGCCACGTAGCCCTGGCCGTGGAGGAAGGGCGTGGTGTCGGGGAAGGTCTTGGAGACCTGCCCGATGTTGACCACCAGGAAGAAGAGCGGGATGAAGAGCGCGGGGATCGTCGCCTCCGGGATGCGCGCGATCTCGCGCACCGATCGCCGACCCAGCAAGAGCACCTCGGTCATGCGGCCTCCCTCTCCTCGGCCCCCTCCAAGCGGCGACCGGTTGCCTGTAGGAACACGTCGTCCAGCGTGGGGCGCGACGTGGCAATCGCCCCGACCCGGATCCCCGCGCGATCGAGCCGGCGCACGATCTCGGCTATCGAGCCGGCACCGTCCTCGACGTACAACGCGAGCTGGTCGGGCTCGGCGACGATGCGCTCGAGGCCCGGCAGCCCCTGCACCGCGGCCTCGGTCGCCGCGGGGTCGGCGCCGTCGAGGGCGAGCGTGACGACGTCGTGCCCCATCTCGGCCTTCAGTCGCTCGGGTGTGCCGTCGGCGACGATCTCGCCGGCGTCGATGATCGCGAGGCGGTCGCACAGCCTGTCCGCCTCCTCGAGGTACTGAGTGGTGAGGAAGACGGTCGTCCCGGCGCCGTTGATCCGGCGCACCTCCTCCCAGACGGTCAGACGCGAGGCCGGGTCGAGCCCGGTAGTGGGCTCGTCCAGGAACAGCACCTCGGGCGAGTGGACGAGCGCGCTCGCGAGGTCGAGCCGTCGCTTCATCCCGCCGGAATAGGTCTTCGTGCGCCGGTCGGCGGCGTCGGTCAGTCCGAGCAGCACGAGGAGCTCCTGGGCCCGGGCCCGCGCGTCTGCCCCGGTGATCCCGTACAGGCCGCACTGCAGCTCCAGCAGCTCACGACCGGTCTGCACCGGATCGAGGCCGATCTCCTGGAGGGCCACGCCGATCCGTTGTCGCACCGCGGCCGGGTCGGCGACGACGTCGATGCCCGCGACGCTGGCGCTGCCGGACGTGGGGGGAAGCAGGGTGCAGAGCATCCGAACCGTCGTCGTCTTGCCGGCGCCGTTGGGTCCGAGGAACCCGAAGACCTCGCCGTTGGCGACGCTTAGGTCGATGTCCCGGACCGCCTCGATACCACCCTTGAACGTCCGCCTGAGGGAGCGGACGTCGACCGCGTTCGTGTCGTTCATGCGCTGCCGAACCTCCTAGGAGCGATCCGGGACTTGCTGCACGGCCCAGCCGTTGCCGTCCGGATCGCTGAAGTAGACGAACGATCCCCAGTCGAACACCTCGACCTCGCCGACCTCGACGCCGCGGTTCGCGAGGTCGTTCCGCGCGGCGTCGATGTCCTCGACGACGACCTGGAGCCCCTGCACCGTCCCCGGCTGCATGTCCGACAGCCCGGTTCCGATGGCGATCGAGCAGGCCGACCCCGGAGGCGTCAGCTGGACGAAGCGCAGCCCCTCGCGCACCGTGATGTCGACATCGGCGGTGAAGCCGACCTTCTCCGTGTAGTAGGCCTTCGCGCGGTCCACGTCGGAGACCGGAACCTGCACCAGTTCGAGCTTCAAATCCATCTCGTCTCCATTCTGGCCGACGTGGTCGCGCCGGCATCGGGTCGCGTTGCGTGCCGGCCACCGTAGTTGCAATTGCGGTCAAGGACGGTCCGCAATACGTGGGAGACTCGGCCCGTGCTCGAAACCTCGGCAAGGCTACTCAGTCTGCTTTCGATGCTGCAGGCGCGGCGGGATTGGACCGGACCGGAGCTCGCTGCGCGGCTCGAGGTGGGAGTGCGCACGATCCGCCGGGACGTGGATCGCCTGCGGCGGCTGGGCTACCCCGTCCAGGCGACCCCCGGCGTGGCCGGCGGCTACCGGCTGGGCGCGGGCGCATCGCTGCCTCCGCTGCTGCTCGACGAAGAGGAGGCGGTGGCGGTGGCCGTCGGCCTGAGGACCGCCGTCAGCGGTGGGGTGGCCGGGATCGAGGAGACCTCGGTCCGGGCACTGGCCAAGCTCGAGCAGGTGCTCCCGTCACGGCTGCGGCGCCGGGTCAACGCCGTCGGATCGGCCACCGTGCCGTATCCCCGCTCGGGACCAGCCGTGGACGCCGAGGCCCTCGCCGTGATCGCCACGGCCTGCCGGGACGGGGACCGCCTGAGGTTCAGGTATCGAAGTCACGAGGGAAAGGCGAGCACGCGCCTGGTGGAGCCGCACCGTCTCGTCCACACCGGCCGGCGCTGGTACCTGGTGGCCTGGGACGCGGACCGCGAGGACTGGCGGACCTTCCGCGTCGACCGGATCGCGGCGCCGCTCTCCACGGACCGGCGGTTCGCCCCACGCGACCCACCCGCCGCGGACATCGCCGCCTACGTCTCCCGCGCGGTGTCGTCGGCGCGGGACCGCTACCAGGCACAGGTGATCCTGCACGCCCCACTGGAGGAGATGATGGAGCGTGTGCCCCACGCGGCCGGAACGCTGGAGGCCATCGACGAGCACTCGTGCCTGCTGCGCACGGGATCGGACTGGCTCGGCGGCCTCGCCGTGTACGTCGCCGACATCGGAGTCGACTTCGAGGTCCTCGAACCGCCGGAGTTCATCGATCAGGTCCGGCGGCTGGCGGAGCGCTTCGGGCGGGCGACCGCTCCGTGTTGACCGGCTAGCCCCGCAGCGCCGCGCGCGCCTCGCGCAGCCGCTCCGCGAAGGCGCCCTCCCGTGACGGTGCGTACGCGGGACCGGTCCCGTCGGCGAGCAGCCGCGTCAGCAGGGCCACTCCGCGCGCGTAGACCGGCGTAGGCCGGCGCAGCAGGGCGGCCGTCTCGCGCAGCTGCGCCGCCTCGGCGAGCACGACCGTGCGACGCGGTGTGACCCGCCGCCGGCTCGGAGGTGCCTCCGCCGCCTCGAGCAGGCGCTCGAGGTGGTCGGCGACCCGGCTCCGCATCCGGGGCGACGTCAGGCGCGCGGCGCGCAGCGCGAGCGCCGAGGATCCGTCGGCACCGGTCCCGGCGGCGAGAGCCCGGTCGAGCGCCCGGGCCCGGGTCCGGGCCAGAAGCCGGACGGCCGGCCCCGGGGCGAAGGCGCGGATCGGCGGGCTGCCGTCGCGGAGCGTGAGGGAGTCGGCCTCGATCAGCATCCTGTCACCACTGTTTCCGGTTTGGCGGTGTCAGTAACCTACTATTTTACGATGGCGGTTTCAAATCAAGCACTCGACCTCGACGCGGTCATCGACTTCGTCAACACCCGCGAGCCCCGCGCCGGCACGGACGAGCTCGGTGCTCCCGGCGAGCTTCGGACGTGGCTCTCGCAACGGGGGCTGCTCGCCGGGTCCGCCCGCGTGAGCGAGGCCGATCGGGCCCAGGCCATCGGCCTCCGCGAAGCGCTCCGCGCCCTGATGCTCGCCCACAACGGCGGGCCCGAGCGGCCGGCGGCGGCTCGCGCGCTGGAACGCGCGGCTCGCCGCGGGGGGCTCGAACTTCATTTCACCGAGGACGACACGGCGGCGGCCGCGCCGTCGTCGGCGGGGGTCGACGGCGCGCTGGCCCGCCTCCTCGTCCCGGTGGCGGACGCCATGCGCTCGAACGAGTGGACACGGGTGAAGGCCTGTCGCGCGTCCGATTGCCACTGGGCGTTCCAGGATCGCTCGCGGAATCGGTCGGGAGTCTGGTGCGACATGGCGGAGTGCGGAAACCGCACCAAGGTCCGGGCCTATCGCAGCCGGACGCGCCGGGGCTAGCCTCCGGCTCCACCGGAATCGCTGCCTATACTTGGCCGACCCGTCGAGGGGAGCATTCCGCGTGCAGGAGATGGTGATCTACGGCGTGAGCTTCGACATGGTCGGCAAGCAGCCGATCGTG
>DASYIJ010000255.1:0-13551 GCA_035997675.1 Solirubrobacteraceae bacterium
GTAGGGGTCCTTCTTGCCGTCGCCGTTGGCGTCGACGCCGTACGTGGACCAGGAGGAGGGGATGAACTGCATCCAGCCCAGCGCCCCGGCCGAGGAGACGCTGAGGTTGCGGCCGTAGTCGGTCTCGATCTCGTTGATCGCGGCGAGCACCTGCCACGGAATCCCGTACTCCGTGCCCGCGGCCTGGTAGATCGGCAGCAGGAACGGCGGGATACGGAACTTCTCGATGAAGAAGTTCGGCACCCCGACCTGGGCGGGGCCGGGCTGCGCCAGCGAGAAGGTCGGGTTGCTCGGCGACGGCGTTCCGTCGGTGTTGGCCTTGACCTTCGGGGGGGCGACCTTGGGCTTGGCCGTGGGGGCCGGCTTGCAGCGCGGGAGGATGACGGGCGTGGGGCGCGGCTGGCCGACGGCGTTCTCCTGCGCCGAGCGAATCGCAACCTTCTTGCGCGTCTTCGAAGGCGCGGGGGGCGCCGGGGTCGTGACGCAGCGGGGCCGCGGCTTCGCGGGCTTGGTGGACTTGCGCTTGCGCTTCGGCGGCGCGGGCGACGCGGGCACCGTGACGGTGGGGCCCGGGTCGACCGTGTAGGTGCCGGGGCCGGTCGTGGTCTGCGTCGTGCCGGTCGTCGGCGTCGTCGTCCCGAGCGTGCTCGCGGGCGTCGTCGGGGCGCGGTCGGTCGTGGTCGGCGACGTCGGCGTGGTGTTCTGGGCGAGTCCGGTCGTGACCGGCTGCCCGAGAACCCCGGCAAGGAGCCCGGCCGCGGTCAGGCCCACGATCAGCCGGCGGGCGTTCACGCGCCGAGCGCGGTGGTCGCCATCAGCTGGTCCCCGCACTGGAACCAGAATACGGCGCCGAAGCCGGCCCCGGGGTTTTCATTGCCTGCTGCCTCATGCTCGCGTGTGCTCCTTCGAACTGTTTCAGAGAGCGCGCTGCGTCTCCTCCTACTTATCGAACAAACATCAGCACAGATGAAATTGCGCGGTGAAGCTGGGAATAAGCGTCGAGTGCCGGGCGTGGCGATCGCGGTGATCGTCGCCGATCGACCGGATGCGCCGAGGCACGGCGTCACGCGGGAGCACCCGGCGGGCTGGGCCGCTCGGACGGACCTGGTCCGGACGTACCTCACCCTCGACCTGAGCTTGAGGTTCGCCATCGGGTCTGGACTCCGCGGCCGCCCGGCTACGAGCGCCGCCGCTTGAGGGCGATGCCCTCGAGCACGTGGGCCACCGTCTCGCACGCGTCCACGGCGGCCTCGAGCGATTCGAAGATGTCCTTCCAGCGGATCACGAGCATCGGATCGATGCCGTTGGCGAACAGCGAGGCCACGCCGTCACGGTGCAACCGGTCGCCCTCGTTCTCGAGGCGGTGGATCTCGATGAGCTGGGGTGCGAAGTCGGCTCCGGTTCGCAGGCCCCGCAGCGCCTGCGCCACCTCCTCGCTGGCTCCGACGAGGACCTCGGACAGCGCGACGGCCTGCTCCATCGGCGCCTCGACTCCGTACAGGCCGAGCGCGTCGCCGGTCTGCTCGGCGAAGTCGACGATGTCGTCGAGCGTCCGCGTGAGCTCGTAGACGTCGGCCGACTCGAAGGGCGGCCGGCCGCGTCGGGGGCCCTCGCCGTTGAGCCGGTGGATGATGTCGTGGGCGATGCGGTCGCCCTCCTGCTCGCACAGCAGCAGGTCGCGCGCGAGCGGTGCGCGCTCGGGGAAGTCGGCCAGCATGTCGCGCAGCAGCAGGCTGGATCGCTGGACGTTGCGGCCCGACTCCTCGAACAGCTCGAGGAGGCCCTCGTCCACGCGGCGTCTCAGAAAGGCCATCGTGCTCCAGACTAACCCGGCGCATCCGGTGGCAGAGCGCCGGCTCGGTGGTTTCACGAGGCTTTCACATCCGTTTTACCGGTGGGTAACGGGCCGACCCGTCGGAGCGCGCAAGGCTGTGCGACACCGATGGAGGCAGCGCGCAGCGATGAGGTCATTCGGGCGGGGGAGCTCGAGATCCGCCCGGACGACGCGCTCGTTCTCGCGGCCGGCCGCCCGCTCAACCTCAGCGTGCGCGAGTACGGCGTCCTGGTCGCGCTGGCCCGCCGCGCTCCGCGCATCGTCTCGCGCGAGCAACTCTCGAGCATCGTCTGGGACCACCCCCTGCGCGCCGGCGACCGCTCCGTGGACGTCTACGTCCACAAGGTTCGCTCCAAGCTCGAGCGCGCCCTTCCCGATGTCCGCTTCATCCACACCCACGTCGGCTTCGGCTACCGCTTCGCGGCCGAGCCTCCTTTACATGGTTTTCACACCGACGCCACAACTCGATAACAGACTGCGGGTGCCGCCGTGACAGCGTGGCACCGCATGAGCCCACGATTTAAGGAGATCTCTGTGAGGTCACGCAATCTGCTGGCCCTTGCGGCCGTCGGCGTACTGGTCGTCGGCGCCGCGGCATGCGGAAGCAGCTCGTCGAGCAGCACCACGTCGAGCAGCGGCAAGAAGGTCGGCGGCACCATCTCGGGTGCCGGCGCCACCTTCCCGCAGCCCGTCTACGACGAGTGGGGCAACCGCTTCAAGAGCAAGACCGGCACGACGGTGAACTACAACCCCATCGGCTCGGGCGGCGGGATCGCCCAGTTCACCGCGGGGACCGTCGACTTCGGCGCCACCGACTCCGCGATGAAGGACAGCGAGGTCGCGGCGGCCAAGAAGAAGGGGGACCCGGTCCACGTGCCGACGGTGTTCGGCGCGATCACGGTGTCCTACAACGTGTCCGGCCTCGCGAAGGGCCTCAAGCTGGACGGAGCGACGATCGCCAACATCTTCCTCGGGAAGATCAAGAAGTGGAACGACCCGGCGATCAAGACGCTGAACCCCAGCATGAGCCTGCCGTCGACGGCGATCACAGTGGTGCACCGCTCCGACGCATCGGGCACGACCAAGCTGTTCACGACGTTCCTGCAGGACTCGAGCCCGACGTGGGCCAAGCAGGTCGGGTCCGACAAGACGGTCAAGTGGCCGACGGGCACGGGCGCCGCCAAGAACGCCGGCGTCGCCGCCGCCGTGAAGCAGACGGACGGCGCCGTGGGATACGTCGAGCAGGCCTACGCCCTACAGAACAACTTCACGACCGCGGACGTGAAGAACAAGGCCGGCCAGTACGTGGCGCCGACGCTGGCGTCGACGACCGCAGCCGGCCAGGGGCTGACGGTCCCGTCGGACCTGCGGTTCAGCGCGATCAACAAGTCCACGAACCCGCAGGCGTATCCGATCGCCTCCGCGACGTTCCTGCTGGTCTACAAGGACCAGTGCAAGGCCGGCAAGTCCCAGCAGACGGCGCAGCTGGTCGTGAACTGGCTCAACTACGGCCTGACCGATGGTCAGCAGGTGGCGCCGGAGCTGCAGTACGCGCCGCTGCCGGCGAACGTCCTGGCCCCGGCGAAGGCAGCCGTGGCCGGCCTGGTCTGCAACGGCACTCCGCTCAAGCCGAACGCGTGATAGGGACCTGAATGGAAGCCGGAGGCTTCACCGCGCCCGGCGGCCGCCGCTCAGCTCTGCAGCGGCCGTCGGGCGCCCGGCTTCCGGACATCATCCTCCAGTGGGGGGTGACGCTGCTGTCGGCCGCGATCCTCGTGTTGATCGCGTACTTCTTCCTGAAGCTGATCCAGGAGTCGACCACGGTCTTCGACCGGTTCGGCGTCCTCGGCTTCACCTTCGACAACGACTGGGACGTCGCGAGATCGGTCTTCGGCGCCCTGCCCCTGGTGGTGGGGACGCTGATCACCTCGGCGATCGCGCTGTTGATCGGGGTGCCGGTGGCGGTGGCGACCGCCCTCTACATCACCGAGCTGTGCCCGCGGCGCTTTCGCTCCCCGCTCACGATCGTCGTCGAGCTGCTGGCCGCGGTCCCCTCCGTCGTCTACGGCCTGTGGGCGTTCATCGTCATCATCCCGTTCCTCAAGCCGGCGGAGCAGTGGTTCGCCGACACCTTCAGCTTCATCCCCTTCGTCGGGGGTCAGGTGGCCGGACCCAACTACTTCATCGCCGGGCTCGTGCTGGCCATCATGATCCTGCCGATCGTCTCGGCCATCACCCGCGAGGTGATGTCCACGGTGCCGCCCGACCACAAGGAGGCGGCGCTCGCGCTCGGCGCCACCCGCTGGGAGATGATCCGCACGGCCATCCTGCCCTACTCGCGGGCGGGTATCTCGGGCGCCGCGATGCTCGGCCTCGGCCGCGCGATCGGCGAGACGATCGCGGTCACGATCGTCATCGGCAACGCCCCCAACATCGGGCACTCCATCTTCTCCCAGGGCTACACCCTGGCGGCGGTGATCGCCAACGAGTTCGGTGAGGCGGCCTCCAACCCGCTGCACCGTTCGGCCCTGATCGCGGCTGGACTCGTGCTCTTCGTGCTGACCCTGCTCGTGAACCTCATCGCCCGCTTCTACGTCGTGCGCGCCGAGCGCGGTCCCCGGACGCCGCGGATGATCGCGCCGGGGATGGGCCAGTGAACGGCACGCCCGGATCCGTGCTCCCGCCCGTCGCGCCACGCCGCCGGCGCACCGACCGGATCATGCGCCTCGTGCTCGGAAGCGCGACGGTCCTGGCGATCGTCCCGCTCGTGCTGGTGATCTTCTACCTGCTCCAGAAGGGCCTTGGCAGCTGGAGCATCAACTTCTTCACCACCGATCCGTCCGGCAAGTTCTTCGGCGACCCCGGAGGGGTCAAGAGCGCGATCCTTGGGACGATCGAGATGGTCGCGCTGGCCACCCTCATCGCCGTGCCGATCGGGATCGGCGTGGCCATCTACCTCGTCGAGTACGGCAAGCGCGGTCGCTTCGCCCAAGTCGTGCGCTACTTCGTCGACGTGATGACCGGCGTGCCGTCGATCGTCTTCGGCCTGTTCATCTACATCACGCTGGTGCTGGCCGGCACGGGCGGGACGGCGTTCGCCGGCTGGAAGGGCTCGGCCGCCCTGGCGCTGCTGATGCTGCCGATCGTCACTCGCGCCGGCGAGGTCGTCCTGTCGCTCGTGCCGGACTCGCTGCGCGAGGCGGCGCTCGCGCTCGGCGCCCCGCGCTGGCGCGTCGTCTTCCGGATCGTGCTCCCGACGGCCCTGCCGGGCCTCATCACGGGCATGCTGCTGGCCGTCGCCCGCGCGGCCGGCGAGACGGCCCCGCTGATCTTCACCGCCACGATCGTCAAGGGCACGTCGCTCGACCTCAACGGGCCGATGAACTCGCTGCCCGCCCAGATCTTCTCCGACGTCGGACAGGCTCAGGACCGCCTGGTCGCGCGGGCCTGGGGTGCGGCGCTGACGCTGGTCCTCATGATCCTTATGCTCACCACACTGGCCCGCGTGGTCTCCAGAAGGAGCCGCCTGATATGACGCAGGAACCAGAGACCGAGATGACCGACGGCTCACCGACAACAGGTACGGGCGGCACCGAGCCGGAGCGGCCGGATCACGCCGCGACCGACAGCCCCGCCCGGGCGGTCTCCGCGTCGACCGCCGTGAGGTCCGCGGCGGCAGCCGACTCGAATGCCCGCCGCGTCAACCTCGAGGGGCTCAGCGCGTTCTACGGCGACGCGCCGGCGGTTCGCAACGTCGAGCTCGAGTTCCCGCCCAACGAGGTCACCGCGATCATCGGCCCGTCCGGGTGCGGCAAGAGCACCCTGGTTCGCTGCATCAACCGGATGCACGAGGAGATCCCGGGGGCGCACGCCGAGGGCAGGGTGCTCCTCGACGGGGAGGACCTGTACGCGAGCGGGGTCGACGTCGTGGCCGTGCGGCGCGCGGTGGGCATGGTGTTCCAGAAGCCGAACCCGTTCCCGACGATGTCGATCTTCGACAACGTCGCCGCCGGCCCTCGGCTGGCCGGCATCCGCGGCGGCAGCCTGCGCGACCGCGTCGAGCGGACGCTGCGCGGAGCGGGGTTGTGGGAGGAGGTCAAGGACCGCCTCGAGGAGCCCGGCATCGGGCTCTCCGGCGGCCAGCAGCAGCGCCTGTGCATCGCCCGCACGCTCGCGGTCGAGCCCGAGGTGATCCTCATGGACGAGCCCTGCTCCGCGCTCGACCCGGTGGCGACGCTGAAGATCGAGGAGCTGATCGCCGATCTGCGGACCCGCTACACGATCGTCATCGTCACCCACAACATGCAGCAGGCCGGCCGCGTGGCCGACTCCACGGCGTTCATGCTCAGCGGCGAGATGGTGGAGCACGGACCCACCGACAAGATCTTCACCAACCCCGACGACGAGCGGACGGAGGACTACGTCTCCGGGAAGTTCGGGTAGGTCGCGATGGCGGAGCACACGCGGTCCCAGTTCCACGAGCACCTGCAGGAGCTCGAGGCCCAGGCGCTGGGCGGCCTCGACATGGTGACCAGCACGCTCGCCCGCGCGCTCGAGGCGCTCGAGCACCAGGACGTCGAGCTCGCCTCGATGGTCATCGCCGACGACGACCGCATCGACGGGCGCTACCTCGAGGTGCACCAGGGGATCCTGTCGCTGCTGGCGACCGAGGCGCCGGTGGCCACCGATCTGCGCATCGTGGCGGCGCTGCTGCACGTCATCAAGCACATCGAGCGCATGGGGGACCAGTGCGTGAACATCGCCAAGCTGATCCCCCTCTCCGGCCACGATCCGCCGACCGACGAGCAGATCATCGCCACGCTCGAGCGCATGGGGACGCTCGTGCGCTCGCAGGTCGCGCAATCCAAGCAATGCTTCGCGCTGCGCGACGCCGCGCTGGCCGAGGATCTCGTCCGCCAGGACGCGGAGATCAACCGGCTCAACCGTGAGATCTTCGCCCGGGCGGTGGAGATCGGCGACGACCTGGACCGGCGCGAGTGGGCGGCGTACATGATGCTCGTCGCGCGGGCGTTGGAGCGCATCGGCGACAACGCCGTCGATATCGGGGAGCAGACGGCGTTCGTGGTCACCGGGCTGTTTCGGGAGTTCTCTGATGCTTCGCGCGTCAGCTGAGAGTTCTCAGTTCTCAGTCTTAGGTCTTAGTTCTTAGGTCTTAGTTCTTAGTTCTTAGTGGCTAGGGTCCTGGCGCCTATGAGGGTTTCGGCTCGGGCTCTTGGTGCTTGGGGCGGGTTCGTTCTGCTTCTTGGGTGTTCCTTGCTCGTTGCCGGGGGGGCGGCGGCTCGGCCGTCGAGCCAGGTCCCGGCTTCGCGGCACGGGTTCCCCGATTGGCTGCGCGGGCCGTTGCGTTTCCTCGACCTGCCGGGGCTGACCTCGCAGCGCTTTGCGCTGCTCCTGCTGGGCGTGACCGTCGGGTACCTGATGGTGCTCGCGTGTGCGGGGGCCGTGCGGGCGCGGTGGGCGATCGCGGGGATCGTCGCCGTGCATGCCGTCTTCCTGCTCGCGCCGCCCCTGCTGTCGGGCGACGTCTTCTCCTACCTCCAGTACGCCCGCCTCGGCACGGTGCACGGGCTGAATCCCTACGCCGACGCACCGACCGGCATCCCCGGCGACCTCGCCTACCGCTTCGCCTCCGAGCACCGCATCACCAGCCCGTACGGCCCGCTCTGGACTCTCGTGTCGGACGCCGCGGTGCCCTTCGGGGTGCAGGCGGGGTTGTGGGCGCTCAAGGCGCTCGGAGCGCTCGCGTCGCTGGGCCTCGTGGCGCTGGTCTGGCGGGGCGCGCGGCGCGCCGGGCGGGACCCGGTCGGCGCGGCGCTGCTCGTGGGGCTGAACCCGTTGATCGTGCTCTACGCCGTCGGCGGCGCGCACAACGACCTGCTGATGATGCTGCTCGCGGTGGCCGGTGTCGTGCTGTTGACCGAGCCCGCCGTACCGCGCCCCGCGCTCGGCGGCGCCGCGCTGGCCGCGGCCACCGCGGTCAAGGCGTCGGCGGCCCTGCTCGTGCCGTTCGCGCTGCTCGGCACGCGCGGCGAACCGAGGTGGCGGGCGCTCGCCGGGATGCTCGCGGCGGCGGCCGTCGTGCTGCTGGCCGCGCTCGTCGCCTTCGGGGTCGATGCGCTCAACCTCGTCGACGTGCTCGGTACGGAGCAGCAGCGCCGCGCGCTCAACAGCGTGCCGCGCGCCGTGTCCCGCGCGCTCGGGTCCGGCGGGCTGTCAGAGGGCGTGCGCGCGGGCTTCGGCGTCGCGTTCGGCGCGGTCGCGATCGCCCTGCTGATCTGGGTGCGCCGCGGCGCGGACTGGGTCACGGCCGCGGGTTGGGCGACGCTGGCCCTGCTCCTGTCCACGGCCTGGCTCCTGCCGTGGTACGGCGCCTGGCTGATGCCCCTGGCCGCGTTGTCGGGCGACCGCCGCCTGCGGTTCGCCGCGGTCGCGTTCACCGCGGTCTACCTGGCGACGAAGATCGTTCCCGGCCTGCGCTGACGCGCCGATCAGACCGACTGGTAGGCGCGGTACTCCATGACCGTGGCGATGCGCTCCCGCGCCTCCTCGCCCCACAGCCAGTCGACCAGGTACAGCCCGAGATCGAGCGCCGAGGTCACCCCGGCCGCCGTGACCACGTTGCCCTCGGCGACGATGCGCTGGTCGGTCACCACCTCCTTGCACCACGGCGCGAGCAGATCGTGCGCGAGGTGGTGGGTGGTCGCCCGCCTGCCCTTGAGGTGGCCGGCCGCCCCCAGCAGCAGCGAGCCGGTGCACGCGCTGGTCAGCGGCTTGTTCGAAGGCCAGCCTCTGAGGTAGTCGACGAACCGGCCGTCGTGCATCAGCGACCGTGTCCCCACTCCGCCGGGCACGTAGAGCAGGTCGAACTGCTTGAGGTCCTCGTAGACGCCGTCCGGGATGAACGTCAGACCGGTCTCGTCCACGATCGACTGCTTGGTGCCGATCACGCGGACGGTCACCTCGCGGTCGATCTGCATCGGCGCGATCCGCCGCATGGCGTCGTAGACGGCGATCAGGTCGAGCGCCGTCATCCCGGGAAACGCCAGGAGCGCGACCCGCTTGACGAGGAAGCTCACTGGGCGCAGGGCGCCGCGGCGGCGTCCGGTCCGGCGCGGCCCGCGGCCGCGCGTTCGTCGAAGATCAGCGAGTCGGGCGCACTGCGCGCGCGGATCGCCTCGGTCGCCCGGCGCTTGGCCGCGGCGGACACCAACCGCCCCGGGACGGCGCGGTGGTTCGCGACCAACCGGTAGGCCCAGCCGGTGACGGGCAGCAGCGCGCGCATCACGGCGGCGGGGACCCGCCCGCCCGGCAGCAGTCCGACGACCTGCGGAAGGGCCGGGCCCGCCGAGTACAGCCGGCCGTCGGCGAAGGACACGTGCCAGGAGGCCAGCCGGGCGGCCGGGGCGAGGGGGGCCAGCAGCTCGGCGCCCTCCGCATCCTGGATCGCCATGGGGCGCAGGCGGCGCCGGCGGTCCCAGGCCAGCACGCGGGCCATCGACCAGCGGCAGAAGCCGCAGTCCAGGTCGTAGAGGACGGTCGCCGTCTCCATCGTGCGCGCAATTCTACGGGCGCCGGTCCGCCGGCCTGAATGCCTACGTGCGCGCCGGTGCGGTGCGCAATGGTCGGCGCTCGGCGCCGCGCGCCTTGAGTCGGTCGGCGATCCATGCCCAGTTGACGTACACGATGATCACGGTCGCGATCATCGCGATGTAGTTGAGATGCATCGTCGCGTAGATGCCCAGGTGCATTCCGACCACGCCGGGCACGTAGAACCAGCGCGTCACCGGCCAGATGAGCGCGAGCGGGAAGGTGCACTCGACGATCAGCGTGCTCCATGCGAACAGGTGCGAGAGCAGCGGATGGTCGGCGATGAACAGGCCGAGCGAGTTGCCGTTCTGGGAATCCGACGCCGTGTACAGGACCCAGCGCAGGTTGTCGCTCGTGGCCCAGCCCAACCCCGAGTACTGGAGCTTGTGCAGGCCGGTGATGCAGTAGGTGAACGCGATCACCACCATCGCCGTGCGCACCGGCCAGCCGTAGCGCACCGAGACGTCGGGAGGCGGAGGTCGGCCGCGGCGTCGCGCCAGCCAGGCGTCCACCGACCACACGTCCGAGTGGCGCGCCGGGATCAGGACGAACATGCACAGCAGCAGGAGCACGTCGTTGTGCACGACCTTGCCCTGGCTGGTGAGGAAGCCGTTCAGGAACACGCCGGTGACCCACGCGATGGGCAGGGCGATGCGGCCCTTGAAGCCCACGGCGGCGCAGATCGCCGCGATGACGCAGATGATCAGCGCGGCGAGCAGCAGCGCGCGCGAGGGCATGTGGCTGAACAGCTTCGCCCACGACAGCGGGCGAAACAACGAGGCCTCCTGCTGAGAGAGGTCGAGGTAGAGGTTGGGGCGCAGGCCGACGCGCAGCGCGAGCACCGCGCAGAGGCCGATCCGCATGGCGGCCACCTGACGCGCCGACCCCGGCGCGAACAGCCACCGGTCGGGTCGCAGGACACCCAGGTCGAGCCTGAAGTAGTCCCGGTTGACCCTAGGCACGCCGCGCCCCCTTGCCGTCTGCGCACACGTAGAACAGCCTCCGGGTCGGCTTCGGTGGATGACGGTGGTAGCGGTGGCGGCGCAGCAGGACGTGCGTGCGGTAGATCCGCACGCCGGAGACCTGAACCCCGAAGGCGCGCATCCGCCCGGCCCAGGCCTGGCACACCGCGTCCTTGCGCTGCGGGGAGAGCCTCCCGTAGGTCTGCATGATCAGCGGGAGGTGGCGGTCCGCGCGCGGGAAGCGGGCGAAGTCGACCTTCGTCTCGTGGCCGTGGGAGTCGAAGGTGTAGGCGCGCCAGCCGTACAGGTTCGCGCGGCGGGGATGCGAGAAGAGCTTCCAGCCGGTCAACGGCCAGGCCTCGATCGCGAACACCCCGCACACGAGGAACGCGATCAGGAACAGGGCGACGAACCCGCGGGCCCACGCGGGCACGCGTGAGGGCGCGGACGGGGGCCCGGACGGCGGCTCTTGGGGCGGCTGGTCCCGCTGGGCCGGCGCCTCGAGCGGGCTCGTGGACTGGGCGTCGGGCATGGCGGCGTCTCGGAGCTTGCAGGGTGCTCCGGGCAGGGCAGTGTAGTGGGCCGCCCGGTGGCGCCGCCGCCGAGGCGGTCATCCGGAACAATCCCGATCCGTGGCCGTCGTCCGCGCCATCAGCCTGAGCAGCGCCTCCGCCGCGGCCGCCCCGCCGGCCGAGCGCCCGCGTCCGCGCGCCGGTGTGGACTCGCGGCGCCTGATCGCGGGAACGGCGGCGCTCGCCGTGATGGTGCTCTCGGGCCTGGCGATGGTCCTCACCGCGGCCGGCGGCGCCGACGGGAAGATCGTCAATGCCAGCCAGGCCGGCTTCCCGCGGTGGATGGCCGGCGCGTTCGGGGCGTTCGGCGTGAGCCCTTCGAAGGTCCGCTTCTACGTGCTGCTGCTGGTGATGGCCGTCTGCTACTTCGTCGTGCTGGCGTGCGTGCGGTCGCTGTCGGTGCGCCTCGCGGTCGGCGCGATCGTGGTCCTGCACCTGCTGTTCCTTCTCGCGCCGCCGCTGCTCTCCAAGGACATCTTCAACTACATCCAGTACGCGCGGCTCGGCTCGGTTCACCACCTCAACCCCTACACCCACGGCATCGGCGCGGCGCCGTTCGACCAGGCCTACCCGTACACGTGCTGCCACCACTACGCCGACCCGTACGGACCGCTGTTCACGCTCGGGACCTACGTGATCGCCCCGCTCGGCGTGCCGGCGACGCTCTGGTCGCTCAAGACGCTGGTGGGCCTGGCGGGCCTCGGCTGCGTGGCGCTGGTGTGGAAGGGCGCCCGGCTGCAGGGTCGCGACCCGCTCGCTCCCGCGGTGCTCGTCGGCCTGAACCCCGTGTGGTTGGTCCTCACCGTCGGCGGTGCCCACAACGACCTGCTGATGGAGCTGTTCGCCGTCGGAGGCATCGTCGTCTGGCTGACGGGCCGCCAGGCGGCCGGCGCGGCCACGCTCGTCGTCGGCCTGGCCACGAAGATCTCGTCCGCGGTCGTGCTGCCGTTCATGGTGCTGGCGTCGGAGAGGCGGCTGCGCGTGCTGATCGCCGCGGGCGCGACCGCCCTCGCCCTGTTCGCCCTGTGGCTGGGCGTGTTCGGGACCGGCGCGATCCGCGGCTTCGGCGGCGCCATCGGTCAGCAGCAGGAGCTGTTCTCCCAGCGCAGCATCCCGCAGCAGCTCGGGGTGCTGTTCGACCTGGGGTCCCGGCCGCAGGGGATTCGTGTCCCGCTCACCGTGCTCCTCGTCGGGTGGGTGCTGTGGCTGCTCTACCGGACCTGGAAGGGCGCGAACTGGATCGCGTGCGCCGGCTGGGCGACCTTCGGCGTGCTGGTCACGACCGCGTGGCTGCTGCCGTGGTACGTCTGCTGGCTGCTTCCCCTGGCCGCGCTCGGGGAGGACCGCCGGTTGCGCATCGCCGCCCTGGTCGCCACGGTGTACCTGATCTGGGCACGCACGCCGGTGATCCTCGGCGGGTAGCCACTCGTATCGCCGGTCACCCGATTGCCCGCGATTTGCGGGATGTCTTGTGAAAAACCCGTAAACCGGGGCGGCCGGGTGTGCACGCCCGTCCCGGATGGCATCTACACTTTTGGCGCGATGACCGACTCGACCGCACCGGCGCATCACGGCGCCGGCGACGAGCCGCAGAGCACTCGCCAGGGCTCGTCCGCGATCCGGCTGGCCGTGGTGGACGGTGACAGCGGTTTCCTCCAGGTCCTGACCAAGCGCCTCGAGGGGGTCGGCTGGCAATACCGCGTGCTCGCCAGCCCCGTGCCGCTCGACACCGTCGTGGCCATGCGGCTCAACGCGATCGTGATCGACCTCGCCGCACTCGGCCCGCAGGCCTGGGGCTATCTCGAGCGCCTGTGCTCGATGCTTCCCGGCCTCGGTGTGGTCGTGTGCACCGGCCAGTCGACGGTGGCGCAGCGCGTCCGCGGCCTGCGACTCGGCGCCGACGATTGGGTGACCAAGCCGTGCCACCCGGAGGAGCTCATTGCGCGCGTCGAGGCCGTCGTGCGGCGTCGCCGCCGCGCCGAGACGCGCCAGGACGCGGCGCCGCTCGTCGTCGGCGAGGTGGAGATCCGGCCCGACCAGTACCAGGCCTTCGTCGGAGGTACGTCGCTCGATCTCACGAGACGGGAGTTCGAGCTGATCCGCCTGCTCGCCGAGGCCGCCGGGCAGGTGCTCCAGCGCGAGGAGATCTACCAGCGGGTCTGGGGCTACGCGATGGCTCACGGCGACCGCTCCGTGGACGTGTTCGTGCGCAAGCTGCGTCAGAAGCTCGAGCGCTCCTCGCCGGGCTGGCGCTACATCCACACGCACTTCGGCATCGGCTATCGCTTCGCGCCCGAGTCGGCTGACACGGTCGGCCACGACGAGAGCGCCACAGCGGCGCCGGACTCGGCGCTCGGCGACCCGACCGCCACGGCCGACACCGAACTGGTCACCTAGCCCGCCGTTAAGCTGGGGACGTGCGTAACGCGCGCAACGTCCTGATCATCCTGGTGCTCGCCGCCGCGGTGGCATTCCTGCCCGGAGCGGGCGTGGGAGCCTCGTTCCTCGGCTGGCTGCTCGGTATCGGGTTCCTCGGCGCGCTCGCGTGGTTCATCGCGCGGTTGTACCGCGAGTA
>DASYIJ010000259.1:0-7387 GCA_035997675.1 Solirubrobacteraceae bacterium
CCGCGGCGCTCAGCGCTCGAACGACGTGGCCGGACTGAGGCGCTGGGCGAACCCGGCGATCAGGCGGGCGCACGCGTGCACGTCGTCGAGCTGCATCATCTCGACGGGCGAGTGCATGTAGCGCAGCGGAATGGAGACGACCCCGGTGGGCACGCCGGCCTTCGACAGGTGCACCGCGTCGGCGTCGGTACCGGTGCGCCCGGCGTGAGCCTCGACGGTGAACGGGATGTCCTCGGCCTCCGCGGTCTCGTGCAGCAGTTCGAACACGTGCGGGTTGATCGTCGAGCCGCGGTCGATCACCGGGCCCGAGCCGAGCTCGTGCTTCCCCAGCGCCTTGACCTCGATGCCGGGCGCGTCCGTGGCGTGGGTGACGTCCACCACGATCGCCACCTCCGGGTCGAGGGCGAACGCGGTCGTCCTCGCGCCCGCGAACGTGATCTCCTCCTGTACCGCCGCGACCGCGACGACGTCGCCCGGCGCGCCGCCGGCCTCGGCCACGATCCGCGCCGCCTCGTGCACGACGAAGGCGCCGAGGCGATTGTCCATGGAACGCGAGATGACCCGGTCGTTGGGCAGCTCCACCGGCTCGCCGGCGATCACCGCGACGTCGCCGAGGCGCACCAGCCCGCGCGCCTCGTCGCCGTCCTTCGCGCCGATGTCGATGTGCAGGTCCTTGACGTCGGCGACCTTCTTTCGTTCCTCTTCCTTGAGGAGGTGAATCGGCTTCTTGCCGACCACGCCCGGGAGGTGCGCGTCGCGCGTGATCACCTCGACGCGCTGGCCGACGAGGATCTGCCAGTCCCAGCCGCCGACGCCAGCGAAGTACAGGTAGCCCTCGTCGTCGATGTGCGTGACCACCAGGCCGATCTCGTCGATGTGCCCGATGAGCGCCAGCCTCGGCCCGTCGCCGGCCGCGGCGACGCGGGCCCGGGAGGAGCCGAGCGTGTCGCCGGCCACCTCGGCGAACCCCTCGGCGGCCTCACGCCACACGCGCGCCGGCGCGCCCTCGTAGCCGGAGGGGCCGGGGGCCGTGAGCAGGGCGCGGAGCAGATCGGGGAGCGGCACGAGGCGGGGAAGACTAGCGCCAGACTGGCGCGCAGACGCTCCGGTCGGATAGGGTCGCCGCCATGGAAACCGAGCGCCTGAAGTCGATCAAGCTGTTCGAGCAGATTCCCGACGAGGAGCTGGCGGCGATCGCGCCGTTCGCCGAGGAGCGCGAGGTCCAGGCGGGCACGCCGCTCGTCAAGGAGGGCCAGTTCTCTTACGAATTCATGGCGATCGAGGAGGGCACGGCCGAGGTCACGCGCGGCGGCGAGCACGTCGCCGACCTGAGCCCCGGCGACTTCTTCGGCGAGATCGGATTGCTCGAGCGCGCTCTGCGGACGGCCACGGTCACCGCCACGTCCGACATGCGCCTGATCACGCTGACCGGCTGGGACATGAAGCGCATGGAGAAGGCGATTCCCGAGGCCGTGGAGGAGATCCGCCGGGTGCTCGAGGAGCGCCGCCCGGCGACCGGCTGAGCCGTCGTTCCGCGCCCACGAGGCCGCGGCGCGAAGGAGGCTTGGTTTCCACGTAGAATCCGCAGGCACCGTGTCGTTCAACGATCCCTCCGCTCGCGCCGCTGACGCCGCCCTTGGCCGGGGCGAGGCCGTCGAACGCGCCGACAGCCGCGCCGTCTTCGGCCAGGTCATGGGCCTCGTGGCCATCACGGTCGCGTTCACGGCGGCGGGCAGCTACATCGGGCGCGACCTCACGGGCGGGATCGGCATCGCGTTCTTCATCGGCGCGATCGTCTGCGTGGTCGGCCTCAACGTGGCGGCGAAGCGCTCCGAGCCGCTGGCCATGGTGCTGCTCTTCGCGCTCGGGCTGCTGCTCGGCCTCGCGGTCGGGCCGGTGCTCAACTACTACGCCAAGTCCGACCCCAGTGTGCTCTGGCAGTCGGCTGGCGCCACCGCGGCGTTCGTCGGCGGCCTGGGGGCGTACGGGTACGCCACCCGGCGCGACTTCTCCAACTGGGCCCGATCGCTGTTCTGGCTGCTGCTGGCGCTGATCGGCTTCGGGATCGTCCTGATCTTCGTGAACATCCCGGGGGGCAACCTGATCTACGCCGTCCTCGGCCTGGTCCTCTTCGGCGCCTACACGATCTTCGACTTCAACCGACTGCGCCGCGCGAACATGGACGCGTCGATCCCGATCGCGGCCGGGATCTTCCTCGACATCTTCAACATCTTCCTGTTCTTCCTGCAGATCTTCGGCGGCACCAGCCGCTAGCCCACCCCGGTTCAGGGGTACTGCGACGGCGGTGCACCTGATTCCGTACAGTTGCGCGCGGGCGATCTCAGGGGGTATGTGTCGTGTGGAGTTCTGTCCGCTTCGGCGGGAGCGTCGATCGTAGTCACAGACTGTTCATCGCAGTCGCCGCGGCGCTGCTGAGCGCCCTGCTGCTGCCGACACTCGCGTCGGCGCACGTCGAGCGCGCCTCCTACTGGCCCGATCCGGCGCCGGACTGCTCGGTGCACCCGTGCGCGGGCGGGACCGTGCCCACGGCGCGTTCGCTGTCGTCCGCGCTCTCCACGTCGGGCGCCGGCACGACACGCGTCGTCTGCCAGCCCGATTCGCTGACCCGGGCGCAGCAGTCGATCGCGAGCGCCGAGTCGACGGGCTACGTCGTGCGGCCGACCCAGGGGCGCCAGAAGCTGAGCGCCAGCGCCGGCAGCGCGCTGCTCGCGGTCAACCGCGACCTCTTCTCTCGCTGCGCGTTCAACTCGATCCAGGACGCGGTCACGCAGTCCGGTAACAACGACCGCGTGGTGATCATGCCCGGCCTCTACACCGAGCCGAAGTCGCGGGCGGCGCTGACGCACGATCCGGCCTGCGCGAAGTACACGATCACCAACGATCGCGGCAACGCCAGCGCCGTGTCCTACGCCTACCAGTTCCATTGCCCCAACGACCAGAACCTGATCGCGGTGCTGGGCCGCGCGCCCGGTCCCAAGCCTCCGCCGCAGCCGCCGTTGAGCGACCGGCACGGGATCCCCGACCTGGGGCCGTGCATTCGCTGCAACCTGCAGATGGAGGGGTCCGGCGTCTCGGCTGACGACGTCGTGATCGATGCCGGACGCGTGGCATCCGGCGATTCGGCGCCGATCGGACCCGTGAAGGACGTCGGCATCCGCGCCGACCGGGCGGACGGCTTCGTCCTGCGAAACGTCAAGGTCCGTCACGCCGGCGAGCACGACATCTACGTGCTTGAGAGCGACGGCTACCTCCTCGACCGCTTCAAGACGTTCTACGGGGGCGAGTACGGCGTACTGACCTTCGTGGAGGACCACGGACTGATGCAGAACTGCGAGGCCGCCGGCAACGGCGACTCCGGGCTGTATCCGGGCGCCGGCGCGGATACGGGGAACCAGCGCGACGTCACGATCTATCCCAAGTTCCGCTACAGCCAGGAGATGCGCAACTGCGACTCCCATCACAACGCGGGCGGGTACTCGGGCACCGACGGCAACGCCACCCATGTCCACCACAACAACTTTTACGACAACGCGCTGGGCTTCACCACGGACGTCTTCACGGCGCCCGGCCATCCCGGCTTCCCGCAGGACTCCGACCTGATCGAGAACAACAACTTCTACTCGAACAACTTCAACCCGTATGCCGCCGGGTCGGATGTCGTCCCGAGCGTGCCCCTGCCCGTCGGGACCGGTCTGTGGATCGCCGGGGGCAATGACAACGTGATCCGCAACAACCGCTTCTACGACAACTGGCGACGGGGCGTGATGATCTTCGCGGTGCCCGACCAGTTCGTCTGCGGCCCCGCCGGCAGCATCGACCCGTCGCAGCTGGCGGGGTGCAACCCGAGCGCGATACCGCCGTCGACGTCCTACCGGAACCAGCTCTATGGCAACGTGATGGGCCGGGCCCCCAATGGCACCGTTGCGCCCAACGGGACCGGCGATGTCGCAACCGGTCGTACGGACTTCTGGTGGGACCAGTACCTCGGCAACACCGGCAACTGCTGGCACGACAACGTCGGAAAGGCCGGCACCGCGGCGAGTGTCACCAGCACGCCGCCGGCGCCGTTCCTCCCCTCGGCCTGCAACAGCTCGAGCATGGGCACGGTCGGCCCGCAGCAGGAGCCAGAGCTCCTCAACTGCCTCGCCGACATCGAGTTCAAGACGAGCACCTGCCCGTGGTTCACGACGCCGTCAAAGCCGTAGACCGGCGGTTGCGCTCGAGGACAGGCCGCGCCGCCGCGCTGATCTGCGGTCTGGCGCTGCTCGGCGGCTGCGGAGGCTCGGGCCACTCCAAGCCGCCCGCGTTCCCCACCACGGGAGCCGGGGTCGGCACATCGATCCGTACCGCCAACTGCAGCGACTGGCAGCGGGGGCCGGTCGAGGCGCGGCGCCGCACCGTGGTGTTGCTCCGGGGCTTCGCCGGCGGACCGATCGGGTCGTCGAGCGGCATCCAGAACGGCCCCGTTCTCGACGACACGCGGGCCTACAGGGTCCTGGAGAGCTACTGCGCCAACCATTTCGCGCGCGGTTTCAAGCTCTACAAGCTGTACGAGCGCGCGGCCGCCTTCACCGGGCACTAGGGCGGCGGCGGATCCGTGGGGCCGGGTCCGAAGCCGCCGACCCGCTCGCCGATCTCGGCGAGCACCTGCTTGTCGGCCAGCCGGCAGTAGGCGCGCGCGAGGAAGGGCAGCCGCGACAGCTCGACGCAGGAGTCCGTGTCGACGACGCGGACCTCGAGCAGATCGGACGTTCGACCCATGCGCACCACCTGGCCACGTCCCGCCGCCCGCAGGTTGCGCAGCCAATCCGATTCCTCGCCGTAGAGGAGGGCGACGATCAGCGTGCGGTCCTGCCGGAACCCCAGCACGGGCGTGCGGTAGAGGCGACCCGAGCGCCGCCCCCGGTGGAGGATGATCGCCCACGGCGGCAGGATCCACGCGTAGACGCGCTGAACGCGATTGTTGACGGTCTTGTTGAAGCGCGCGACGCGCCGAGAGAGCTTCATGGCGCTAGTCGGCCAGCAGCTGCCGCAGCACGTACTGCAGGATCCCGCCGTGGCGGAAGTACTCGACCTCCTTGGGCGTGTCGATCCGCACGCGGCAGGTGAACTCCCTGTCGTCGGCCTTCACCGTGACCTCGCGGGCCTCGCCGCCCTCGATGCCCTCGATCGAGAACTTCTCCTGGCCGGTGAGGCCCAGCGACTCGACCGATTCGCCCTTGCGGAACTGCAGCGGCAGCACGCCCATCCCGACGAGATTGGAGCGGTGGATCCGCTCGAACGACTGCGCGATGACCGCGCGCACGCCGAGCAGCTTCGTGCCCTTGGCCGCCCAGTCGCGGGAGGAGCCCGAGCCGTACTCCTTGCCGGCGAGCACCACCAGCGGCGTGTCTGTCTCGGCGTAGCGCATCGCGGCGTCGTAGATCGGCATCTGCTCACCGCTGTCGAGGTGAATCGTCACGCCGCCCTCGGTCCCGGGCGCGAGCTGGTTGCGCAGCCGGATGTTGGCGAACGTGCCGCGCATCATCACCTCGTGGTTGCCGCGCCGTGATCCGTAGGAGTTGAAGTCCTTGGGCTCCACGCCGTGCTCGATGAGGTAGCGGCCGGCCGGCGAGTCCTTCTTGATCGCTCCCGCCGGGGAGATGTGGTCAGTGGTGACGCTGTCGCCCAGCAGCGCGAGCACGCGAGCCCCGTCGACGTCCGCGACGGGCTGGGGCTCGGGGTCCATGTCGACGAAGTAGGGCGGGTTGCGCACGTAGGTGGACTCGTCGCTCCACGCGAACCGGTCGCCCGTGGGCACCTCGAGCGAGTTCCAGCGCTCGTCGCCGTCGAAGACCTCGCCGTAGGACTTGCGGAACATGTCCGACTGCACGGCTTCCTCGATCAGCTCGTGCACCTCCTGCTCCGACGGCCAGATGTCGCGCAGGTAGACCGGCTGCCCGTCGGAGCCGACGCCCAGCGGGTCCTCGTAGAGGTCGACGTCCATCGTGCCGGCCAGCGCGTAGGCGACGCACAGCGGAGGCGAGGCGAGGTAGTTCATCTTCACGTCCTGGTTGATGCGCCCCTCGAAGTTGCGGTTGCCCGACAGGACGGACACCACGGCCAGGTTGCCCTCCTCGACGGCCTCGGAGATCACCGGCGGCAGCGGACCCGAGTTGCCGATGCACGTCGTGCAGCCGTAGCCGACGAGGTTGAAGCCCAGCGTCTCGAGGTACTCGGTCAGGCCGGCCCGGTCGAGGTACTCGGTCACGACCTTCGAGCCCGGGGCGAGCGAGGTCTTCACCCACGGCTGCACGTCCAGCCCACGCTGGACCGCGTTGCGGGCCAGCACCCCGGCGCCCAGCATGACCGAGGGGTTCGAGGTGTTCGTGCAGCTCGTGATCGCCGCGATCACCACGTGCCCGTGGTCGAGCTCGAACTCGGTCCCGTCGTCGGCCTTCACGTGGACGTGGCTCGGCGAGCGCTCGGCCATGACCGTGGCCACGTCGGTCGTGGGTGGCACCTCCGCGCCGCCGCCGGTCTCGCCGTCCCCGTCCCCGTCGCCGTCGAAGCCGTTGGCCGGCGGGTCCGAGGCCGGGAAGGTCTCGTCGATCGCCTCGTCGTGGGCGTCGGTGATCGAGCCGGGGTCCTCGTCCTCCACGAACAGCTCCAGCGCCTCGCGGAAGCTCTCCTGGGCGTCGGTCAGCGAGACGCGGTCCTGCGGGCGCCGCGGCCCGGCCAGGCTGGGGACGACCTCGCCGAGGTCCAGACGGAGCGACTCGGAGTACGTGACCTGCTCGGAGCTCTCGTCGTGGAACAGGCCCTGCTCGCGCGCGTAGGCTTCGACGAGCTCGATCTGCTCAGCCGGCCGGCCGGTGAACTCGAGGTAACGCAGCGTCTCCTCGTCGATGGGGAAGATCGCGCACGTTGAGCCGAACTCCGGCGACATGTTCCCGATCGTCGCGCGGTCGGCCAACGGGAGCCTGGCGAGGCCCGGACCGTGGAATTCGACGAACTTGCCGACCACGCCGTGTTGGCGCAGCATCTGGGTGACGGTCAGGACGAGGTCGGTCGCGGTCGCGCCCTCCGGCAGCTCGCCGTCGAGCTCGAAGCCCACGACCTGTGGGATCAGCATCGACATGGGCTGGCCGAGCATGGCCGCCTCGGCCTCGATGCCCCCGACGCCCCAACCGAGCACGCCGAGGCCGTTGATCATCGTCGTGTGGGAATCGGTGCCCACGAGCGTGTCCGGGTATGCCTGCCCGCTTGCGTCGTCGACGAACACCACCCGACCGAGGTACTCGAGGTTGACCTGGTGCACGATGCCGGTGTCCGGCGGGACCACCTTGAAGCCCTCGAACGCGCCCTGGCCCCAGCGCAGGAAGGC
>DASYIJ010000266.1:0-5206 GCA_035997675.1 Solirubrobacteraceae bacterium
GTCGGCGGAGCGGTGCGCTCCGCGGAGCTCGTCGAGCCCGGCTTCACCTCCGACCTGTTCTCGGCCTTCTATCCGCTGGCCGTCGCCTCGCCGGCCATCCGTGCCCTCGCGCTCGAGGAGCACGGCCTGCGCTGGCGTCGCTCCCCGCTCGCGTTCGCGCATCCGACGCCCGGGGGCGCACACGCCGCGGTCGCCACCGGCGACGTGGGCGCGACGGCCGCGACCTGCGAGGCCTACGCGGCCGGCGACGGCGACGCCTGGCGCGCGCTCTACGGCCGCTGGGAGGAGGTCGGCGACCGGCTGCTCGGCGCGCTGCTGACGCCGTTCCCGCCGCTGCGCGCCGCGGCGCGGCTGGCCGCCAGGCTGGGCCCGTCGGGCCTGCTTCCCTTCCTGCGCTTCGGGGTGCTGCCGGTGCGGCGGGCCGGCGAGGAGGAGTTCACGGGCGCGGGCGGCCCGCTGCTGCTGGCCGGCAACGCGCTCCACGCCGACTTCCAGCCGGAGTCGACCGGCAGCGCGCTGTTCGGCTGGCTGCTCGCCTCGCTGGCGCAGCAGGTCGGCTTCCCCGTGCCCGAGGGCGGGGCCGGGGAGCTGACCGGTGCGATGGCCGAGCGGCTGAGGGCGCGCGGCGGGCGCATCGAGTGCGGGGCGAGGGTCGAGCGGATCGTGGTCCGCCGCGGGCGCGCCGTCGCGGTCCGGACGGCCGACGGCCGCGAACTGGCGGCGGGCCGCGCGGTGCTCGCCGACGTGGCCGCGCCGGCCCTGTTCCTCGAGCTGGTGGGGGAGGAGCACCTCCCGGCCGGCCTGCTCGCCGGCCTGCGCCGCTTCGACTGGGACAGCGGCACGGTGAAGGTGGACTGGACACTGGACGGTCCGATCCCCTGGGACGCCGCGCCCGTCGGCCAGGCCGGAACCGTGCACGTGGGCCGCGACATGGACGAGCTCAGCCGCTACGCCCTGTCGCTGGCGATCGGCGAGGTCCCCGACCGGCCGTTCCTCGTCATGGGCCAGTACTCGACCATCGACCCGACCCGGGCGCCCGAGGGCAAGGAGGTCGCGTGGGCCTACACCCACGTCCCCCAGCGTGTGAGCGGCGACGCCGGCGGGGAGGGACTGACCGGCGTCTGGGACGAGCGCGAGTCGAGCACGTTCGTCGAGCGCATCGAGGCTCAGGTGGAGCGCTTCGCCCCGGGCTTCCGCGACCGCATCCGGGCGCGGCACGTGTTCGACCCGCCCACGCTGCAGGCCGCCGACCCCAACCTCGTCGGCGGCGCGCTGAACGGCGGGACCGCCCAGGTGCACCAGCAGCTCGTGTTCCGGCCGGCCACGGGCCTCGGGCGCCCGGAAACGCCGATCGGCGGGCTCTACCTCGCCTCGGCCTCCGCCCACCCCGGCGGCGGCGTGCACGGAGCCTGCGGCGCCAACGCCGCGCGTGCGGCCATGGCCGCGGCGCCGGGCCTGCGGCGCGCGCTGGCGGCGCGGCTGGCGCGGTGAGCAAGCGCCGACGGTCCTAGCCGTCCACCTGCAGACCGCCGGGCCCGACCCGCAGCGCGCGGCGCCCGGCCAACAGCTCGAGCAGTTCGGCTCCGACCACGTCCCGGCGCCAGCCCTCCAGCACGCGCACGCGCGCCTCTTCGCCGCGGCGCGCGGCCTCCACGACGCGCACGAGCTCGGCCTGCGTGGCGATGAGCTCGACGCCAACAGCGGTCTGCAGCGAGGCCTGGCGCACGAGCGCCTGAGCCAGGGCGACGAGCGGTGCGTCCTCGGGTGCGGTGCGCGCCGGTTCGGGCGGCGCCGCCGGCGGCTCGCGCTCGGCGCCACGAGCGATCGCGTCGAGCAGCTCCTTGCCGCGGCGCTCGCGCGTGGCCGCCGGAAGGCCGCGGGTCTGGGCGAGCGCGTCGGGAGTGGATGGCCGGCGTCGGGCCAGCTCGACCAGCACGTGATCCGGCAGCACCGAGGGCACGCTGCGATCGAGGCGCGCCGCGACCCGTTCCCGCCACTCCACGAGCTCGAGGGCGACCGCGCGGTCTCGCGCGCGCAGGCGCGTGACCTTCGGCAGCCGCGCGAAGATCGTCATCGGGTCGCGCGCATCGCTGGATCGTGCGACCACCCGCGACTCCTCGCGCGCCCACTCGAGCCGACCCGCCGCGGCGAGCTCCTCGGCGAGGCGGTCGCCGAGCGCGAGCAGGTGAGCCGCGTCGGCGCGCGCGTACTCCAGCTGCTTGTCGGTCAGCGGACGACGGTCCCAGTGCGTGAACGCCTCGCCGCCCGCAGGCTCGATGCCCAGCACCTTGCGCACGAGCGACCCGTAGCCCTCCTGCACGCCGTACCCGAGGAATCCCGCGGCGACCTGCGTGTCGAACACGTTCTCGATGTCGGTCTCCCACGTGCGCTTGAGGATCGCGACGTCCTGACGGCCGGCGTGCACGACGACCTCCACCGCCGGGTCGGCCAGGACGGCGGCCAGCGGCGCGGCGTCGAGCTCGTCCTCGATCGGGTCGAGGATCTCGGTCCGCACCCCGGCGGGTTCGTCGGGGTCGGCGACCGCGAGCTGGGCGAGGCACAGCATCGCCTGGTAGCGGCGCTCCGACATGAACTCCGTGTCGATGGCCAGGCGGCCGGCGTCGGTCGCGCGCTGGGCGAGCTCGGCGGTCATGCCCGCGAATCTAGTTGGTTGCGCCCGTCGGCAGTTCACTCGCGGGCGCAAGCTCCGCTGCGGCGTCGCGGGCGTCGCGCGACTACCCTCCATTCCTCATGCGCCAGCAGGAAGCCGAGCAGGAAGCGGCGCGGCGCAACGCCGAGGACGACCGCCGCGAACGCTTCCTCTTCTATGCCCTGGACCACAGCGCCGGGATGGGCGACGACGCCTGGGAGGTCGAGATGCGCCTGCGCACGGCCGAGGACGGCCCCATGCCGAGCCCGGTGCCCGTCGTCGCCGCCGTGCCGGCCGAGCGGGTGAAGGAGGCCGCGCCGCTCGAGGAGGCGCCGCCGCGGGTCGACGCGCTTCCGGCCACCGAGGCGTTCGACGCGCTGGCGGACCCCGAGCCGGCCGAGTTCGTGGAGCCGCTCGAGCCCGTGCCCGACGAGCCCGCGCCGGCCGTCCGCGCCACGGAGATCGACGCGGAGCCGCCGCCGCGGACGCGGCGGCCGCGCCGCCGCCTGCGCGTCATCCACGTCTGGGGCGCGTTCGTGATCCTCGTGGGCCTGCTCTTCGTCGGCGCCACGCTGCTCCTGGCCGTCGGGTTGCGCGACTACACGCACTTCGGCGTCATCCCGACGTCGATCGGCATCGGACTCGGTCTCGTCGCCGTCTGGGTCGGGGTCGCGCTCGCCCGCACCGGGTAGCGGGTAGCGATTAGCCTGCGCGCGGATGCGCGCGCTGGCGATCTCGGATACCCACTTCGGCGCCTGGACCGGCGACGACCTGCTGTCGCATCCCTACGCGCTCGAACGGCTCGCGCCGCACCTCGACGACATCGACGAGCTGATCCTGCTCGGCGACCTGTTCGACTTCCTGTTCTCCAACGTCGAGCACGCGGTCGCGCAGGCGCAGGGTTTCCTCGATCTCGTGGGCGGGCGCATGCGCGGGAAGCGGATTGTCTTCCTCGCGGGCAACCACGACCACCACACCATGGTCCGCGAGCTCGAGGAGAGCGTGCGGCTGCGGATCGCCGACGGCGTCGACGCCGAAACCGCCGGGCGTCAGGCGCGCGACCAGGACTGGCTGCGGCGCTACCTCGAGCGCCGCATGCCCGGCGTGGAGGTGGAGATCGCCTACCCGACCTACTGGGTCGGCCGCGTCCTCCTCTTCCACGGTCACTATCTGGACGCCCACATGGAGGGCTCGCTGTCCAACCGGATGCTCACCCGGACCATCTGGAAGGTCGCGGGCGGGCGCCCGGCCGATCGCCTCACGATCGAGGACTACGAGTCGGTCATCGTGCCGCTCACCGAGCTCCTCTACGCCGTCGCGCAGCTCCCGCACGGCACGGCCGCGCAGCAGAGCGTGTACGACCAGATCGGCCGGCTCGGCCGCATGCTCGCGATCCCCGGCGCCCCCGCGCGAGGCGCGAAAAAGGCGGCGGGCTGGGCGGTGGACGGCGTGCGCGCGCTCCGCGACCGCCGGGAGCGCCACGCCGCCGCCGACGTCCACGCGGGCGACGTGATGACCGACGCGGCCGGCGCTCCGCTGCTCCTCGCGGAGGGCGCCGCGGGCGCCCGGCCCGCGCGCACCGGCCCGGGCGCGGCGGACAGCGGCCCACCGGGCACGGGCGCCGGGATGAGCGTCGTCCGACCGGCCTCGCCGAGCGGGCCGACGGCGCCCGCGGTCGCCGCCATGGGCCAGGTCGTGCGCAACCTGGGCTGGCACGAGGAGACCGACATGGTCGTGTTCGCGCACACGCACCAACCGCTCGCCCGCGTGGTGGCGCCGGGCACTCCGGGCAAGGTGCGGTTCTGGAACACCGGCTCGTGGATCTACGAGCCGAGCCTGGGATCGAGCCAGTCGTATCTGTCCTACCTGCGCCACGGGTGGCCCGGCACGGGCGTGCTGATCGACACCGAGCGCGACGAGCCGGAGCTCGTCAGCATGCTCTCCGACCTCAATCCACTTCAACGCGGGCGGGGCGCCGGCGATCGCGGAGGCCACCCGTATCGCCGGGCCGAGCGCTTCAAGGGCACGATTCCCTCGCTCGGGGAGGTGGACCGCGGCGAACCGGACTAGAAATTCCGCCTACGGGCGGCTTGGCCGCGTTCACAAAGGCGTTATCGTGCCAGCCGCGATGGCTCTCCTCGAGGTGACGGCTGACCAGGGCGACCGCGGAACGGTGCGACTCACCCTGACCGGGGAGCTGGACATCTCCAGCGCCCCACAGCTCGACGAGGAGCTGGCGAAGGTCGAGGCCGCGTCTCCGCCGATCGTCGTCCTCGACCTGCGCAGCCTGGAGTTCATGGACTCCACCGGCCTGCGCACCATCGTCACGGCGGACGCCCGGGCGCGTGAGGAAGGTCGGCGCCTGGCGATCGTGCGCGGCCCCGACGCCGTGCACCGAGTCTTCAGCGTCACGCGCCTCGATGAGCGCCTCGACATGATCGACGACCCGGCGGCCGTCGAGGCCTGAACGCCTTAGGAGGCGGCGCGCCGCGGACGGCGGCGTGTCGGCGTGCCGAACACGTGGTCCCAGAACGGGGCGCTGACCCCGAAGCCGCG
>DASYIJ010000306.1:0-7060 GCA_035997675.1 Solirubrobacteraceae bacterium
CTCGCCGAGGACCATCGTCGGGCTCATCATGCTCGGCAACCGGCGGCCGGGCGCATGGCGGTGGAACCCGAGCGGGTTGAGGTCCTGCTCGCCGAGCATGTTGTTGAGGTGCAGGCCGGTGCCGGGCACCACGATCCCCGATCCCTCGCCGTTGGAGCACGTGACGGCGCACGCCCCGCCGCCCGCGTCGAGCACCGACACGTGCGTGGTCGAGCCCAGTCGTGAGGCGAAGAAGCGGTCGAGGAACCCCGGGTCGTGCAGGCCCTCCAGGAACTCCGGGGTACGCTCGGCCTGGGCGGCGGCCATCACCTCGACGAGCCGCGCCGGCGTGAGCGGCTCGGTCGAGCGTTCGAGCAGCGCCAGCGCGTACGCGATCAGTATGCCCCCGGCGGACGGCGGCGGGTTGGTGACGACGTCTCGCCCGCGGTAGGCGACCCGCACCGGCTCGCGATCCACGACGCGATAGGCCGCGAGATCGGCGGCCGTGAGCATCGCCCCGCTTCCCTCCAACCAGTCGATCACGGCGGCCGCCACCTCGCCGGTGTAGAACGGCGCCGCGCCTTCCCGGCCGAGCAGCTCGAGCGCCGACGCGAGGTCCGGGTTGCGGAACGTGTCGCCCTCGCGCAGCAGCCGGCCCCCGGGCGCGAACAAAGCGGCGCACTCGGGCGTGGACATGGCGATCTCCTGGAGGATCTCGATCACGTACGCCTGGACGGCGCTGACCTCGACGCCGTCGCGCGCCAGCGCGACCGCCGGGGCGGCGAGGTCGCTCAGCGGCAGCGAACCGAACCGTTGCGCCGCGTCGGCCAGGCCCGCGGGAACGCCGTAGGTACCGACCGAGGCCGGCCCGACGTTGAACACCTGGACGGCGTCACCGAACGAGACGCTGATGGGCACGAGCTCTTCGCGCGTGTGCGGGTCGGCGCCGCGGCCCGGCGCCTCGACGAAGAAGTCGAGCACGCGCGGCTCCTCGTCCGGCAGGGAGACGAGCATGTACCCGCCGGCGCCCAGTCCTGTCAGCAGCGGCTCCGCCGCGAGGGACGCGAGCACCGCCGCGACCGCGGCGTCCACCGCGTTGCCGCCCGCCCGCAGCGCGTCGGCGCCGGCGCGCGCGGTCTCCGGATGGCCGGCGGCGACGACCCCGCGGGCGATGCGACTAGCCCTTGGGGATGAACTCCGGGACGTCGAGCTCGGCGACGTCCAGGGTCCGGCGCGGGCGATCGCGCTCGCGATCGCGGTCACGCTCGCGCGGCTCGCGCTCGGCCGCGGGACGGGCGGGGGCCTCGTCGCGCGAGGCCGAGCGGGGCCGCTGACGCGCCGGGCCGCGGGTCACCCGGGGCTCGCCGCGGGGCTCCTCGTGCGTCGAGCGGCGGCGCTGCGTGCCGTAGCCGGTGGCCACGACGGTCACCCAGACGGCGTCGTCGAGCTTCTCGTCGACCATCGCGCCGAAGATGATGTTGGCCTCGGGGTGGGCGGCCTCGGCGACCGCCTTCGCGGCCTCGTTGACCTCCCACAGGGAGAGATCCCGGCCGCCGGTGATGGAGAGCAGGATCGAGCGCGCGCCGTCCATGCTCGTCTCGAGCAGCGGTGACGCCACGGCCTGCTGCGCCGCTTCGATCGCCCGCCGGTCGCCGGTTGCCATGCCGATGCCGAGCAGCGCGTCGCCGGCCTCGGACATGATCGTGCGCACGTCGGCGAAGTCGAGGTTGATCAGGCCGGGCAGCGTGACCAGGTCCGAGATGCCCTGGACGCCCTGGCGCAGCACGTCGTCGGCGACCTGGAAGGCCTCGACCATCGACGTGTTCTTGTCCAGCACCGACAGGAGCCGGTTGTTGGGGACCACGATGAGCGTGTCGACCTCGTCGGCCAGCGCCTCCACGCCCTCGTCCGCCTGCTCGCGGCGGCGCGAGCCCTCGAACCCGAACGGCTTGGTGATGATGCCCACGGTGAGGGCGCCGATCTCGCGCGCGATCCGCGCGACGATCGGTGCCGCGCCGGTGCCGGTGCCGCCGCCGGCACCCGCGGTGACGAACACCATGTCGGCGCCCTTGAGCAGCGCCTTGATCTTGTCGTACTCCTCCATCGCGGCCTGGCGCCCGAGGTCCGGGTTGGAGCCGGACCCGAGCCCCCGCGTGACCTCGGCACCGATGTGCAGGGTGACGTGGGCGGCGCACTGCTGGAGGGACTGAAGGTCGGTGTTGACCCCGATGAACTCGACGCTCTCGATCTCGGTCTCGACCATCCGGTTGACCGCGTTGACGCCGGCGCCGCCGACGCCGACCACGCGGATGACCGGCGCGCCGACGCTCGCCGACTGGCCGTAGAGCTCGGCGCCGGGCCGCGCATACGCGTCCGGAGGCTCGGGCGCCGTGGGCGCCTCGGTCGTGGCGCCCGGATCGAGCACGTTCTCGGGAATGTCGGCGGAGAAGGCATGGCGCAGACGCTCGCGCGGGCTCGGGACGGGGGTGCGTTCCGGGGTCGCCTCGACGTCGGGTGCGGCCTCGCGCTCCCGCGCCGCCGCGGTGGCGGGCTCGGGCGGGCGCTTGGCGCCCGCCTCGGGCGCGCGCTCGCGGGTCTCGGCCTCGGCGTCCTCGGGACGGCGCTCGCCGCCCGGCTCCAGCCCCTCCTCCTCCGTCTTGCGGAAGAGCGCGGCCAGGGGGCCTTCGCGCATGCTCGCTCGCTTACCGCTTGCCATTCTCGAGAACCTCCTCCGCCAGCTGACGGTAGGCCTGTGCCGCCTTACCGTCGGGATCGTACTTCAGCACCGACATGCCTTTCACGGGAGCCTCGGCAAAACGCACCGTTTTGCGGATGCGCGATGCGAACACCCGGTCCCCGAAGTTCTCCTCGAGGATCTCGATTGCCTCCTTGGCGTGCACCGTGCGTGAGTCCACCAGCGTGGGCAGGATGCCCTCGATCTCGATGTTCGGATTGAGGTTCTCGCGGATCATGGCGAGGGTGTTCTGGAGCTGGATCAGCCCACGCATCGACAGATACTCGCATTGCACGGGGACGATCACCTTGTCGGCCGCCGTCAGGGCGTTGATCGTGAGCAGTCCGAGCGACGGCGGGGTGTCGATGCAGACGAAGTCGTAGTCCTCCTTGATGGGCGCCAGGCCCTTCTCGAGCGACCGCTCGCGGCCGATCATCGCCGACATCGCGATCTCGGCGCCGGCGAGGTCGATCGACGAGCAGGCGATGTCGATCTCGCGCTTGCGGATCACCTCGCGAATCGAGAGGTGATGGACGAGGACGTCGTACATCGACTTGTCGACCTGGTCCGGATCGATGCCCTGCGACATGGTCAGGTTGCCCTGAGGATCCATGTCGATGCAGAGGACCCGGTGGCCCTTCTCGGCGAACGCGACGGCGACGTTCAGCGTCGTGGTGGTCTTGGCGACGCCACCCTTCTGGTTGGCGAAGGCGATGACCTTGGCCTGCTGGGTCACGAGAAGCTCCGATGCGCGTAGGGGAAGCCCATGTGCTCGGGGGTATTCGTAACGTCCGCGACGATTCCTTCCTGGGGATGTGCTACGTGTCCGCGCCGAGTCGAGCCGGGCGGGCTATACGCTGCCCGCCATGACGGCGCTGCTGGACAAGCGACTTGTGTTCGTGACCGGGAAGGGCGGCGTCGGCAAGTCCACCGTGGCCGTCGCGCTCGGCCTGCTGGCCGCCCGCCGGGGCCTGCGCACCATCGTGGCCGAGGTCGCCCACCAGGACCGGGTGGCGAAGGTCTTCGGCCGCGACGACAGCCAATTCCGCGAGGTCGAGATCGCCGAAGGCCTGTACACGATCTCGATCGACCCCCAGCACGCGATCGACGAGTACCTGCGCCTGCAGCTGCCGGTGAAGACGCTCGCCGACCTGCTGTCGGGGTCGCGCATGTTCCAGTACTTCGCCGCCGCCACGCCCGGCTTGAGCGAGCTGGTGACGATGGGCAAGGTGTGGGAGCTGGCCCAGCTCGAGCGCCGGACCCGCGACGCCGCGCGCTACGACCTGGTGATCCTGGACGCGCCGGCGACCGGGCACGGCGTGGCCACCATGCGCGCGCCCAAGACGTTCGCCGACATCGCGCGCGTCGGACCGATCGCCAACCAGGGCCGCGCGATCCACGCGATGATCACGGACCGCGAGAGCACCGGAGTCGTGGTCGTGGCCCTGCCCGAGGAGATGCCCGTCAACGAGACCCTGTCCCTGCGCGACTCGCTGCGCGACGGGCTGGGCCTCGAGCTGGACCGGGTCATCGTCAACGGCGTGTACGAGCAGCGCTTCGGCGGCCGCGACGCGACCGCCCTGCAGCGGGCCGCCGACACGGCGGGCACCCCGACGGCGCGTGCCGCCGTGCGCGCCGCGCTGTCCGAGCACCTGCGGGCGCGCGGACAGCGCGAGCAGATGGCGCGCCTCGAGGAGGGCACGGGCAGCGCCCCGGTGCTTCTCCCCTTTCTCTTCGAGCCCGATCTCGACCTGTCCGCGTACGAGCGGCTGTCCGAGCGCCTGGAGGCGGAGCTGTGAACGTCACCGAGGCGCTCGAGGGGAAGCGCATCTGCATCTGCGGCGGCTCCGGCGGCGTCGGCAAGACGACGACCGCCGCGGCGATCGCCATGGGCGCGGCGGCCGAGGGCAAGAAGGTCGCCGTGGTGACGATCGACCCTGCGCGGCGGCTGGCCAACGCGCTGGGGTTGGAGGAGCTGGGCAACGAGCCGCACCTCGTCGACGCGAAGCTGTTCGAGGCCGCCGGCCTGCCGATGAAGGGCGAGCTGTGGGCGATGATGCTCGACCCCAAGCGCACCTTCGACGAGGTCATCGAGCAGCTCGCCCCCGACGAGAAGACCCGGGACGACGTGCTCGGCAACCGCATCTACCAGCAGCTCTCCAGCGCCGTGGCCGGCTCGCAGGAGTACACCGCGATCGCCAAGCTCTACGAGCTCGATCAGGACCACGACTTCGACCTCCTCGTCCTCGACACGCCTCCGTCGCGCAACGCCCTGGACTTCCTCGACGCGCCGGATCGCCTCACGCAGTTCTTCGAGGGCCGTGCGCTCCAGGTCTTCCTGCGCCCGACGGGCCTGGCGGCGCGAGTGATGGGCCGCGGCACCGGCATGGTGTTCGGCGTGCTCAAGCGCGTGACCGGCGTGGACCTGTTGCAGGACCTGTCCGTGTTCTTCCGCGCCATCGGCGGCATGATCGACGGCTTCAAGGAGCGCGCCGTGCAGGTGAACAAGCTGCTGGCCGATCCGCAGACCGTGTTTCTGCTCGTGACCTCACCCGAGCGCGAGCCGATCGACGAGGCGATCTACTTCTGGCGCAAGCTCAAGGCGGCGCGGATGCCCTTCGGCGGGGTGATCGTCAACCGCGTGCACCACGACCTGCTCGGCGACGCCGATCCCGGCGACGTCGCGGCCGAGCTCTCGGGTGAGCTCGGCGACAAGCTCGCCCAGCGCGTGGCCGAGAACTTTCGCGACTACCACGTGCTCGCCGAGCGCGATCGCCGCAACATCGAGCGGCTCGAGTCCAAGCTGGCGCGGCCGCGGGTCATCACCATCCCCTACCTAGACGAGGACGTGCACGACATCGAGGGCCTCACCCGCATCCACCGCTTCCTGTTCGCCACCGACGAGCGACGGCGCGACCTGCTCGACGAGGTCGTCGCGTAGCTGTTTGGCGGCTCGCGCCGCGCGCTGCGCGCGGCTAACCGACCGGCTCGGCCGCCGCGACGGCCGGGTGCTCGTCGGTGGCGGCCTCGCCGAGCAGCCCCTCGGCGACGGTCACGAGGTCGGCGTCCAGGTGGCCGCAGATGACGTCGCGCAACAGCGCGCGCAGGTGGTCGCCGAGCTCGTCACAGAGCTCCTCGGCGCCGGCGCCGGCGGGTCCGATGCCGGCCGTGACCGCGCGCTCGAGCGAGATGGCGTGCGCCACCCGCTCCGCCAGCATCGCGCGGTCTTCCGGTAATGCGCAGATCGCGGCCAGGCGCTGTGCCAGCCGGCCGCTGGCCGGGCCCTCGGGCTCGAGCAGGACGCGCAGCCCGAGCAGCCAGTCGGTCACCGCCTCGAAGGGATCGTCGCGCTCGACGCCCATCTCGAAGCGCGCGAGCGCCCACGCCATCTCGCCCCCGCGCGGCGCGCGCTTGGAGACGAGGTTGCAGAAGCCGCGCAGCTCATCCTCCTGCTCGACCATCACCGCCGTCGGCAGCCCGCGCGGCGATCCGCCGCGCGCCACCGGGACCACGCGCCAGGGGCCCGCGTCCATCCGCGCCCAGCCGGCGGGTCCCAGGCCGACCGCACCGGTCTCGAACAGGCGCAGGGCGGTCTGGAGCCGGCGCAGGCGCTCGACGGCGGCGTCGATCCCCGGGTCCTCCACGGCGACGACGGCGAGCACGTTGGGAAGACCGTCGCCGGCGCCCTCCCAGACAGCCTCGGGCGGCACCTCGGGCAGCGTGTCGCCCCGGGCGAGCGCGAAGCCCTCGGCCAGCACGACCTCGGCCGAGGCCAGCTCCAGGCCGCGGACGGGAACGACCAGAGTGGAGATCGTGCGGCCCTCGTAGACGACCGACTCGAGCTCGCGATAGGCCCGTCCGAAGCGGGTCCGGTCGAAGGCGAACTCGCTGGCCTCGTCGTACACGCTGGCGAGGAACGCGCTGAGCGCCGCGTCGGCGCGGTCGCCGGGGTCCTCCGGCACGCGAGCGGCGCCGCGCGCCTCGAGGTAGTCGTCGATGCCTCCGAGTCCCTCGAGCGCACGCACGGCCGGGAGATGGCCGGGGAGCCGCTCGAGCGTATCCGCGCGCTCGCCGATGAACGCGCTGGTCAGCGGGCGATAGCAGTACAGCGCCGTCCGGGCGCCCGGCGACTCCACGACCTCGAACGGCACCTCGGCGCCGGCGTGCTTCTGGGCGTCCAGCGTCAGTGCGGCCTGCTCGGTGAACGCGCGCAGGGCCTCGTGGAGGGAGCGGTTTCGCATACCGCGGCGGTTCGCCACCACGGGCGGCGGTCCTTCAGCGCGCAGGCCCCGTTGCAGGCCACACGCCTGCTCAGCGGGCGACGACGGTGAACGACACGACGTGCGC
>DASYIJ010000313.1:0-9744 GCA_035997675.1 Solirubrobacteraceae bacterium
CCGGCGGAGACGTTCGGGACGATCGCGACGCAGCTGCTGCTCGACCGGCTCGCCGGTCAGGTGTCGGAGCGCCGGCGCATCGTCGTGCTTCCCGCCGACTTCATCGTGCGGGAGTCGTGCGGCGCGCAAGTTCCCGTCGGCGACCCCACCGCATGACCTTCGGCGGTGTCGAGGCCGGTGGCACCAAGTGGGTGTGCGGGATCGGCACGGGTCCCGATGACCTGCACGCACTCGAGACGTTCCCGACGACGACGCCGGAGGAGACCCTTGGCCGCACCGCTGAGTTCTTCGCGCGGCATGGCGGTGTTTCCGCCGTCGGGGTCGGCTCGTTCGGGCCGATCGACCTGGGCGCGGGCCGCATCACGACCACGCCCAAGCCCGGGTGGGTGGACGCCGACGTCGTCTCGGTTCTGCACGACGCGCTCGGCGTCCCGGTCGCGTTCGACACCGACGTCAACGCGGCCGCGCTCGGCGAGGGCCGGTGGGGCGCGGCGATCGGGCTCGACACGTTCTGTTACTTCACCGTGGGGACCGGGATCGGCGGCGGCGTGTTGGCGGGCGGGCGTCTCGTGCACGGGCTCCTTCATCCCGAGGTCGGCCACATGCGGATCCCGCACGACCGCACGCGCGACCCGTTCGCAGGCGCGTGCCCCTACCACGGCGACTGCTTCGAAGGACTCGCGTCCGGCAGTGCTGTCGCGCAGCGCTGGGGCCGGCCGAGCGAAGAGCTCGGCGACCGGCCCGAGGTCTGGGAGCTGGAGGCGGAATACCTCGCACTCGGCGTCGTCAATGTGATCTGCGTCGTCTCGCCCCAACGCGTGATTCTCGGCGGCGGGGTGATGAAGCAGCCGTCGCTCCTGCCGATCGTCCGCCGGCGCACCCGCGAATTGCTCACCGGCTACGTCGCCGCGCCGGAGCTCGCGGGCGGGGTCGACGAGTACATCGTGGGCCCCGCCCTCGGCGACCGGGCCGGGGTCCTCGGCGCGATCGAGCTGGCCCGGATGGCGCATCAAGCCTAGGTTTTTGGCCCTCTTTCTCGGCCGTCGACGGCAGGCCCCGCCCAGGGAATACCATCCTCACTACAGAAGTTGTAGTTACTACATTGCCTGTAGATCGAAGGAGAACTGTGTCGAACCTCTTGCTCATCCCTCTGGAAGACACCATCGTCTTCCCCAACATGTCGGTGACGCTCACCGTGGACGTGGGCGACGACGATCGCGTCTTCCTCGTGCCGGTGCACGAGGGTGAGTACGCGGCGGTCGGCACCGTGGCCGAGGTCACGGGGTCGATGCGGCTGCCCGGTGGCGGCGTCGCCGTGACCGTGTCCGGCCTCCACCGCGGTATCGCGGGCGCAGCCCAGACCGGCCCCGACGGCCGCCTGCGCGTCGAGGTCGACGAACGGCCCGACGAGCAGCCGCCGCGTGTCCAGACCGCCGAGCTCGAGCGCGAGTATCGCGCTGTGGTCGAGGAGATCCTCGACCTCCGCGACGCGGACCCGCGCGTGCACGACTTCGTGCGGTCGATCACCGAAGCCGGTGCGCTCGCGGACACCTCCGCGTACGCGCCTGACATCAACTACGCCGAGAAGATCGAGCTGCTCGAGACGAGCGACATCGTCGAGCGCCTCGAGCTCTCGCTGCGCCTGCAGCGCGAGCGGCTCGCCGAGCTGCAGATCCGCCGGCGCATCCGCGAGGACGTGGAGTCGGGAGCCCAGAAGCAGCAGCGCGAGTACATCCTGCGGCGCCAGATGGACTCGATCCGCAAGGAGCTCGGAGAGGACGACGGCTCCGCGGCCGAGGACTACCGCACGAAGATCGCCGAGTCCGGGATGCCGGACGACGTGCGCGAGCAGGCCGAACGCGAAGTCGCGCGGCTCGAGCGCATGGGCGACCAGAACGGTGAGTCCCAGATGATCCGCACGTACCTCGACTGGCTGCTGTCGGTCCCGTGGGACAAGACCTCCGAGGAGCGCCTCGACCCGAACCACGCGCGTGAGGTACTCGACGCGGACCACGCGGGCCTCGACGACGTGAAGGACCGCATCGTCGAGTACCTGGCCGTGCGCAAGCTGCGCCAGGAGCGCGGGATCGAGGAGGACAAGCGCTCCGGCGCGATCCTCACGCTGATCGGCCCTCCGGGGACCGGCAAGACCTCGATCGGCGAGTCGATCGCACGCGCGCTCAACCGCGAGTTCGTGCGCATGTCGCTCGGCGGCGTGCGTGACGAGGCGGAGATCCGCGGACATCGCCGCACCTACATCGGCGCGTTGCCGGGGCGTATCGTGCGCGCGCTGCGCGATGCGAAGACGATGAACCCGGTGATCCTGCTCGACGAGGTCGACAAGGTCGGCGCCGATTGGCGCGGCGACCCGTCGGCGGCGCTGCTAGAGGTACTCGACCCGGCGCAGAACTCGACATTCCGCGACCACTACCTCGATGTCGAGATAGTGGTCGCGGAACGAGTGGTTCTGCGCCGGGTCCAGGACCTCGAGCAGGGCCGCGGACGGATCGCCCCGCCAGTCGGCGCCGACCTTGTCGACCTCGTCGAGCATGATCACCGGGTTCATCGTCCCGGCGTCCCGCAGGGCACGGACGAGCCGGCCCGGCAGTGCGCCGATATAGGTCCGGCGGTGGCCGCGGATCTCGGCCTCGTCGCGCACGCCGCCCAGCGACATGCGCACGAACTCGCGTCCGGTCGCGCGTGCGATGGACTCGCCGATCGAGGTCTTGCCGGTCCCGGGCGGGCCGATCAGGGTGAGGATCGCGCCCGACCGCTTGTCCTCGGAGATGCCTCGCTCCTGGCGCAGCTTGCGCACGGCCAGGTACTCGGTGATGCGCTCCTTGACGTCCTCCAGACCCGCGTGGTCGCTGTCAAGCACCTCGCGGGCGTGGACGGGATCGAGCCGCTCCTCGGAGCGCTCGCCCCACGGAACCGTGGTCAGCCAATCGAGGTAGGTGCGGATCATCGAGGCCTCGCCGCTGGAATCACCCATGCGCTCGAGCCGGCCCAGCTCGCGCTCGGCCTGCTCGCGGACCTCATCGGGCATATCCGCGTTCTCGATCTTCTTGCGGTACTCCTCGGCGACCGAGCCCTCGTCCTCGCCCAGCTCCTTGCGGATCGACTCCATCTGCTGGCGCAGGAAGTACTCGCGCTGCTGCTTCTCGGCGCCGGACTGCACGTCGTCACGGATGCGCTTGCGCACGTCCAGCTCAGCGAGGCGCTCGCGCTGGAAGCGGACGGCCTTCTCCAGGCGCTCGGTCACATCGAGCGTGGAGAGCAGCTCGACCTTCTGCTCGTAGCTGAGGTCGGGGCTGTAGCCGGCGGTGTCGGCCAGCACGCCCGGCTCGGTGATCGAGCGGACGAAGGCGGAGACACGACCGTCGTCGCCACGCAATTCGAGGATCTCCTCGACCACGGCGCGGTACTCGCGCTCGAGCTCGCGCACGCGGCCCGATGCGGCCTGGCCCGCGACGGGCTCGTCGTCGGGTCGCTCCTCGACCTCGACGCGCAGGTCGCCCGCCGGGTCGGTGTGGGCCGCGCCCGCGACGCCGCGGTGCAGGCCGTTGATGGTGACGGCGCGCACGCCGCCGGGCAGCCGGACGCGTTCGACGACCTCGGCGACCGTACCGACGGTGCCGAACTCGTTCTCGTGCCGCGGCACGAGGAACACGCGATCCTCCTCACCGACGTCGACCGGCAACGTCAGCGTCATGTTCGGAAAGACGACGGCGTCTTCTAGGGGAACCAGCAGGAGAGTGGTCATCGTTCAAGCTCCATATCTACTTACAGGTTGTAAGTAAGGATAGCGACTGTATCCGGGACCGCTAGGGGGCCCGGCCGGCGCTATGGAAGTGACGCCCCGCCGGCCGACCCGGGCCGGCCGCCGCTCAGGGCAGGAACTTCACCGCCGAGGCGAAGTCCGTGCCGAGCGAGGCCTGTACCGCCATGTGAAGGTAGCCCAGTGCCTCCAGCTCGCGGGCGCGGGCGAGCGTGCCGGCGTCGATGGGGCGCAGGCCCCCGTCGCGCGCGAACTGGCTGACCGTGCGCTTGGCGTCGTCGTCGTCCCCCGCGATGAGGACGTCGAGCGGCTGGCCCGCCACCTCACCGGCAACCAGCGGGCCGGGGAAGGTCGTGTTGAACGCCTTGACCACCGAGACAGTGTCCGGCGCCTCCTCGGCTATCAGCTCGGCTCCCGAGCGAAAGGGCGCGACGTCGAGCGGCTCCAGGACGCTGATGTCCACCGGGTTGGTGAGGTCGACCAGGACGCAGCCATCGAGCTCGCCGGCGTGCTGGCGAACGACGTGCGGCGCCTCGGTGAACGGCACCGCAAGCACGACGATCTCCCCGTCGACCACCTCGGCGGACTCGACCTCGCCCAACCCCATCAGCTCTTCGACCAGCTCGTCGGCCTTGCTGATGTACGTGCCCACGAACGCGACGCGATGGCCTCCGGCGAGAGCGCGGGTCCCGACGCCGCGAGCCATGTTGCCCGTCCCCACGATCGTGAGCCTCATGCTGCTCCCGGTAGGCCGCTCGGCCGGGTTGGCCAGCGCTCTTCGGACGAAAATTCGGCTTGCCACGGCAGCACCACGACCTACCGATCGTGGCGCGTGGACTACGCGGACTTCATCACCACGGTCGAACGCCAGGCGGGCGTATCCGGCGAGGAGGCCGAGCGCGCCGCCTGCACCACGCTGGGCACGCTGGCCCAGCGCCTGTCGGTGGGCGAAGCCACGGACATCGCCCGGCGCCTGCCCGGCGACCTGCGGTCCTGCCTCGTCGCCGAGGGTCCTCCCGAGCGATTCCACGTCGATGAGTTCGTTCGCCGGATCGCAGCGCAGGTGGGAGTCGACCCGGCGACCGCCGAGCGGGACGCGCGTGCCGTTTTCTCCGCACTGGCGCTCGCCGTCGGCCCCGACGAGTTCGCCGACCTGCGCTCCGAGCTGCCCAAGGACTTCGATCCCCTGCTCGACGCCGCGCTCGTCGAGGCGCCGCCACGCCCGGCCGCCGAGCCTCCGGCCGCCCCGATCCTCTCGTTCGACGAGTTCCTGGAGCGGGTCGCCGGCCGCACGGGCCTGGACCGAGCCCGCGCGCAACGCGCGGCCGAGGCGGTGCTCCAGGTGCTGGCGAGCCGCATCACCGGCGGCCAGATCGACGACCTCGAGTCCCAGCTCCCCGTCGAGCTGCGTCCCGCTCTGGAGCGTGGGCGCGGCCGGACCGGAGGCCGGGCGAGACCGATGTCGCTCGAGGCGTTCGTCGGCGCGATCGCGAAGCTCGAAGGTGTCTCGCGCTCAGAGGCGGCGCAGCACGCCAGGGCGACACTGGCCACCCTGCGTGAGGCGGTCGGCGAGAAGGAGTGGTCGGACACGACCGCACAGCTTCCCGGCGAGTACCAGCCGCTACTCAAGCGCGAGACATGGCCCGACCCGTCCCGCGGGGTCGCAGGGGGGCCGGCGACCTAGTCTCGCGGCCGCGCGGCCGCGCGGTCGTAGTTGAGGCGCATCAGCTGGATCACGTCGCGAACGTCGGCCTCGTCCTCGATCCGCCGTGCGGCCGGACCCACCTTGCCGGGAAAGACCGGGTGATCGACGATCCGCCCCTCCTCGCGCAGCTCGGCCCACACGTCCTTGGGGAAGGAGAAGTGCGCGGCATGGTCGCCGTGCAGATGACCGATCTCCCGGCGGCCAAGCCGGAACGCGAACTCGCCACGCCGTCCGGGGCCCGCCTCGACCCCCGGCCAGGACGTGACCTCGTCGGTGATCTGCTGGCTTGCGGTCTGAGTCTGGGTCATGTCGCCTCCTCGAGATGGAGCTGGTCCCTGGAGAGTAGAAGTTCGAGTGCACTTGAAGTCAAGGCCCAGGCGTGATCGACTGGTCGGGTGTCCACCCTGCTGACGATCGGCGAGGTCTCGCGCCGCAGCGGCGTCGCCACCTCGGCCCTTCGGTACTACGAGGCGCGCGGCCTGATCGACTCCGAGCGTGCGGGCTCCGGTCATCGCCGCTTCGCCCGGCCCGTGCTGCGACGGGTGGCGTTCATCGTCTTCGCCCAGCGCATCGGACTGACGCTCGACGAGATCGGCCGGGAGCTCGCCAAGCTCCCGCCCGGGCGCGCGCCCACGCGGAGCGACTGGTCACGCCTCTCGCGCGGATGGACATCGCGGATCGACCTGCGCATCGCCGAACTGGAGCGGCTCAAGCTCGGGCTCACCGAATGCATCGGCTGCGGGTGCCTCTCGCTCGACCGCTGCCGGCTGGCCAATCCGGAAGACCGGGCGGCTCGTCTTGGCCCGGGCCCGCGCTACTGGATCGGCGATCGGCCGGCGGCCGCGGCCGATCCGGCGACGCGCTGACGCCCGAGCCGCCGGGCGCACACCGGCGGCGTCACACTGGTGGCGTGGAGTACCGCATGCGGCGGAGTCTGCCGTCGATCGCCGCGGACCGTCTTGAACGAAACGGCCACGAGAGCAGGGGAGACAGGACTCGAACCTGCAACCCCCGGTTTTGGAGACCGGTGCTCTGCCAAATTGAGCTACTCCCCTGGGTTGCGCGCCCAGTGTACTTCTGGCCCTGCGAACGCAGAAGCGGGCGGCCCGCAGGCCGCCCGCTTCATCCGTCCTACCGACCTACTGTCCCCTAGGCCGTCGTGACGACGATCTTGGCGCTGCCGAGGTTGGCCCCGGCGGAGACCACCTTGTGGCCCGCCACCTTGTTGATGAAGCCCGCCGCCCGCTGGGAGAGCAGGAGATCGGCGGTCACCGAGTTGGCGCTGTTGCGCACGACGTTGCTCAGGCGCGCCACGCGCACGCCCTCTTGCCGGATCACGCAGATGCGCACCCGATTTCCGCGCCGGGCGCGGAAGGCGTGGCAGCGGGCGACCGGCGTCGCGGCGTCGAGGAACGCGCCCCGCTTCGTGCTGGTGATGACGAAGTGCCGCAGCGCGAGCGACTTGGTGCCCTTGCTGAACTTGAGGCCACCGCGGTGCACGATGAAGCCGCGCAGCGTCGCCGGGTCGATGCGCCCGCCGGAAATCGGGAGCGTCGCGACGCCGTTCGACAGTGTCGCCGGCGCGATCGGCGCGACGGCGATGCCGTTGTTGGTCAGGAACTGGGTCGTGGCCGCCGACGGCGTGATCGTCGTCGTGCCGCCCGTCACCTTGACCTTCGCGGCCTGGGCGCCGGCGGCGCCGACGGCGCCGACGGCCATCAGGCACAGCGCCAGCAGAGCCGCGCCGAACACTGCGCGCAGGCGAAGCTTGTGCGAGTTCATTGCGAGTGGTCCTCCTTGGACGAATCGTTCGGGTTCGTTGCTACCAAAACCCGTCGTCGTCACTCGAGTTGCGGGCGGAGGGACTCGAACCCCCAAGGGCGTCAGCCCACCGGCACCTAAAGCCGGCGCGTCTACCAGTTCCGCCACACCCGCGCTACGGGCCGGCGCTGCATACGCAACTGCTGCGTGCGGCCGCGGAAGATTGTATGTTCTGCCACGGGATGGTTGAGGCGGACGCACCGCCGGACGTCGAGCTCGTTCGGCCCAATCGGGACAAGGCCGCGTCGAAGGCGACGAAGGCGATCGTCGTGCTGCTCCTGCTCGTCTCCGCCGCGCTGGTCCTGATCGTCACCATCGGCGGCTGGTCGAAGCTGGCCGGGATGCAGCCGGTCAGCCTCGGCTACGTCCTCGTCTACCTGATCATGGCCTTCTACACCTTGCGCTGGAATCGCGGCGTCCTCCCGCTGGCGGCGGCGCTGGCCATCCTCCTCGGGATCTTCGCGGCGATCGCCGGGCCGCAGTGGTTCGACCGCGACAAGTTCGGCTTCACCGACCCGGCTCTGCCGGCCGGCGTGCTCGGCCTGCTGACGCTGCTGATCGTGCCGGTCCAGCTGTTGTTGATCGCCTTCGCGATGCGCGGCTTCCAGCAGGCCTGGAACGTCGAGGTCGAGGTGCCCGAGGGAGAGACCTACCACCCCGATCGCCACCAGCCTCGCACGGCGTAGCCGCCCGTCGGCGCCCTAACATCTGCACTGCCTGCGGCGGTGCTGGAACTGGCATACAGGGCAGACTCAAAACCTGCTGCCCGCAAGGGCTTGTGGGTTCGAATCCCACCCGCCGCATCACCATCATCAGAGGGTCGCGTTTCGATCGGGCCGGCTAGCCGACGAACGCGGAGATCGCGTGCTCGATCACCGGCGCCTCCCGCTGCCACAGGGCGGGCGTCGCGGCGGCGACGATCACGGTGGCATGGCCGCGACCCGCGACCAGGCACGCGATCTCCCGGTAGGTGCGGGCCGAGGTGCGGTACTGGTCGATCACGCACGAGCCGGGACCGGACCTGAATCGCAGGCCGCGGGCGGCGGCCAGCGTGTGGATGGCGCGCGACCCCTCGTCCGCGTTGTGGTGGACCCGGAAGGTCGGCCAGTTCGCCAGCGTCTCGGCGCCCTGGCGGGGCGTGGCGTTGAGGTAGGCGACGATCGCGCGGTCGGGGCCGCGGAGCGCGAACGAGGCGGTGCCCGGGTCCGTATGGACCGCGCGCCACCCGGGCGGCCGGGCCAGCGCCGCGCCCGACGGTAGCCCGACGACACCCCAGGCCGCGCCGGCCGGGGCGGGGTGCAGCCACGCGAACGCCGAAGCGCTCACCGGTGCGTGCGCGCCTGGGGCAGGGGCGGAGCCCCCGGCGGAACGAGCGCCTGCGCACCCGGACAGCAGGGCGGCAACCGCCAACCCGAGGGCCACCGGCCGCCGCATGGGATGTCCGTGTCGGCGTTTCATTCCTCGGGCTCTACGGACGCCCGACGCCGAGCCAACCTTCCCGGGGCCGTGATGTCCCGCCCCGGGAAGGTCTGGCCCATCGCGGACGTCTTCATTGCCACAGGTCGACCGGCTCGGGCCAGCAGCGGGACGACGAAGCCCAACCGAGGATCCATCATGTCCCGATTCGCCCACGCCCGCGCCGGCGGGTGGCTGATTCCCCCGTTCCTGATCCCTGCCGCCGCCTTGGTCGTCGCGGGCTGTGGTGGCGGTGGCAACAACGCGAGCGCCGGAACCACCCCTGCGGCCCCTCAACCGGCCAAGCCGGTCGGCGCCCCGGGCGCCAACGTCCGCGTCCTCACGCCGGGGGCCGCGTCGACCATCTCGGGTTCCACCGTCCGCGTCCGGGTCCGCGTCACCGGGTTCACCCTGGACGCCCGCACCGTCGGCCGGCCGGCCCGCCAGGGCTTCGGCCACCTGCACTTCTCGCTCGACGGCGGCCGCTACGACGCCCCCCGCTACTCGGGCGCCAATGGCGCGCAGGCCGTCAGGCTCGGCGTCCAGGGCAAGTACTCCCCGTCGGTGACGCCCGCCATCACGTACCGCCACGTGCGCCCCGGGCGCCATACGCTCGTCGTGTACCTCGCCAACAACGACCACAGCCTGACCGGGGTCACGACGAAGGTCACGTTCACCGTGCGCAAGCCGCCTCCGCCGCCGCCGGTGGCGACCACATCCGCGCAGACCGGCACCCAGGCGGCGGCGCCCACGGACACCCAGGTGGCCCCGAACGCAGCGCCCGCGCCGGCGCCGCAGTCAACCAATCCCGCCCCCACCCCGCCGTCGAGCGGCGGCGGCGGCGCCGGAATCCCGCAGGGCGGCGGCGGCGACGGCGACGCCGACAACAGCGGTGGTCCCGACGACGGCGACGGCAACCAGTAGCCGTCGCCGAGGGGGCCGGCACGGAACGCCGGCCCCAGGTGGCCGCGGACGGCTCAGGCGT
>DASYIJ010000358.1:0-7938 GCA_035997675.1 Solirubrobacteraceae bacterium
CCGTCGAGATCCTGCGCGGCGGGCGCTCTCGCGTCATCCGCGACCACTCCTACGACGGCCTGCCGGCCTACGGCGCGTTCGCCCACATGACCCGGGACGAGGTCCTCGGCCGGGTGGACGAGCTCGTCCACGCCGGGCGCCTCCGGTCCACGGGCGGGCGGTTCCCCAAGCTCGCGCCGGAATGAGCGGCCTGCGGCTGGCCGTACTCGCCTCGGGGACCGGCACGAACCTGCACGCCATCCTCGACACGGTGCACGGTCACGAGGGAATCGAGGTCGTGGCCGTCGCCGGCGACGAGCCCGAGGCTCCGGCGCTGGAGCGCGCGCGGAGCGCCGGGGTCGAGGTGGGGGTGTTCGAGGAGGGCGCACACGCGGACCGCCGGACCCGCGACGCCGCGATGGCGGCGTGGCTCGCGGAGCGCGACGTCGGCCTGGTCGTCCTCGCGGGCTACATGCGCCTGCTGTCCGAGGCCTTCCTCTCGCGCTTCCCCGATCGCGTGATCAACGTTCACCCCGCCCTGCTGCCAGCGTTCCGCGGGCTCGACGCGATCCAGCAGGCGCTCGACTACGGCGTGAAGGTCTTCGGCGTCACCGTGCACTTCGTGGACCAGGGGGTCGACAGCGGGCCGGTGATCCTCCAGCGGGCGATCGAGCTGCCCGACGCGGCCGACGCCGAGGCCGTCCACGACCTCCTGCGCCCGCTCGAGCACGAGCTGCTGCCCGAGGCGATCCGCCTGATCGCGCGCGGCGCCGTGTCCTTCGATACGGCCAACCCGCGGCGCGTCGTGATCGCCGACTGAACCGACCTCGAACCCGGCTATGCTCGGCCTCGTGGAGAAGGAGGCCGAGCTGACGGTCAAGCGGGAACCCGTGGCACCGGGAGAGGTGCAGGTGGCGCGTGCGCTGCTGTCGGTCTCGGACAAGCGCGGCGTAGTGGACTTCGCCCGCGGCCTCGCCGACCTCGGCATCGAGATCGTCTCCACCGGCGGGACCGGGCGCGAGCTCGAGCACGCCGGCGTGCCGGTCCGCTCGATCGAGGATTTCACCGGCTTCCCGGAGATCATGGACGGGCGGGTCAAGACGCTGCACCCCAAGCTCTACGCCGGGCTGCTGGCCGTTCGCGACGACCCCGAGCACCTTCGCGCCGCCGAGGAGCAGGAGGTGGAGTTCGTCGACCTGGTGTGCGTGAACCTGTATCCGTTCGAGCGCACGGCGGCGCGCCGCGGCGCCGAGGACGCCGAGGTGATCGAGCAGATCGACATCGGCGGTCCGACGATGATCCGGGCCGCCGCCAAGAACCACGCCTTCGCCGCCGTGGTCACCTCGCCCGAGAGCTACGACGCGGTGCTCGAGGAGCTGCGCACCGGCGACCGCAGGCTGTCGCTCCAGACACGCGAGAACCTCGCCGGCGAGGCGTTCGCCTACACCGCGCGCTACGACACGGCGATCGCCCGCTGGTTCGCGGAGAGGGAGGAGGGCTTCCCGCCGCTGTTCGTGCGCGCCTTCGAGAAGCTCGCCGACCTGCCCTACGGCGAGAACCCGCACCAGCGCGCGGCCCTGTACTCGCAGGTGGGGGCGCGCATGCACGTCCTGTCCATGGTGCGCCAGCTCGGCGGCAAGGACCTGTCGTTCAACAACCTCCTCGACCTCAACTCGGCGCGGATGGTCGTGAGCGAGTTCAAGGTGCCCGCCTGCGCGATCATCAAGCACAACAACCCCTGCGGGGTCGCCCTGGGCGAGTCGGCGCTGGAGGCCTACCGGCGGGCCTTCGCCGGGGATCCGATGAGCGCCTTCGGGGGCGTGATCTGCCTCAACACCCGCGTCGACCGCGCGACCGCGGAGGCGATCGTCGAGCAGTTCGTCGAGGTGCTCTTCGCCCCCGGCTTCGATGACGACGCGCTGGAGGTCCTCGCGAGCAAGCCCAACATGCGGGTGCTCGAGGACAACGAGCGCCGGACCATCAACCGCGTCGAGCCCGACGTCAAGCCCGTCATGGGCGGGCTGCTCGTGCAGGACCGCGACCTCGACCTCGAGGACCGGGCCGAGATGACGGTGGTGACCGAGCGCAAGCCGACGCGTCACGAGTGGGAGGAGCTCGGGTTCGCCTGGAAGGTGTGCAAGCACGTGCGCTCGAACGCGATCGTGCTGAGCAAGGACCTCGCCACCGTGGGGATCGGCGCGGGCCAGATGAGCCGGGTCGACTCCGTCCGGCTCGCGGTGGAGAAATCCCAGGCGGACTCGCTCGAGGGCGCCGCACTCGCCTCCGACGCCTTCTTTCCCTTCGCCGACGGGCCGCAGCTCGCGATCGAGGCCGGCGTGCGGGCGATCATCCAGCCCGGCGGCTCGGTCCGCGACCACGAGGTCGTGGAGGCGGCCGATCGCGCGGGCGTGACGATGGTGTTCACGAGCCGTCGCCACTTCCGACACTAGGCCGCCGCCGCTGTACTAGCCTGTTGGCCTTCCGCGCTCCGGCGCCCTGGGGCCAGCGCCTACGCGCGGCGGCCCGGCGGGGGTGCAGCGAGGCTGTCTTGAGCGTCCAGACCCGACACCGTTCGCTTAGCTCGCACCCGCGGGCTGTCTACCACCGCCGCCGCGCCGCGGCGGGTGTCGTCGTGCTCGCGCTCGTCCTGCTCGTGGTGCTGCTCTTCGCGGTGCTCGGCGGAGGCGGAGGCGTAGGCGACGGCAAGCTCCACCTGTCGGCGGAGAGCCGGGCGGCGCTGAAGAACGTCGAGCCGGTACGCCAGGGCCTCGATCGGCTCCTGCTCGGCGCGCCGCTGCCCTCCACGGCGGAGCAGCAGGCGGCGGTCGGCCGGCTGACCCAGCTCGGCCTGCCCGTGTTCTGCGCCGGGACTCAGAACAAGTACGTCGCCCTGACGTTCGACGACGGCCCGGGCCCGCAGACGGAGAAGGTCCTGCGCCTGCTCGCCCGTCACGGTCAGCGCGCGACGTTCTTCGTCGTGGGCCGCCAGCTCGCGGACTACCCGGCGCTCCCGGCCGTCGAGGCGCGCGCCGGCGCGGTGGGTGACCACACCTTCAACCACATCGACGTCAGCCGGGCCACTCCGGCGGAGCGCAGCTTCGAGATGGGGGAGACCCGACAGCTGCTGGAAGCCGCGACCGGGGCGCCCATCACCCTGTTCCGTCCCCCCTATGGAGCCCGTGATTCCAACGTCGACATCCAGGCCCATCAACTGGGGATGCTCCAGACCACCTGGAACGTGGACACGCAGGACTCCGAGGGCGCGTCCGCGCTCGGGATCCAGCAGCTCGCGACCGCCGGCATGCGGCCGGGGGCGATCATCCTCATGCACGAGAACAAGCCCGAGACGCTCGTCGCGCTGCCGCGCATCCTGCGCACGCTCGAGCGCCGGGGCTACCGGTCGGTGACGATCCCCGAGCTGCTGGCGCTCAACCCGCCGTCCGACCAGCAGGTCCAGGCGGGCTTCCAGGGATGCGTCGACGCCGAGCACCCGTCGAAGGCGTTCACGCCCACGGGCTCCGGGTAGGCGCCCCTCAGCCGTTGAGCAGGTTGCACGCCGGGGGCAGGGCGACCACGGCGGCCTCCCCGCCGACGCCCCGCTCGCCGGGGCGCAGGTTGACCTTGCACCACGCAAACGTCCCGCGGCGGAAGTTCACGCGCGCCCAGAACGGATAGCCGATCGCGCCCGCGATGTTGCGCGAGGAGCGGGGGATCTCGCGCGTCACGGCGGTGCACTCGTATCCGGCCGCCGTCGACGTCGGCGGTGGCGCCACGCGCACCGGGCCGCGCGTGAACGGCGCGCACGTCGTCGTGAGGACGTGCCCGGCGAGGGTGCCGGCGGCCGTACGGCGGCGCGCATCCGCGGTGATGGCGCGCCCGAGGTCGGCCAGCACCGCGTGCTGGGCCGCCACGGGATTGCTCGGCAGAGCGCCCGCGCGGCCGGCGTGGAGTCGCTGGTCGCGCGCCAGCACGCGGCGCTCCTGCGCGCTCAGCGCGGCGAGCCGGCGCTGCTCGGTGGCCGCGTGGTGGCGCTTGGCACGGTCGATGCGGGGCACGAGCCAAGCGGCCAGGGCGCCCAGGACGATCGCGGCGATCGCCGCGCCGATGCCGATGCGCCGCCACGGGACCGGCGGCACCACCGCGTCCCGCGGGGGCGTCCACAGGTGCAGCCAGGCGCCGACGGTTTCGAAGCGGCTCAGCCGCGGACCCGCCTGCGATGCACTCACGAGGCCATCACCCCCCAAAACGGTAGCGGCGAGCCGGCGCGGACGGCCCGCTATCGTCTGGTGCAGGAGGTCGGCGTAGGGGCCGGCCTGGGGATAGGCTTATCAAGTAACCGCACACGGGGTAAGGATGCGCACGCGTACGGCAATGATCGCCGCCTTCATCGCCACTCTGGGGGTGGCCGCCGCGCCTGCTCGTGCCGCGCCCTACGAGACGATGGTCCAGGACGACAACGTGTTGGTCTACGGGACCGACACGGACGTCGCGACCGGAATGGGCGTCCTGCGCAACCTCGGGGTGGACCGCGCGCGGATCACTCTCCCGTGGAGCCTCGCCGCGCCGCGCCCCAAGGACAATCGCAAGCCCCGCGGTTTTCGCGCCGACCAGCCGGACGCCTACGCCCCGTCCGTGCGGAACTACCGCAAGACGTTCATCTCCCGAATCGACCGCGCGGTCTTCATCGCGGCGTCCTTCGGCATCAAGGTCGACCTCGACATCGGCTTCGGCGCACCCCGGTGGGGCGCGGCCGGATTCGGCCGCAAGGACCGCTTCGGCGCGGTGGACCGCCCGAGCCCGGCGGAGTTCGCGAAGTTCGCGCGCGCGATGGGGCGCCGTTACTCGGGGAGGTTCGCGCCGCTCCACGGGAAGACCGTGCTCCCGCAGGTCGACGTCTTCGAGCTCTGGAACGAGCCCAACGTGCCCACCTTCATGCAGCCCCAGTGGCAGCACGGCGTCGCCGTGGCGGCCGACCAGTACCGCGCAATGGTGCAGGCGGCCTATCCGGCGGTCAAGGCGGTCAACCGGACGGCCACGGTGCTCATCGGCGTGACCGCGCCCGGCGGCGGGACGCGGGGCGGGGACATCTCCCCGATCGCCCCGCTGCCCTTCCTGCGGCGCCTGGCGTGCGTCGACGGCCGGCTGCATCGCGTTCGCGACGGCGCCTGCCGGCATTTTCGCCGGGTGCCCGGCGACGGCATCAGCCACCATCCCTACGCGCTGTTCAGCCCGCCCGGGGTCTCCAGCCCCGACCCGAACTTCGTGCGTGTCGCCAACCTCGACCGCCTCACGAACCTGGCCGGGCGCCTCATCTCGCGCCACCGCCTCGCGCCTGGGATGAGCAACCTGTGGTTGACCGAGTTCGGCTACGAGACCAACGTCCCCGTGTTCACGAAGCCGTGGACGCTCGACCAGCAGACGCGCCTGCTCGCGGCGGCCGAGTACATCGCGCAGCGCAACAGCCACGTCCGTTCAGTCACGCAGTTCCTGCTCCGCGACGTGCTGACCGCCGCCGCGGTGCGTCAGGCCCAGCGCGGCCGCCGCGGCCGCTTCCCGGGGTCGTGGCAGACGGGGCTGTACTTCGAGGACTTCCGCCCCAAGCCGTCCGCCTCGACGTTCCCCCTCACGCTGCTCCCGTTCCGCAGCGGCGACACGACGGTCGGCATCTTCGGTCACATCCGGACCGACCGCGGCGGCGGTCTCAACGTCCGTATCGAGGGCCTGCAAACGGACGGCTCGTGGCAGCCGATCGCCACCAGCAACGCCGGTGGCGGCGACAGCCATCCGGGGTTCGTGACCGATCCCGGCGGCGTGTTCCTCAGGACACTGCGCTCGAGCGACCCGCCGGAGTGGTACCGGTACGGCATCCAGACGCCGAGCGGCGGCTGGATCTACAGCGTGATGCAGCCGCTTCAGGAGTTGAACAAGGCGCCGCCGAAGTAGGGGCGGAGTCGTATGCGCCCCCTGGGACTCGAACCCAGCTCTCCGGGTTAAAAGCCCGGTGCTCTGAACCAGATGAGCTAGAGGCGCGCGGCCATCGTGCCACACGCGGTGCGGCGGCCCGCTGCGGCCGGCAGCAGATCGCCGTGGCGCCCCTAGACTCCGAAAACGCGCCCCCATGGTGTAGCGGCTAGCACGCGAGGTTTTCAACCTCGTAGTACGGGTTCGACTCCCGTTGGGGGTACTCACCTCACCGCCGTTCCAGCCCCGACCGGCGCATGCGTCCGCCGCAGGCCGTTAAATGTGCCTCAGCCTCCCATTCCCTTTCGTTGGCTGAAGACGTCAGATCTCATGCAAGGTCGTAATGGGTCGATAGGAGGAGGGCAATGCGCTTCATGGACGAGGTACCGCTTGTGACTCTCGACGGCGTGCCGGCCAGCGTCGGGCTGAGGGTGTCGCACGCGACGCGGGGCCAGGGAACCGTGCTGCGGGTCGTCGGTCCGGACGCGGGCGTGGTGGTCCGCTGGGACGTCGACGTTGCCGAGCCGGCGAAGACCACGATGGCCGCCATCGGCCAGCTCAGCGCACAGCGTCTCGCGGCCTAGCGGCGGGGCGCACTCGGTCGGACCTATCGCGTCCCGCGGGTCTTCCGTGCCGCGCGCGGTTTCAGGAGCTGGGAGCAGGCCGTGTCGCCGAACCATGCCTCGTACTGCTCGGGCGTCCAGCCGCGCCGGCCGACCAGCAGTTGCCACACGTCGGGGTTGTTGAGCGTCCAGAGGATGTCGGTGGCGCGGGTGACGTCGAGGCCCGGCCGCAGCGCCTTCCTCCTGTCGAGCGACTCCACGATCTCGCGCTGGTTGGCGTGGAACTCGGTTTGGATCCGGTTCCAGAGCGCGTCGATGTCGGGGTCGGCGGGAGCGGCACTGCGGATCACCTCCAGCACCGCGGCGATCCGCACCTTTCCCATGCGTGAGTTGCGTGCGTTGAGCCGCAGCTGCCGTTCCGGGTCGGGCTCGTCGAGGACCTCGCGGTACCACTGCTGCTCGGCCACGGGGACGTCGTGGCGGTCACCGCGCAGGAGCCGGTTCCAGAGCGCGCGCAGGACGCCGCTCTTGGTCTCGAAGGCCACGTACACCGTCTTGAGCGCGACACCAGCCTCGGTTGCGATGGCGGACATCGTCGTCGCCGCGTAGCCCTGCCGTTCGAACAGCCGCTGCGCGGCGTCGAGGATCTCCCGGCGCGTGGCGGCGGCCTGCGCCCGCCGGCGTGGGGAGTCGTAGCGACGGGTCTTGACACGTTCAGCCATTTCGGTATCTTACCGCTGACTTCATTACTCTCAACGCGTAGCGAATTTAGACAGAGCCGATCTTGGAGGTGCGTCGTGGAAGCCAGAAGCGTCGTCGACCAGCCGGACGGGCGATCGGACCGAGCGGGCAAGAACGTCGATGACATCCGCGCGCACGTGCACGGCATGTGGGCTGCCGTGGCCGGCTCGTGGGCGGAGCATGCGGAGTACGCCGACGTCCGCGGAGCGAAGGCCACGGAGCAGATGCTCGATCTGTCGATGCCCCAGCCCGGCGAGCGGGTGCTCGAGTTGGCGTGCGGGCCGGGGGGATTGGGATTGGCCGCGGCCGAGCGCGTCGCCCCGGACGGCGAGGTGGTTCTGTCCGACGTGGTCGCGGAGATGACCTCGATCGCGGCGGCACGCGCCGAGGCGCGCGGGCTGAGCAATGTGAGCACCCGCGAGCTCGACCTCGAGCACATCGACCAGCCCGACGAGTCCTACGACGTCGTTCTCTGTCGCGAGGGGCTCATGTTCGCGACCGATCCCGCCGGCGCGGCGCGCGAGATCCGCCGCGTGCTGCGGCCCGGCGGTCGCGTTGCGCTCGCGGTGTGGGGGCCACGGGAGCGCAACCCGTGGCTTGGAGTCGTCTTCGACGCCGTGAGCGCGCAGATCGGAAAGCCGGTGCCTCCTCCGGGCATTCCGGGGCCCTTTTCGCTCGAGGATGCCGCCAGGCT
>DASYIJ010000026.1:0-16474 GCA_035997675.1 Solirubrobacteraceae bacterium
GAAGCTCTTGGCGAGCGGCGCGACGGGCCACCAACCCGCCGGGACGTTCAGGCCAAGGCGGGACACGGGAAGACGTTCGACTTTCCCTGCACAACGGATGTTTTCTGGTTGTGATTGCTGTGTGAATAGGTAGTGAAGTTCAGTGCTTAGTGCTTAGTTCTTAGGTCTTAGTTCTTAGTTCTTAGGGGCGAGGGTTTGGGTCGGGGCGGCTACCCGTGGTGTGAGTGTTGTCTGGAATCTTCTGGTGTATCGACGGGCTGCCCGCTTGGCCGATGACGCCTATGTCGCATCCGCCGGGTGGGCCGCGTTCGACCGGTGGACGGTCGGCGTCCAGCTCGTACGTGCGCTCGACTCCATCGGCGCGAATCTCGCCGAGGCATACGGTCGGTGGGGTCCCAGAGACCAACGTCGCCTGCTCTACGTGGCGCGTGGATCGGCCTACGAGGCCGTTCACTGGCTCGAACGCGCGGCCGCCCGCGAGCTCGCGCTGCCAACGGGCGCCCTCAGCGACGCGAACGAGCTGAGCCGCATGCTGAACGGCCTCATCACCACCCACCGAACCAGGGACCCGGGCCCTAAGACCTAAGAACTAAGCACTAAGAACTGGGCGCAGCTACTTCGCGGCAGCGCAGTAGCTGCGCCCCGGGCGGTGTCCCCGCCGCCCGGGGCGCCAGCGGCTCGGCTCGGTGGACTGGTGACACCAGCCGAGTGGCGCGCGAATCGTCCGCCGCGCACGCCGAGCTGCGATCAGGGCGGCGGCCGGTCGCGCACCGGCCCCCGCAAAGCTAGGCCCGGCGGCGGGTGCGTGTGGGAACGAGCCGTTGCCCCAATGTTTCGATGTGGAGAACGGCGGTCGGTCGAATTGCTACTGTGCCCCGCGCCGGGGGGCCCTTCGTCCATGCGTACTCGCATCGCTCTGTCCCTCGTGCTCGCCGCGGCCGCGGCGGCCGTCGCCGTCCCCGCCGCCGCGGACGCCGCGCGCGAGCCCTACGTCGCGATTCCGGGCGCCGTCGGGCCCGGCCCCGCGAAGTACAACCGCGTGTTCGTGCATCAATTCGGCTCGCCGCGGGCCTCGCGGGTCCTCGTGCTCGTGCCGGGCTACATCGGCGGGGCCGGCGACTTCACGCAGCTCGCGCGCCAGCTGATCGCGCGGGTGCCCGACCTGCAGGTGTGGGCGCTCGACCGGCGCGAGAACGCGCTCGAGGACACCTCCGTGTTCCGCACCGGGACGCCGCAGCAGGCCTACGACTACTACTTCGGACTCAAGGCCAACTACATCGACGGCACGCGCGATACGCCGTTCGCGCGCGGCTGGGGGCTCAAGCTCGCGCTCGAGGACCTGCGCAAGGTCGTGCTCAAGGCCCGCGCGGGCGGCCGGCGCCAGGTGATCCTGGGCGGCCATTCGCTCGGCGCCTCCACCACGGCGGCGTACGCGAGCTGGGACTTCAACGGCCATCCGGGCTACCGGGACATCAAGGCGATGGTGCTGATCGACGGGGGGCTGCTCGGGTCGTTCTCGCACCCGCAGCTCGCGACGGTCAAGCGGCGGGCCGCGGCGATTCGCACGGGTGACCCGTTCGTGACGCTGTTCAACGGCCTCCCGCCGTGGTCGGCCGGCGTCTTCGCCGAGCTGGCGGGCATGTACGCCAAGCGGCTGCCCGGGGCGGCCTCCGCCCTGCAGGCCTCGCCGGTGGTCCCGGCCAGCCTCAAGCCGGCGGTGCGCGTCACCAACCAGGCCGCGCTCGGCTACGCCCTCGACTTCCGGACCTCGCTGAAGGCACTGGCCTTGATTCAGGTCGACTCGGGCCGGCTCGCGCAGTCCGGAGATCCCCGGCCCTGGCAGAACACCGGCCTGACGCCGATCGGGAACGTCGCCTCGGGCTTCTTCCAGGAGCCCGGCAACTTCGTCGAGTGGTACTTCCCCGCCAAGCTCACGCTCGACGTCGACGGGGCGGACGCGCTGTCGCGCAACTCGATCACGAACTACCTCGGACTGCGCACCTGGCACCGAGCCGAGATCAACGTCCCCCTCTACGCCGAGCAGACCAGCCTTACACGCGGAAACGTGCTGCGCGGCGCGCGGCGCCTGTTTCGCAGCTCGCGCATTCCGCGGGCCACGTACGTGAACGTGCCCAACTCCCACCACGTCGATCCCCTGCTGGCCGCGCCGTCGAAGAACGTGTTCCTCAGGACGGTCGTTCCCTTCCTGAAGTCGCTCTAGCCGGTAGGCTTGCCGGCGCCATGCGCCGTCTGATCCTCGCGCTTCCCGCCACGTTGCTGTGGTTGGTCCTGGTGGCTCCGCCCGCGCTCGCCGCCCTCAGCCCGCCCGGCGGGAACAGCCATCCGAACGGTGGACAGGGCACCTATGGCGAGACCGACGACAAGGTCATCACCAATGCCGCCTTCATCCTGATCGCGGCGTTCCCGCTCCTCGTCGGCCTCCTGAGCGCTCTGCAGTGGAAGCTCGACAAGCGCAAGGAGGCGCGCAAGTCGGCGCAGAAGGCCCGGAGCACGCGCGCCGAATGGGCCGGCGGCTGGTAGCCGTTCGGGCCCGATACCGGCTTTTTCGAGTTCTTCACACGGTCGGGCATCGCCGCTGCGACGCTTTTGCGGCACACGAGATCCCTCCTCGTTGCGTGACCCCGGAGCCAGAGTCCGGGGTCGCGCCGCTTCTGGGGACCGATCCGGGCGTGTGGGAGGATCCCGGCGATGAGCGAGCCCGTTCGCTACGAGCGTGTCGGCGCGGCCGCCGTACTCACGATCGACCGTCCCGACCGCCGCAACGCCGTCGACGGCCCGACGGCCGAACGGCTGCGCGACGGCTACCGGATGTTCGTGGACGACCACGACGCGCGCGTGCTGGTGCTGACCGGTGCCGGCGACGTCGCCTTCTGCGCCGGCGCCGACCTCAAGGCGATCGAGACGTTCGGGCCGCGCCTCGGCGCCCCGGAGGGCCCGCTCGGCTTCACCCGCCTGACCCCGCCCAAACCGACGATCGCGGCGATCTCGGGCTGGTGCCTGGCCGGGGGCTTCGAGCTCGCGCTGTGGTGTGACCTGCGGATCGCCGCCGAGGGCTCCACGCTCGGCTTCCCCGAGCGCCGCTGGGGCGTGCCGCTGATCGACGGCGGGACCCAGCGCCTGCCGCGCATCGTCGGGCTCGGGCGCGCCCTGGACCTGATCCTCTCCGGCCGGATGGTCCAGCACGACGAGGCGCTGGGGATGGGGCTGCTGACCGAGGTCGTCCCGCCCGGCCGACACCTCGACCGGGCGCTCGAGTACGCCGAGGCGCTCGCCGCGTTCCCCCAGGTCACGATGCTGGCGGACCGCCGCGCCGCGATCGAGGGACTCGGCCTGCCGCTCGAGGCCGGCCTCGCCGTCGAGGCGAAAGCCGGCATGGAGACCTTCGGGACCGCGGTCGAGGGCGCCGGCCGCTTCGCCGCCGGCGAGGGTCGCGGCGGCGCGGGCGCCGGCGTATAGCGGCGTATAGGCTTGCCGCCCACGTGCCTGTGAGAGGGAGAACGCCATGAACTACTTCGTGACCGGGGCCACCGGGTTCATCGGTCGCCGCCTGGTCGAGCGGCTGCTCGACCGCGACGGGCACATCTACGTGCTGGTCCGGGAGGGCTCACAGGAGCGCATGGACGAGCTCATCGGAAGCTGGGACGCCCACGACAGGGTGACAAAGGTCGTGGGCGACCTGCAGGAGCCGAGCCTCGGAGTCTCCGATGACCTGGCCGCCGAGCTGAAGGGAAAGGTCGACCACTTCTTCCACCTCGCGGCGATGTACGACATGACGGCCGAGGACGAGCAGAACGAGAGACTCAACGTCGACGGCACGCGCCACGCCGTCGAACTGGCCAACGCGATCGGCGCCGGGATCTTCCACCACACGTCGTCGGTGGCCGTCGCCGGCCTCTACAAGGGCATGTTCCGCGAAGACATGTTCGACGAGGGCCAGAAGCTCCCCTCGGCCTATCACCGAACGAAGTTCGAGTCCGAGAAGATCGCGCGCGAGGAGGTCACCGGCGCCTGGCGCGTGTATCGCCCCGGGGTCGTCGTCGGCGACTCCCGGACCGGGGAGATGGACAAGGTCGACGGGCCCTACTACTTCTTCAAGGCGATCCAGCGGCTGCGCCACTTCCTGCCGGAGTGGTTCCCGCTCCTGGGACCCGAGCTCGGCTACACGAACATCGTTCCCGTGGACTACGTCGCCGCGGCGATGGACCACATCGCACACGAGCCGGACCTCGACGGACAGGCGTTCCATCTCACCAGCCCGAAGTCGCAGCGCTCGGGCGAGGTGCTCAACGAGTTCGCCAAGGCCGCCCACGCGCCCCAGATGGTCATGCGGATCGACAAGCGACTGATCGACGCGCTGCCCACCGGCGTCATGGGAATGCTGATGAAGGTGCCGCAGATGCGCGAGGTGCGCAAGGCGGTGCTGGCCGACTTCGGCATCCCGGACGAGGTCGTCGAGCACATCGCGCTCGTCCCCCAGTTCGACACCCGCGACACCGAGCGTGCGCTCAAGGGCTCGGGGATCGAGGTCCCCGGGCTGCACACGTACGCCGAGAAGCTGTGGGACTACTGGGAGCGCCACCTGGACCCCGACCTGTTCAAGGACCGCTCCTTCGAGGGCGCCGTCAACGGCAAGGTGGCGCTGATCACCGGCGCCTCGAGCGGCATCGGCAAGGCGGCGGCGGAGAAGATCGCGGCCGCGGGCGGGATCCCGCTGCTGGTGGCGCGCAGCGCGGACAAGCTCGAGGAGACCAAGAAGGAGATCGAGGACGCCGGCGGGACGGCCTACACCTACTCGTGCGACCTGTCCGACCTCGACTCGATCGAGGGCCTGGTCGAGGAGGTTCTCGCCGACCACCCGCGCGTGGACATCCTCGTCAACAACGCCGGCCGCTCGATCCGCCGCTCGGTGGCGCTGTCGCAGGATCGCTTCCACGACTTCGAGCGCACGATGCAGCTCAACTACTTCGGCACGATCAAGCTGATCACGACGCTGCTGCCGCACTTCGTCGAGCAGGGCGGCGCGCACATCGTGAACGTGTCCTCGATCGGCGTCCAGACGAGCCCGCCGCGGTTCTCGGCCTACGTCGCGTCGAAGTCGGCGCTCGACGCCTGGACCAAGTGCGTGGCCTCCGAGGTCGTGGGCGACGGCATCACGTTCACGACGATCCACATGCCGCTCGTGCGCACACCGATGATCGCGCCGACGAAGATGTACGACGCCTTTCCGACGATCACCCCCGACGAGGCCGCGGACATGGTCTGCGAGGCGATCCGCGCCAAGCCCAAGCAGATCAACACCCGCCTCGGGACCTTCGGCGAGGTGGCCTACGCGCTGCAGCCCAAGGCCGTCGACCAGATCCTGCACATGGCCTACCGGGTCTTCCCAGACTCCGCCGCCGCCAAGGGCAAGAAGGATCCCGACGAGAAGGCGTCGATGGAGCAGATCGCCATGGCCAACCTGATGAAGGGCGTGCACTGGTAGGGCGCGCCGGGGCGGCGCTGACGGCGCTCGCCCTTGCGCTGGGGGTGGCCGCGGGATGCGGCGGGGGCGGTGGGGCGGCGAACGTCACGCTGCTGCTGGACTTCACGCCGAACGCCAACCACGCCGGCATCTTCAGCGCGGTGGCGCGGCGCTACGACCGGGGCGAGGGCGTTCGGCTCGCCGTCCGCACGCCGGCGGACTCGGCCGAGGCGCTCAAGCTGCTGGCCGCCGGCCGCGCCGACCTCTCGGTGCTCGACATCCACGACCTCGCCCTGGCGCGCGAGCACGGGGCCGACATCGTCGGCGTTGCCGCGCTCGTCCAGCGCCCCCTCGCCTCGGTGATCGCCGCGCGCGGCGTCGGCTCCCCGCGCGCCCTGGAGGGCCGGCGGGTCGGGGTGACCGGCGTGCCCAGCGACGACGCCGTGCTGCGTTCGACGGTGCGCGGCGCGGGCGGCGATCCGGCGCGGGTGCGCACGGTGACCATCGGCTTCAACGCGGTGGCCGGCCTGCTCGCCGGCCGCGTGGCCGCCGCCACGGCGTTCTGGAACATCGAGGGCGTCGCCCTGGCCCGGAAGGGCAGCGGCTTCCATCCCTTCAAGGTCGACGACTACGGTGCGCCGAGCTATCCGGAGCTGGTGGTCGCGGTGACGCGCTCGACCTTCGCGCACCGGCCCGACATGATCCGTCGCGTCCTGCGCGCGCTCGCGCGCGGGTACGTGTTCGCCGTCGAGAACCCGGCCCGCAGCGCGGCGGACATCGCGCGGGCCCAGCCGGGCCTCGACCGCCCGCTCGTCGAGACCGAGCTCCGCACGACCATGCCGACCTTCCTCCGGGCGAACCGCCGCTGGGGGCAGCTCGATCCGGCGACGCTTCGCGCCTGGGCCGAATGGGAGGCCCGTTTCGCGATCGTCAGGCGCCCGCCCGAGGTGCCTCGCGCGTTCGACGGGCGCCTCGTACCGCGCGGGCCGACGGCGCCGGGTTGAGCCCCGGCGACGGCGGCGCGATTTGATTTTCGCCGCTTCGGGTATGTGACGAAAGGCACCCGGGGTGGAGAGACGGATTGGCTCACCTGACACTCAGGACAGAAACGCCTCGGAGTGGGGTCGTATGCGTAGCGCTCTGCGGCGAGCTCGACCTGTCCTCCGCATATTGCGCGGACGCCGAGCTTCGCCGCATCGAGCGCACCCGTCCGGAAACGCTGGTCGTCGACCTGCGCGAGCTCGTGTTCATGGACTCGGCCGGACTCTCCCGGCTGCTCGCGGCCCATCGGCGCGCCCGGCGTGGAGGCTGGCGCTTCGGCCTGATTCGGGGGTCCGAGACGATCGAGCGGATGCTGCGGATGACCGCCACCCACGAGCGATTCCTGACGCTCCCGGATCCGGCCGCGGTTTCGCCCTAGCCGGGCGGCGCCGGCTCGAGCTCGAACACCAGCGTGCGCCAGGGCGCACGGTCCAGCGCCGCGCGCATCGACGCCTCGTCGTCGAAGCGCTCGTCCAGGCGGCGCCCGTCGCAATGCACCGTGAGCTGCGCCGCCTCGAACGGCCACGGGTCAACGTGCGCGCGTAATCCCTCGCCGGTCACGCGGACCTCGACGGAGGCCTCACCGGCGACCGGGACGTCGCGCACCGTCCACGGGAAGCTGCGCATGCACAGAGCCAGCGAGATGCCGTCCCAGGTGAAGAGCAGCCGGCGATTGCGCTCGATCCCGGCTTCGCCGGCGTACGGCCCGTACTCGGCGTCGCCGGCCAGTGAGTCGCGCAGCCGGGCCTGGAGCTCCCGCTGAGCGGCGAGGTATTCGCCGATGGCCGCCGCGATGTTGGACGGCTCGCGTTGCAGGTCGCGCATCTCGTACAGCGTCGTCCCGTGGCAGGACACCAGCAGCGCCGCGTAGCGCGACTGGGTGCCGGCCAGCGCGGGGGCGCGCGACCACAGCTCGAGGTGCCGGTGAACCGGCATCTCGAGGAAGCTCTGGGGCAACCCGGTCTCGGCGTTGAGCTCCGGCGCCGCGTCCCACGCCGCCATCCCGATGTCGTGCTGGACGGCGGCCAGGCACACATCGTCGCGCGGCGCGACCCGGCCGAAGCGCTCGTTCCCCCACGCCCGAGCCAGCTGGCCGGACACCCAGGCGTGCGCCGGCTGGCCGATCGCGATGACGCCGTCGCCGTCGTCGCGCAGGACCACGCGACCTAGATCCGGAACACCGGGATGAGGCGCTCCTCCTGCTCCGCCTCGATCCGGGCGACGACCTCGATGTACTGCTCCAGCCCCGAGCCGCGCAGCTTCGTCGCCAGGAGCTCGTCGACCTGGAAGATGCCGGCGCTGTTGGACATCGCGATCTCCACGCGGACCGGCTTGTCGCCGCGGCCGGCCGAGATCTTGACCTCCTCGATCGCGTAGGCCGAGAGCGAATGGATGTTCTGCTGGCCCGCCTCGAACGGCACGCGCGAGCGTCCTCGGGCCATGTCGAGCGCGTCGGCGACGCGCACGATCCCGGCCTCGACGGTGAACGGGTCGCCGCGGCGGCGGTGTCCGATGATCGCGTGCATCGCCTCCCCGACCACGATCGAGCGCTCGGGCTCTTCGTAGATCCCGGTGAGCAGCGATCCGAGCTTGTCGGCCGTGAGGAACAGCGAGAACGCCTCGTGGTCGGCACGGTGGATCTGCATGCCGACGCAGTGGAAGAGCGCTCCCGCCGTGATGACGACCTCGGCGTCGCGCTCGCTCATCCGGTGGTCGACGACGACGCTGGGCTTGACGCCGCGGCGGAACAGCAGCCGGCCGAGGCGCAGGGCGATGTTCGACACGATCTGGACGTGGACCCACGAGTGGTCTGACATTCCCAGGCGGCGCGTCGCGTTGACCGCGCTCAGGTGCCACCAGGCCTTGACCTGAGCGTCGGCGTTGACCGCGTCGAGCAGCGCCTCGAGCCTGCGGTTGCCGCGTGTGGGCACGCGGATGCGCACATCGGCGATCGCCTCCCGCGGGGTCCGGGCCTCGCCGGCGTCGGTCACGCTTGCCGGTCGGCCTCGGCCGCGCCCGCCACGCCGGCGGCGCGCACCGTCGTGGCCGAGCCGGGCTGCGCCGGGCCCTCGGCGGAGCGCGCGCCGTGGCCGAGCATGAGCTCGCGCTGGACGCTGCGGGGCTCGGGTCCCTGCGGAGTGCGGCGGACCCACGAGCCGTCGGAGTGAAGGTCCCAGGTGTTGGAGTCGTCGGCGAAGCAGCGCTCGAGCGTGTCGAGCAGGTCGTCGCGCAGCGAGGCGTCCTCGACGGGCGCGAGCAGCTCGACGCGCGTGTCGAGGTTGCGCGGCATGAGGTCGGCCGAGCCGATGTAGACGACCGGATCGTCGCCGTTGCGCTCGAAGCCGAAGATCCGCGAGTGCTCGAGGAAGCGGCCGACGATCGAGTTCACGTGGACGTTCTCCGACACGCCCTCGATCCCGGGCTTGAGGCAGCAGATCCCGCGCACGTTGAGGTCGACGCGCACGCCGGCCTGCGACGCCCGGTACAGCGCACGGATGCACTCGCCGTCCACGAGGGCGTTCATCTTCATCGCGATCCGGCCCGGGTGTTCCTCGGAGTGCGCCTCGATCGTCCGCTCGATCTCGGCGAGGATCCCGGCGCGCAGGTGGTCGGGAGCGATCAGGACCTTGCGGTAGCCGCGCGGGCGCGCGTAGCCGGTGAGGAAGTTGAACATGTCGGCCACGTCCGCCCCGATGTCCTCGTCCGTGGTGAACAGGCCGAAGTCGGTGTACAGCCGGGCCGTCTTGGGGTGGTAGTTGCCGGTGCCGATGTGCACGTAGTGGCGGACCCCGTCGCCCTCGCGGCGGATGATGAGCACGCACTTGGCGTGCGTCTTCAGGGCCGGGAGGCCATAGACGACGTGGACGCCGGCCTCCTCCAGCGCCCGGCCCCACTGGATGTTCGCGCGTTCGTCGAACCGGGCCTTGAGCTCCACCATGCACACCGCCTGCTTGCCGCGCTCCGAGGCCCGGATGAGCGCGGGCACGAGCGGCGAGTCGTCGCTCGTGCGGTACACGGTCTGCTTGATGGCGAGCACGTCGGGATCGGAGACGGCCTGCTCGACGAACCGCTCCACCGAGGTCACGAAGGAGTCGTAGGGATGGTGCACCAGGATGTCGCCGCGGCGCATCTGCGCCAGCACGTCGACGTGCTCGCCGTGGTCCTCGTCCTGGAGTCGCGGCTGGGTGACCGGCGTCCAGGGATCGAAGCGAAGCTCGTCGAAGCCGGGCAGGTTCACGATCTGCCACAGGTCGTTGAGGTCCAGGAGCCCGTCCTTGTCGAACACCTCGCGCTCCTCGACCTCGAGCGCCTCGCGCAGCTCCTCGCGCAAAGACGGGTCGATGCCCCTCCCCACCTCCACGCGCACGACCTCGCCGAAGCGGCGTCGGCGCAGCTCGTCCTCGACCGCGGTCAGCAGGTCGTCGGCCTCGTCGGACACGGTGAAGTCCGCGTCGCGGCTGACCCGGAAGACGTCGTAGTCGATGATCTCGATGCCCGGAAAGAGCGAGTCCAGGTGATGGGCGATGACGTCCTCGAGCGGCACGAAAGTCGTCGATCCCTCCGCCACGGGCACGAAGCGCGGCAGCATCTCCTTCGGCACCTTGACGCGCGCGAACGTGCGCATGTCGGTGACCGGGTCGCGCAGGCGCACCACGAGTGAGAGCGAGAGATTCGAGATGTACGGGAACGGCCGGCCGACGCCCACCGCGAGCGGCGTGAGGACGGGGAAGATCTGGCGCTGGAAGCGCTCCGACAGCGAGGCGCGCTCCTCCTCGCTGACGTTCTCATAGGACACGATCCGGATCCCGTGCTCGGCCAGAGCCGGCAGCAGAGTCTCCGAGAGACACGCGTACAGGCGGCCGCTGAGGTCGATGATGCGTTCGCGGATCGCATCGATCGTCTCGCTCGGCGTGCGCCCGTCCTGCAGCCGGGTGCTCACTCCGGCCTCGACCTGGTCCTGCAGGCCGGCGACGCGGACCATGAAGAACTCGTCGAGGTTCGACGTGTAGATCGCGGCGAACTTCACGCGCTCGAGGAGCGGCACCTGCGGATCCTCGGCCAGCTGGAGCACGCGGTCGTTGAAGTCCAGCCACGACAGCTCGCGGTTGAAGTAGTACTCGACGTCGCCGAAGTCGCGCTCGGTCGCGTCGACCGTCCGGGCGGTGTCCTCCTGCGTCAAGTCGGGCGTGCTCATCGGGTCCTCTCGGTCGCGGCGGCGATCCCTCCTCGTCGCGCGCGTGGGCGTCCGATTGATGGTACCTGCGGCGGAAGGGCGCGCGCGGGCGCCGCCTTGCCGTCGCTAGGCGTCGCCGTCGGACGCCACCGGATCCGTCAGCCGCTCGGCGCCGTCCGCGCCGCCGGCGACGGCGTCGCGCAGGCGGCGCTCGTCCTCAGTCACGACCGCGCGCAGGCGGCGCGCCTCGCGCCCGATGATCGAGGCCGGACCGGCCATCCGGCCGCGCTGCGACACCTGCGGCCGCTCGCCGAGCGCGTGCTCCAGCCGGGCGCGGAAGCCCTGGCGCTGGAGGTCGCGCCAGCGTTCGAGGAAGCGCGCGAACAGCAGCGCGCGGCGCGCCCCGAGGTGGACGATCAGGGTCTCGAGCCCGCGATACGCGCGGCGGTGGGGCGCGCGCGCGGCGAGGCTCGGGTCGAGGTCGTCCGCGTCACCGGCCATGCGTCGCAGCTCGGCCGCGTCGGCCGTGCGAAGCGCCTCGAGGTGGTCGCGGACCAGCGGCAGCATCACGTCGCAGTCGTGGATCTCGCCGAGCAGGTCCTGAAGCTGCTTCGCCCGCTTGGCACCCGTCACCGCGTACGCACCGAAGCAGGGGGCCGTCAGCTCGAGCAGGTAACGCAGCCGCTTCGCGGCGATACGCATGTCGTGCAGCGCGCGCTCCTCGCTCGGGTCGAGCGCCCGGGGCGTGAACGAGTACAGCTCCTCGACCCGCACCCGCAGGATGCGCTCGGCGGCGTCGGCCAGCGGCATCTCGGGATCGAGCCGCCTGACCTTCCGAGCCTTCACGCCGCCGCCTCCGCGGCCTCGCACATTGCCCGCAGCCGCCCCGACAGATCCGAGCGCTCCATCGCCTCGAGCGCGTGGGACACCGTCGCGTTGCCCACCGCCTGGTCCTGGCGCAGCCGGGCCACGAGGCTGTCCACGCCCGGTCGGTCGGCCTCCGCCACGGCGGTCCCGAACCGCTGCAGCGCGTCGATGTGAACGTCGGGATCGCGGCGCTCGCCGAGCGCGTCGGCCAGTGACTTGACGTCGATCAGCACTCCACGGTGCAGCGTGCGCTCGAAACACGGCGCGAAGATCTCCAGCACGGCGCGCAGGCGCCGAGTGGCCACGCGCATGTCGTGGACGCGTTCGATGTCGGACGTGTCGAGGACGTTCGCGGACTGCTCGAACAACTCGGTGCTGCGGACCGACACGACCCTGGCCGCCGCGAGCCGAAACGACTCCCGACCCTCGAGTCCCGGGACCTCGCGCGCCTTGGCCATCGGTTACGCGGCCTCCCGGGCCGCCGCGATCATCTCCAGCACGACGCCCTCGCGCAGGCCGCCGCGCCCGATCTGCAGCGGCACGCGCAGGCGGTCGGAGGCCGCTTCGAGGATGAGGATCCCCGCCGGGAGCAACCGCACGCGCTCGGGTTCGAGCTCGAATCGCCGAGCGAGCTCGTCGATCCGGTTCGAGGCGAGCACGCGGATGCCGCGCTCGAGCGTCTCGTGCTCGAGCACGCCGCCCACCAGGCGGCGCAGCGACGTCGCGCTGCCCCCGACGGCGACGCCGAGCGCCGGCGAGTCCACCTCGAGGCCCTCGAACACCCCGGCCACGTGCTGCCGGACGGAGTTCAGCTCACCGATCGAGGGCGGGTCCGAGCGCAGGTAGGCGTCGGCCAGGTAGCCCGAGCCGATGCGGAAGGACGCCGACCACCGCACGCCGCCGGCCAGCGTGCCGAGCGCGAGCTCGGATGACCCACCGCCGACGTCCACCACGCCGACCTCGCCGTCCGGATCGTGGCCGAGCGTGCGCGTGGCGCCGACGAAGGCCAGGCGCGCCTCCTCCTCCCCGTCGAGCGTCTGCACGTCGACCCCGGCCTCGTCGCGGATCGCCGCGACGAGCTCGTCGCCGTTGGCGGCCTGGCGGATGGCCGCGGTGGCCACGGTCCGGAGCTCCTGCGCCCCGAGCTCCTCTGCCACGCGCACCTGTGTGGCCACGACGGCGGCGACCTCGGCGATCTTCGCGTCATCGATCCGGTCGTCGCGCTTGCGGCCCCGGCCGATCCGCGTGAACGCGCGCTGCTGGAGCAGTTCGCGCAGCTGGCCGTCGGCCGGCTCGGCGACCAGCAGCCGCGTCGTGTTCGAGCCGATGTCGATGCAGGCGTAGGCCATGCGGGCGAGCAGCCGGGGGCGGGCCGTCGTCACTAGCTTGTCATGATCTCGCGCTGTGAACAGCGCCCCGGCGATCGAGGTCCGTGGCCTGCGCAAGCTCTACGGCCAGCACGAGGCCGTCGGCGGGATCGACTTCACCGTCGGGCGCGGCGAGGTCTTCGGCCTGCTCGGTCCCAACGGCGCGGGCAAGACGACGACGGTCGAGATCCTCGAGGGCTACCGCCAGCGCAGCCAGGGCGAGGTCACGGTGCTGGGACACGACCCCGAGCGGCGTGAACTGGCGCTGCGCCGCCGGGTCGGCATCGTGCTCCAGAGCTCGGGCATGTACCGCCACATCACGGTCCGCGAGGCGCTGGACCACTGGGCCCACCTCTACCCCTCCCCGCGCGAGGTGAACGAGGTCATCGACGTGGCGGGCCTGCGCGAGTCCGAGGACGTGCGCACCCGGCAGCTCTCGGGCGGGCAGCTGCGCCGGCTCGACCTCGCGCTCGCCCTCGTCGGCGACCCCGAGCTGATCTTCCTCGACGAGCCGACCACCGGGTTCGACCCCGCCGCCCGCCGGGCGGCGTGGAACACCGTGCGCTCCCTCAAGGGGCTGGGCAAGACCGTTCTCCTGACCACGCACTACCTGGAGGAGGCCCAGGCGCTGGCCGACCGGGTGGCGATCATCAAGGCGGGCCGCATCCTCGCCGAGGGCGCGCCGGGCGAGCTGGGAGCCGGCGACTCGAGCCGCTATCGGGTCGCCTGGCGCAACGGGCGCGGCCTCATCGAGCAGCGCGAGACCGACGACCCGACCACGCTGCTGCACGAGCTGACCGCGGCGGCGCTGGCGCGCGGCGAGCGGCTTCGCGACCTGTCCGTGACGCGCCCGTCCCTGGAGGACATCTACCTCGAGCTGACCGACGATGGATAGCGCGCTCGCCCTCACCTGGCGGCAGTACCGGCTCGAGCGCCGGATGTTCTGGCGCAACCCCTCGGCCGCCTTCTTCAACTTCCTGCTCCCGCTGATCCTGCTCGCCCTGATCGGCGGCCTGGCGTCGAACGACCAGAAGTCGCTGAACATCATCGTGCCCGGCATCGCGGGTCTGAGCATCATGTCCACGACGTTCACCGCACTCGCCTTCAACATGACGCAGCTGCGCGAGACCGAGGTGCTCAAGCGCGTGCGCGGCACCCCGCTCCCCTCCGGCTCCTACCTCGGCGCCATCTTCGCCAACGCCGTCACGAACGCGGCCGTGCAGATCGCGATCATCACCGTCGCCGGCAAGCTGCTCTTCGGCGTGGGATGGCCGAAGGACTGGGTCGCGCTGCTGGTGTTCACCGCCGCCGGCGTGACGTGCTTCGCGGCGCTCGGCGTGGCCTTCTCGCACCTGATCCCCAACTTCGAGTCCGCACCCGCCTATGTCAACGCCGTGTTCCTGCCGGTGATCCTCATCTCCGGGGTGTTCTTCGACGCCAACCGCGCGCCCAAGCTGGTGCGCGACCTCGCCGAGGTGCTGCCCCTGAAGTACATCGTCGACGGGCTCTCGGGCGCGATGGTCACCGGCAAGGGCGTGGGCGACAACCTGACGGCCCTCGGCGTGATCGCGGCCTGGGCCGCGGTCGGGATCTTCTTCGCGGTGCGCGGGTTCTCGTGGGAGGCCCGGCGGACGTGACGCTCGCCGTGCTCTACGACGTGCACGGCAACCTCCCGGCCCTCGATGCCGTGCTCGAGGACGCAAGCTTCCACGGCGCCGAGCGCTTCATGCTGGGCGGCGACTACGCGCTGTTCGGCCCCTGGCCGGCGGAGACCGTGACGCGCCTGCGCGAGCTGCGGGGCGCCTGGATCCGCGGCAACGGCGAACGTTGGACCGCGGCGCCGGGGGACGCGCCGGAAGACGAGGTCGTGCAGGGGGCGATCGCCGCCTGCCGCGATGCCCTCGGGCCGGAAACGGTCGACGAGCTCGGGGCGCTGCCGGAGATGCTCGTCGACGGCGAGGCCCGGTTCTGCCACGCGTCTCCCGTCTCGGACGTCCGCTCGTTCCTCCCGACGCCGGCCCCCGACGAGGAGGAGCTGCTCAGCGGCGTGCCGGAGCCGCGCCTCGTGTTCGGCCACACCCACCTCCCCTTCCGCCGCTTCTCGGCCCACGGCGGCATCGAGCTGGTCAACCCGGGGAGCGTCGGCATGCCGTTCGACCGGGATCCGCGCGCCGCCTACGCCCTCATCCATCCCGACCGTCGCGTCGAGCACCGGCGGCTCCCGTATGACCACGAGGCCAGCGCGGCCGCGCTGCGCGAGCGCTTCGAGGGAGCGTGGGTCGACACGGTCGCCCGCCGGATCGAGCAGGCGCGCATCGACCCCGAGTAGGCGGTCAGCCGCGCTGGGCGAGGGCCGCCTCGGCGCGGCCCGTCAGGCCGTCCCGGTCGACGCCGGCCAGGGCGAGGGCGCGCGGGACGGTCCCGACCCGGGCATCCAGGACTCCCACCAGCAGGTGGGCCGCCTCGAGGCGACGGTCGCGGCGTCTGGCGACGGCATTCGCGGCCCGCTGGAACACGAGCTTGGCCGACTGGCTCCAGCGCGGCGTGCGCGCGGGATCGGTGGCCGGCTGGCGCAGGTCGAAGGCGCTGAGCGACACGCCGACGCCCGTGAGGCTCTCCGCGAACTCCGCGTCGAGCGCCTCGCGGATCGCGTCGTGGTCGAGGCCGGCCGACGCCAGGACCTCGTACGCGGCCGTTCCCGGCTCGGCCGAGAGCGCGAGCAGGATGTGCTCCGCCTCCAGCGTGGGCGACCCGGCGGTCCGGGCCTCGTCGCGGGCGCGCTCGGCGATCGCGCGGGCTTCGTGGTGTGATCTAAACATCGCGTCTCCTCAGCTCGATGCCGGCGGCGATCAGCCGCTTGGCGTGTTTCTTGTGCACGGCCTGTCGCGTGACGCCGAGCGCCTCCGCAACCTGCGGCCACGTCCAGCCGGCGCGCAGCGCCCGCTCGACCTCGGCGGCCTCCAGGCGGTCGGCGAGGCGGCGCAGCGCGACGACGGCCGCGAGGCCGTCGGCCGGATCGGCGGGGGTCGAAATATCGATGGCGGGCATGCAGGCAACCTTAGTTGACAAATCTCTGTTGTCAACCCGGGTTGCCTAGAAGGTGCGCGGGCCGCGTCGCTACCGGCCTAGCCGGCCAGCGCCGTCCCCCGAGCGAACCACGCCCGCGCGCGCAGCGCGAAGGGTCCCTCCGGCGCCCCGAGGCGGCGGCGCAGTGCTTCGCGCAGCGCCTCCCGGCGGGCGGGCTCGAGCCCGACCGCGAACGCGCCCGAGGGGGCGACGCCGGAGCCGAGCGGAGCCCAGAGGTCGTCGAAGTCCTCGTACGCGGCCTCGACGACGAGCTCGCCGGCGGCGACGTCGCGCAGCCCGGCGCGCGTCCACAGGACGGCCAGCTCGTCCCGCCGGCAGTGGGGCATCACGACGGCCTCGTCGAGCGACGCGCCCGCCTCCGGATCGATCTCGCGGGCCGCGTCCCAGAACGCGCGCAGCAGTTCCATGCCGTCCGCGTAGTCCCACACGCATCCGGCCACCACGCCGCCGGGCCGC
>DASYIJ010000028.1:0-7573 GCA_035997675.1 Solirubrobacteraceae bacterium
GAGGACCAGACCGAGCTGGCCGAGCAGGTGCGGGGCCTGCGCGAGCAGGTCGATGCCCTCTCGGCCGGGATGAAGGAGGCCTACGGCCGTGCGCCGGACACGCCGGAGATCGCGGCGCCGCCGGGCTGACTAGGGGATGTACATCAGGGTCACGAACGCGCCGAACACGATCGCGGCGATCCGCAGCCGGCGGTCCTGGATGATCGCCGCGAGGGGCAGCAACCAGACGATGTACCAGGGCATCAGCCACAGCAGCGACAGCAGCGCCGCCAGCGTGGCCCAGGCGGCGGACTCCAGCCAATCGGCCCGGCCCTTCCAGGCGCGATAGAGCAGCCCCACCACGACGATCGCGAGCAACGCGTTCGCGGCCTTCTGCAGCGTGTAGTTGACGTCGTCCAACCCCAGGAGCTGCTGGCCGACCTGACCGGGAAAGCTCTTGAACGAGATGTTGTCGCCCTGGGAGACGAAGGACAACAGCGCCGAGAACGGGTGGTCGCCGAAGAACACGAGGACGATCGCGATGATGAAGGCGCCCGCCGCGGCGGCCCCGATCGCGACCTGCTTGCGGTGTTTCGCGCCGACGAAGAGGAATGGCAGCAGGATCCCGCCGGTGGCCTTGATCCCCGCGCCGAGCATGATGGAACCCGCGCCGAGCCCTTCGCGGCCCCGCAGGGCGAGCAGCAGGCCGCCGAGCACGAACAGCAGCATGAACATGTCGTTGTGGGCACCGCCGACGCCGTAGACGAGCCAGAGCGGATTGAGCCCGACGAAGAGGATGGCCGGCACCACGGGCCGCCGCATCTGCTGCGCCAGCTTCGCCACGAGGGCGATGCACCCCAGGCTGGCCAGCGCGGTGGTGACCTTGAAGATCCACAGCCCCGCCGGAACGCTGGCCCAGGCCACCGGCCACGACCCGGCGAGGAACAGCGGGCCGTACGGCGAGTGGAATTTCGGCCAGGTCACCCACCGGAACGACGGGTCGTGGGGGACGGCCTGGAGGAAGTGGGCGTAGGGGTTCAGGCCGTGGCGTGCGCCCAGACGCACGTAGCCGAGGTAGTTGAAGACGTCCGTCAGCCACATCGGCGGCGCCAGCAGCCAGACGAGATGCAGGATCGCGATCGCGCTCACCGCCCAGATCAGGCGCACCGACGGCGCCAGCCACACGACCGCGACGTAGAGCGCGTACAGCGCGATCGTGATGAACATGAAGCGCGGGATCGTGAGCTGGATCCCCGTGCCCTTGAGTGGGCCGGCCAGCCAACTCGGGAAGCCGAAGCCCGGGCGCTGGCTCCACGTGACGAAGAAGGTCGCGCTCGAGGCCATCCCGGCGGCCAGCGCAAAGCTCAGGACGACCACCCCGGCGAGCGCGCCGCCGGCCAGCCACTCCCGGGCCAGGGCCACGCGGCGGACCTGCACTGTGCGAATGGCTTCCATGGCTGCGGTGGGAAAGCGTAGTGGGCGGTGCTTTTACGCCTGGTTACGGTCGGGCTGGGTCCGGCGGTTCATTTCGCGTCCGCAGCGCCGCGCGTGCGGTGGCCACGTCGTCGGCCGGCAGCTCCCCGCCGAGTATGGCCACCGTGTCCCCGCGACTCGCCCGCCCGACGGCGTGGGCGATGGCGTCGCGGCGATCCTCGATGGCCTCGGCGTGGTCGCCCGCGCCGCGCAGGATATCGCGGAGCGACTCGGCGTCGGCCTTGTCCGGATGGTCCGAGGACGCGATCAGCAGGTCCGAGCGCGCGCCGGCGAGAGCACCCATCTCGCGGCGCGTGGCGGCAAAGCGCCGGCCCGTCGCTCCGAAGACCGCTATCAGCCGGCCGTCCGTCCCGGCGCGCAGCAGGTCGAGCGCGCGGCGCACCGAATCGGGTGAGTGGGCGTAGTCGACCACGACGGCGAAGGGCTGGCCCTCGTCGACCCGCTCCAGCCGGCCCGGCGGCGGGGCGGTGGCGGACGCCGCACCCGCGATCTCGGAGGCGGTCGCCCCCATCAGCTGGGCGGTCGCCGCGGCGGCGAGCACGTTGTCGACGTTGTAGGCGCCGCGCAGGCGAGACCGCACGGACACGCGCTCCGCGGCTTCGCCGCGCCCGAAGGCGATGTCGAACCGCGCGCCATCGGCGTCGAGGCGCACGTCGAGCGCGCGCACGTCCGCCTCGCGCTCGGTCCCGAACGTCGTCGACCCCGAGAGCTCCGCGGCCAGCGCGCGACCGCGCTCGTCGTCGACGTTGATCGCGACGCGCTCCGCCGGCACGCGGTCGAACAGGCTGCGCTTGGCCGCCCAGTAGGCGTCCATCGACCCGTGAAAATCCAGGTGGTCGGCGGAGAAGTTGGTGAAGACGGCCGCGGCGAAGTGGATCGCGTCCACGCGGTGCAGCGCCAGGCCTACGGAGGACACCTCCATTGCGCAGGCGCGATCGCCGCCTTCGACCATCTCCCGCAGGTCGCGCTGGAGCTCGGGCGCCTCGGGCGTCGTGCGCTCGCCCGGCCGCTCGTCGTCGCCGACGACGGTCTTGACCGTGCCGATCATGCCGCACGGCCGTCCCGACGCCGCCAGCATCTCGCGGAGCAGGTACGCGGTGGTCGTCTTGCCGTTGGTGCCGGTGATCCCGGCGACCTCGAGCTCGGCCGACGGGTCGCCGTAGAAGCGGGCGGACGCGGATGCCATCGCGGCGCGCGCGTCCGGCACCGCGACCTCCGGGACACCCAGACTCAGCGGCCGCTCGACCACCAGCGCGGCCGCGCCGCGGCGGACCGCGTCCTCCGCGAAGTCGTGGCCGTCCGCCTCGAAGCCGGGCACGCAGAAGAACAGCGCCCCCGGCTCCACGTGGCGCGAGTCGTAGGCGAGAGAGGACACCTCGGCGTCGGGCGCGCCGGGGAAGAGAGCGGAAAGCCTCGCTGTCCGCACGGCTGACTCGGGACGCGTCACGTTGTGCGGCGACAATACCCTCCGCCGACCCATGAGCACACCGGCCGCCACCGAGGCGAACCCTCCCACGGGAGAGTTCGACCTCGCCACACAGCGCCTCGCCGGGCCGGCGGTCCAGATGGCCGTCGGCACGACCCTGTCGCGGGCCACCGGGCTGGCGCGCACCGCGGCGATGGCGATCGCGCTCGGCGTGTCGGAGTCGCGCCTGGCCGACTCCTACAACATCGCCAACACGCTGCCCAACATCATCTACGAGCTGGTCCTGGGCGGCGTGCTCTCCTCGGTCTTCATCCCGGTGCTCGTGGAGGAACTTCGCACGCGGGTTCGCGCCGAGGCCTGGCGCTCGGTCTCGGCGCTGGTGACGAGCGCGCTGGCCGTCCTCATTGCGATGAGCGTCGCGACGGTGCTGCTCGCTCCCTGGATCATCGACGTGTTCAGCGGCCGGGTGCCGGGGCCGGAGGGCCGCGAGCAGCACGCGCTCGCCACCTTCTTCCTGCAGCTGTTCGCGCCCCAGATCGCGCTCTACGGCTTCGCGGCGATCGCCGACGGCCTCCTCAACGCCCACGGGAAATTCGCGCTGCCCGCCTTCGCCCCGATCGTCAACAACGTCGTGGTCATCGCGACCTTCCTCGTGTTCGCCGGCCTCACGACGGGCGTGCCGACGAACGCCAGCGTCGATTCCGACCTCGGCCTCAAGCTGCTGCTCGGGCTCGGGACGACGGCCGGCGTGGTCGCATTCGCCGCGGTGTACCTACCGGCGCTGGCGCGGCTGCCGATACGCCTCTATCCACGGCTGGACTTTCGGCACCCCGCCGTGCGCAAGCTCGGGCGGCTGTCGGCCTGGACGCTGGGCTACGTGCTCACGAACGTGATCGGCACCGTGGTGTCCTTCGTCCTCGCCAACGGGGTGAAGGGCGGCATCACGGCCTACGTGATCGCCTTCGCCTTCTTCCAGGTGCCGATCGGCATCGCGGCGATCTCGGTGATCACGGCCCTGACCCCGAAGATGGCGGCCCACTACGTGGACGGCGAGACCGAGGCGTTCCGGGCGCGTGTCGCCGGCGGACTGCGCCTGGCCGGCCTGCTGATGCTGCCGGCGACGGCGCTGTACCTGGTGCTCGGCGAACCGCTGATCCGATCGCTGCTCGAGCACGGGGTCACGGGCGCCAAGAGCGCCGAGTTCGTCGCGTCGGTGCTGCGCTATTTCGCCATCGGGCTGCTGCCGTTCGCCGCCTTCCAGCTGCTGCGCGCGTCGTTCTACGCGCGCCAGGACGCACGTACGCCCGCGGCGGTCAACGTCGTCGAGAACGCCGTCACGATCGGCCTGGACTTCGCGCTCTTCGGCCTGATGCACGTGCAGGGGTTGGCGCTCGCCCATTCGCTGGGCTACGTCGCGGGCTGCGCGGTAGCGATCGTGCCGCTGTCGCGCGCGATCGGCGGGCTCGAGGGACCGCGCGTGCTCGCCGAGCTCGCCAAGGTCGCCGCCGCCTCGGGCGTCATGGTCGTGGTGATGCTGCTGGTCACGGCCGGAGTCAAATCCGGGACCAACCCGGGGACCGGCCGCGACGTGTTGCAGCTCCTGGCCGGGGGTGGGGCCGGCCTGGTCGCGTTCGTCATCGCGGCGAGGGTGCTGCGCGTGCGCGATCTTGCCTTCTTCCGCGATCTGCTCCCGGCGCGTTTTCGCCGCGTGTAGGGTCCGGGCGGTGATCAGCGGCCGCCGCGACCTCACGCTTCCGCTGTTTGTCCTGGGGATCGCGCTGTTCGTCGTGGCGGTGGTGACCGGCGCGACCGTGATCTACGGCGCGGCCGACATCCTGATCGGCGTCTCGATCGGCCTCTATGCCGCCCAGGGAGCGCCGCCGCAGGCCCGCAACGCCCAGCTGTACCTCATCGGCCTCGTCATGGCGGCGTCCGGAGCGATCCTCGACGGCATCTTCACCCTCGCCAGCGAGGGCTCGATCGCCGGCGGCCTGACCTGGCTGGTCGTCGCCGGCGCCGTCCTGGCGCTCGTCGGGTACGGCGCACCGCGCAGGTAGCCTGGACGCATCCTTCTCCTCGGCGTCCTCATCAGCGTTCCCAAGAACGTGGGGTACCCGGTCCTCGGCCTGCTCGTCGGTCTGGAGTCGGCCGGCATCCCGCTGCCGGGCGAGACCGCGCTCGTCGCCGGCGCCGCCCTGGCCAAGCACGGCGGGTTGCAGATCGAGGTCGTGATCGCGGTCGCGGCGGCGGCGGCGATCATCGGCGACAGCGCCGGCTACGCGGTGTCGCGGCGCTACGGCCGGAAGCTGCTCACGCGCCCGGGCCGCACGCAGACGCGGCGTATGGAGGTGCTCACTCGGGGCGAGGCCTTCTTCGATCGCCACGGTCCGAAGGCCGTGTTCTTCGGCCGCTGGATCACGGGCCTGCGCGTCTGGGCGTCGTGGCTGGCCGGGATCACGCACATGCCCTACCGCCAGTTCCTGATGTGGAACGCGCTCGGCGGGATCACCTGGGCCATCACGATCGGCCTGGTCGGCTACATCGTCGGCACCGCCGCAGAGCAGATCATCTCGACGGCCGGCCTCGGCGCCGCGATCGTCGTCGGCGTCCTGGTCATCGCGGCGATCATCTACTTCCACATCCGCAGGCGCCACAAAGACCACAAGCCGGCCAAACAACCCGAGCCCAACCCAGAGAACTGAGCAAAGAACTAAGTACTCAGAACTAAGCATTAAGCACTAAGAACTATGCCCGGCCTCATCCCGCCGCCCCCGCCCCTCCCGTCGCCGCCGCCAACGCCTTCTCCCGCGAATCCACCACGGTGAACGTCGACGCCGTGCCGGTGATGTCGAACAGGCGCAGGACCGTCGGGTTGGTGCACATGATGACCAGGTTGCCGCCCTGCCGGACCACCCGACGCAGGCCGTTGAGCAGCACCATGAGGCCCGTGGAGTCGAGGAACGTCAGCTCGCCGAGATCGATGACCACGGCCGTCTTGCCGGCGGCGATCGCCTCGCGGAGGGGGTCGGCGAGCCGCGGAACCGTCGCCACGTCGAGTTCCCCGCGCAACGCGAGGATGTGGGTGTGATCGTCCACATCCTCCTCGGTGACGTTCAGCTGAGGGACTGGCACCCCCGCGTGCCTATCGTGCCGGACCCGGCCGTGTCAAGTCCCGCCGCCCGTTAACCCACTTTGTGGTTCGCGAGCCGGAGGCGCAGCCGGGTGCCGCCGCCGGACGCCGATTCGGCGGCCACGGAGCCGCCGTGCGCCTCGGCCACCTGGCGGACGATCGCCAGTCCCAGGCCCGATCCCGGGCGGCCGCGCGCGTCGCCCCCGCGATAGAAGCGATCGAACACGTGCGGCAGATCGGCCGGGGCGATCCCCGGGCCGTGGTCGCGCACGCTGACCTCGCCCTCCCCGACGCTGACCTCGACCGGGCCGCCGTCCGGGCTCCACTTGACCGCGTTGTCGAGCAGGTTGGAGACGGCGCGGTCGAGTCGGTCGGGGACCGCCGCGACCACGCTGGGTGCGAGGTCGGTCTCGAACACGATGCCGGGAGCGTGCCGCCGCGCGCGGTCCACGGCCTCGGACACGAGTGTGTCCAGCCGGACGTCCTCCGAGTCCGGCTCGCGCTCGTCTCCGCGGGCGAGGTCGATCAGGTCGGTCATCAGGACCGTCAGCTCGTCGATCTGGGCCTCGATCTCGGCGAGCAGGTGCTCGCGCTCCGCGGGCGGCAGCTCGCGGGATCGGAGCACCTCGAGGTTGGTGCGCAGCGTGGTGACCGGCGTGCGCAGCTCGTGGGAGGCATCGGCGACGAGCTGGCGCTGGGCGCTCGTGGACGCCTCGAGGGCGCGCGTCGAACGTTCGAGCGAGTCGAGCATCGCGTTGAACGAGCGCGCGAGTCGCGAGAGCTCGTCGTCGCCCTCGACCGCGATCCGGCGACCGAGGTCGCGGGTCTCGGTCACGTGTTCGGTGGCCTCGGTGAGGCGCTGCACCGGCGCGACCGCCGTCCGCGCGACGACCCGGCCCAGCGCGACCGCGAGCCCCACGCCGCCCAGCGCGATCAGGGCGAGGATCAAGCGCAGGCGGCTCAGGGTCCGATCGACCTCGCTGAGCGAGCGTCCGAGCATCACGGCGCGCGGCGCGCCCACCCGGGTCACGTACACGCGCACGTGTTGACCGCGGACCCGGGCGTCGTACAGGAACGCCCCGGAGCGTCCCGCGGCGACGTCGCGCACACGCGCCGTCACGGGCACCGTGGCCCCGCCGGTGCGCACGCGCGTGATCGTGCCGTCGCGCGCCACGATCTGGAGGAACAGGTTCGGCTCGCCGGGCCGCACGGGGGGCGCCGGGAAGGGCGGGGCGGGGGCGGGGGCGGGGAGGATGCGCGGCCGCCGGAGCCCGTTCAGCGAGAGTCGCTGCGTCGCACGGCCCGAGGCGCGCAGCGACCGGTCCACCTCGCGGCGCAGCTCGCCCCGCACGAGCACGTAGGTCAGGATCGACCCCAGGACGGCGATCACGGCCACCGCGGCGGCGGCGATGAGCGTGAGCCGGCGCGTGAAGGTCATGGCTCCCGCAGGACGTAGCCGATGCCGCGAATCGTGTGCAGGAGCCGCGGCTCGCCGCCCTCCTCCAGCTTCCGCCGCAGGTAGCCGACGTACACCCCGAGCGAGT
>DASYIJ010000033.1:0-5396 GCA_035997675.1 Solirubrobacteraceae bacterium
GCACAGCTGCGGGCGGCCGGGGCGGCGGTCCCGGCAGACGAGTCGCCGCTGCACCGTCTGGACGGCCGTCAGCTGAGCCGCCTGGCGGCCGCGGCGGAGACGGCCGACCGCGACACGGTCCTCCCGCACTACACCCGTGCCCCGGACGCCACGCCGCACCCCCGCTGACGCCATCCCGATCGTGACCGACTCCCCGCTCGAGATCCGCCGCCTCTCCTATTCCGACCTGCCCCAGGTCATCGCGATCGAGCGGCGGTCGTTCCCCACGCCGTGGTCGCTGGCGATGTTCGTGCTCGAGCTGTCCAAGCCGTCGGGCATCTGCCTCGCCGCCGTGCGCGACGGAAAGCTCGTCGGCTACATGGTGTGCTCCCGCTACGACCGCGTCTGGCACATCATGAACGTGGCCGTCGACCCCGACCGCCGGCGTCGCCGCGTCGCGACCGCGCTGATCGGCCGCCTGCTCGAGCGCGTGGGGGACGACTCCGCGCAGTACACGCTCGAGGTGCGCTGCTCCAACCAGGGCGCGATCGCCCTCTATGAGCGCTTCGGCTTCCGCTCGGCGGGCCTGCGCCGGCGCTACTACCAGGACAACGGCGAGGACGCGCTCATCATGTGGCGTACGCCGGCCACCCTGAACGGGTCGCTCGAGGACGTGCCCGGGGCGGCTCGCACCGTCCCGTCGTGATCCTCGCGCTCGAGACGAGCTGCGACGACACCTGCGCCGCTGTCCTCGACGCCGACGGGTCGCTGCGCTCGAACGTGATCTCCTCGCAGGGCGTCCACGACCTCTACGGCGGCGTCGTCCCCGAGGTCGCCTCCCGGCACCACCTCGAGCTCGTCAACCGGGTGGTCGACGATGCCCTGCACCGCGCCGGGGCCTCGCTGGACGACGTCGACCTCGTCGCGGTCACCCGGGGACCGGGCCTCGTCGGCGCACTGCTCGTCGGCCTCCAGACCGCCAAGGGTCTGGCCGCCGCCCGGCGGCTGCCGCTCGCGCCGGTCGATCACCTGCAGGCCCACGTGGCCGCCGCGTTCCTCGAGCCCGATCCGCTGGAACCGCCCTTCCTCTGTCTGATCGCCAGCGGAGGCCACACCCTGCTCGCCGAGGTGCGCGACCGCCACGGCTACCGGCTGCTGGGCCAGACGCTGGACGACGCGGCCGGCGAGGCGTTCGACAAGGGCGCGCGCATGCTCGGCCTGCCTTACCCGGGCGGCCCCGCGCTCGAGCGCCTGGCCTCCGAGGGCGACCCCGAGGCGTTCGAATTCCCGACGGCGCGCGGGGTGGAGGGGCTGGACTTCTCGTTCGCCGGGCTGAAGACCTCGCTGCTGTACCGGGTGCGCGAGCTGGGGGACGAGGAGGCCACGCGCCGGCGCGCCGACCTGGCGGCGTCCTACCAGCACGCGATCGTCGAGACCCTGGCGCTGCGGGTCGAGCGGGGGCTCGCCGACACGGGCCTGCGGCGGCTCGCGCTCGGCGGGGGGGTCGCCGCGAACGGGCCGCTGCGCGAGCGGATGCGCCCGCTGGCCGAGGAGGTCGCGGTACCCCCGCCGGAGCTGTGCACGGACAACGCCGCCATGATCGCGAGCGCGGCTCGGTTCGTCCCGGCGCTGGCGTACCCCGACTACCTGGGCCTCGACGCCTACGCGACGGGCGAGCCGCCGCCGTGACCGGCGTGGTCCTGTACGGCCGGCCGGGCTGCCACCTCTGCGACGACGCCCGCGCCATGCTCGAGCGCGCCCGGACCAGCTTCGCCTTCGACCTCGTGGAGCGCGACATCGAGGACGACGACGCGCTGTTGCGGCGCTATCTCGAGCGCATCCCGGTGATCGAGGTCGACGGCGAGGAGGCGTTCGAGCTGCTCGTCGACGAGGTCGAGCTGCGCCGCTACCTCGCTAGAGTCCAGGGCAGATGAGCTACCGGGACGTCTCCGCGGAACCGGCGGCCGGCGAGGACGAACGCACGGGCGTGGAGCGCCTGTCGCTGGGTGTCGCCGCCCGCCTGTCGCGCTACCTCCAGGTCCTCACGCAGGCCCGGAAGATGGGCAAGGAGACCATCTCGTCCCAGGAGCTGTCGGATTACACCCACGTCAACTCGACGCAGATCCGGCGGGATCTGTCGGGGTTCGGCAAGTTCGGCAAGCGCGGCGTCGGCTACAACGTCGACTCGCTGGTGTCGCAGATCCGCAAGATCCTGCGGACCTCGGGCCAGCACAACATCGCCCTGTTCGGGGCCGGACATCTCGGCAACGCGATCGCGTCGTCGGACATCTTCGCCGACCACGGGTTCCGCATCGTGGCGATCTTCGACGCCGACTCGAGCAAGGTCGGGACGCGGGTCGGCGCGCACGAGGTGCGGCCGGCCGAGGACCTCGTGGCCGTGGTCCAGGACGAGGACATCGTCGTCGCGGTGCTCGCCGTGCCCGGGGCGGCGGCCCAGCCGCTCGCCGACGAGCTCGTGGACGCGGGGGTCAAGATCATCTTCAACTACTCCGAGGCGCTCCTGCAGGTCCCGCCCGAGGTCACCGTCCACACCTCGAGCCCCGCGGTCGACCTGCTGTACGCGCTCTACTTCTATTTGACCTAGCGGTCCCGGCTGGCCCGGCCATGACCATCGACCTGAACAGCGCGCGCGAGCGTTTCGACACCTCGACGGACTTCACCGTCGGTCTCGAGGAGGAGTTCTCGATCCTCGACCCGACGACGCTGGACCTCGTGCAGCGCTTCGAGGACCTGCGCGACGCCGGCGCCGCGGACCCCGTGCTGGCCGACGCGATCGCGGGCGAGCTGATCTCCTCGGAGATCGAGATCCGCTCCGGCCGCGGCGAGAGCTTCGGCGACGCCGTCGCCATGCAGCGCGACCACCGCCGGCGCCTGTTCGCGCTCGCCGCCGCCCAGGGAGTGTCGCTCGGCGCGACCGGGACCCACCCCTGGGCCGACTACCGCGAGCAGCACATCATCGACACCGAGCACTATCGCCGGCTCGACCAGGAGCTCGGATACGCCGTGTGGCGCAACAACACGTGGTCGCTGCACGTGCACGTCGGCGTGCGCGGAGCCGACCGTGCCGTGCTGGTGTGCGACCGGCTGCGCCCGGTGCTCCCGCTGCTCCTGGCGATCTCCGCCAACTCGCCGTATCTCGACGGGCGCGACACGCGCCTGCACTCGGCGCGCACCCAGAGCTTCACGCGCGTGTTCCCGCGCTGCGGGGTGCCCGACGCCTTCGGCGGCTGGCCGGCGTTCGCCGAGTACGTCGACTTCCTCACGCGCACGAGATCGATCGTCGAGTACACGCAGGTCTGGTGGTCGATCCGGCCGCATCCGACCTTCGGCACCGTCGAGGTCCGCATCTGCGACGCCCAGTCGACCGCGACGGAGTCCGAGGGACTGTCCGCGCTGATGATCGCCTGCATCGCGCAGGCCGCGCGCGACATCGACGAGGGCCGGCCGTTCGAGGACCCGCCGAACCGCCTGATCGAGGAGAACCTCTGGCGGGCGACGCGTTACGGCCTCGACGGGAAGCTCATCGACCTGGAGCGCGCGGAGGAGTACCCGGCGCGCGAGGCGCTGGGCCGGTTGCTCGCCTGGACCGCGCCCGCCCGCGCCGAGCTGGGACTCGATCCCGCGCTTCCCGAGCTCAACGGCGCCCAGCGCCAGCGGCGCATGATCGAAGCCGGCGCGGGCATGGAGGAAGTGTTCGCGGCCGCAGTGCGCGAGACCCGTGAAACCTACGTCCAGGAGGTTGCCGCATGAACGATTCGACGACATCCACGGGGGGCGGCGGGCCGCCCCGCGAGCCGAGCGAGGAAGAGGTGCGCGCGGCGCTCGAGGCCGAGATGAAGCGCATCAAGGTCGACGACATCGTGCTGCAGACGGTCGTGTCGCTGATCAACCTCGGCGGCCGCCGCGCGGGCCTGGCGCCCGGCACCGAGGAGGAGCGCGACCTCGACCAGGTCCACACCGCGATCGAGGCCGTCCGCGCGCTGCTGCCGCTGCTGGAGCGCGACCCCGAGGTGGCCAAGGAGCTCGGCCCGATCCGCGACGCGGTCTCGCAGCTGCAGATGGCCTACGCCCAACTGTCCGGAGGCGGGGAAGCAGAACCCAAGCCGGGCGACCAGACGAAGCCGGACGACCAGGCCGGTTCGGGCCCAGCCAAGTCCAGCGGCCGCCTGTGGACTCCAGGGCAATAGGCGCCAGTCGCCAGTCGCTAGTCGCTAGTCGCTAGAGCGAGGGAGCACGGACCCTCGCTCTAAGAACTAAGCACTAAGAACTAAGAACCAGCCTGAGAACCGAGACCAACCTGCGCCCGGCTACGCCGCTCCGTACACGCGAAACGTCCCATCGTCATACCTCGCCGGCCGCCCCGCGAAGCAGCGCGCGGTCGAGTACGGATCGACGCTGAGGAAGCCGTAGCCGTACGCCGGGTCGGTGACCACCACCCAACCCGCCTGGGCCCGGGCGCGCACCCGCTCGCAGGACTCGTACGGCGGCACCACCGTCAGCACGTGGTTGAAGCGGTCGCCCGCCAGCGCCGCGATCGGCGCGCGGCTGGCGAACGCGATCGGCCGGTGGCCGTGCGCGAAGTTCGGTCGGGTCACGAACCAGGAGACCACGCCGCGGCCCAGCGACGTGGATTCGGCGAGACGGCTGGATCGGTCGACGTACCCGGTGGCGGCGATCGCGAGCACACCGCCGGCCACCGCGGCGAGCCCGGCGCCGACGACGGCACCCGACACCCGACGGGACCGCGTCACGGGACGCAGCGCATGCGCCACCACGGTGGCGGCGCCCAGGACGGCCAGGCCGAACGCGGCACCGGCGGCGATCACGAGCAGCGACGGCGTGTAGGGCGGGCCGAGCTGCGCAAGCTCGATGACGTTCCACGCCACCGCGAGGGCCAGGACGGCGGTTACGCCGGTGGCCGCCCGGCCACCAGAGCGCGCGGCCAGCGCGACGGCCACGATCGCGGTCAGCAGGGCCGGGAGTGCGTAGCGCAGTCCCGACTCGGCCAGGAACCCGGGTCGCTGGAGGCCCGGGGCGCGGGGCAGGCCGGTCACCGGGGCCCAGGCCCAGGCGAGAACCGCCAGCGCCACCACCGCCGCCGCACCGAGCAGGGCGCGGCGCTGCGCCCTCGTGACCCGGACCCCCGCGAGCCGCGTGGCGGCCAGCGGTGCGAGCAGCCCGGCCACGATCAACAGCAGCCCGCCGGCCGTGCGGCCGACGTAGACGTCCACGCGCCCTGCGAGCGTCGCCGCGGGGCGGGCGATGAAACGCTCGCCGACCAGTTGGAAGAAGCGCGGCCTGGGCTCGCCCCATGGCACGCTGACATGCGGCCAGAAGGGCGAGCCATAGAGCACGGCGTCGCGCACGAACCACAGCCCGCCGACGGCCAGCGCCGC
>DASYIJ010000096.1:0-2644 GCA_035997675.1 Solirubrobacteraceae bacterium
CACCTCGCGCGTTCGGCGCACGGCTCGGGTCGGACGGGTGGCGGCGGGGCAGGCCGTGAAGCAGGCCGGCACGCACGTGGTCAACGTCGCTCGCTCGGACGAGGGGGCGTCCAAGGCGCTGGAAAAGCGCCACCTGGAAGCCGCGGAACAGATCGTCACGGTGCTCGGGACGATGAAGGGCGCGGCCATGAAGCTCGGCCAGGTCATGTCGTTCCTCGACGTCGGGCTGGTGCCCGAGGAGTACCGGGAGGAGTTCCAGCGAAAGCTCGGCGAGCTGCGCGACGCGGCGCCGAACGTCCGGTTCGAGGACATGCGCAAGGTCATGGAGCAGGAGTTCGACGAGCCGCTGGACGAGGTCTTCGCGACTCTCGAGGAGGAGCCGATCGCCGCGGCCTCGATCGGCCAGGTCTACCGGGCGCAACTGCACGACGGACGCGACGTGGCGGTGAAGGTCCAGTACCCGGGCGTGGCCGCGGCCGTGCGCGCCGACATGCAGAACCTGGGGCTGATCCTGCGGCTGATGAAGCGGGTCGCCCCGGGCCTCGACGTCCAGGCGCTGGCCGAGGAGGTCCGCCTGCGCATCTACGAGGAGCTCGACTACGAGCTCGAGGCCCAGAACCAGCGCGCGCTGGCGCGGATCTTCCGCGGCCATCCGTTCATCGTCGTGCCCGACGTCGTGACGCGGCTCTCCCACGAGCGCGTCGTCGTCACGGAATTCGTCGAGGGCACGAAGTTCGAGGAGCTCAAGTCCTACCCGCAGGAGGACCGGGACCGCCTCGGGGAGATCCTCTTCCGCTTCTTCATGGGCTGCCTCTACCGCCACCGCCAGTTCTCCGGCGACCCGCACCCCGGCAACTTCATGCTCATGGCCGACGGCAAGGTCGCGTTCTTGGACTTCGGCCTGTTCAAGCGCATGGAGGCGAAGGACGTGGCGCTCGAGCTGGCCTGCCAGCGGGCGACGGTCGAGGGCGACAGGGAGGAGCTGCACCGGCTGCTCGCCCAATCCGGCTTTCTCCCCGAGCCCGAGCGCGTCGACAAGGAGGAGCTCCTCGAGTACGTGGGCGACTCGATCTGGTGGTACACGACGGACGAGGACATCACGCTCACGCCCGAGATCGCCACCGAGGTCATGATCGAGGCTTCGGACCCGCGCTCCAGCCACTTCCGCCACATGCGTCACCAGGACATGAGGCCGGAGCACCTGTTCGGGCGGCGCATGGAGATGTTGACGCTCGCCGTGCTCGGCCAGCTGCGCGCGCACAACAACTGGCACCGCATCGCGCGGGAATGGATGTACGAGGACGAGCCGGTCACCGAGTTGGGCCACGCCGAGGCGGCCTTCTACTCGCGCGCGGCGGCGTGAGCCATCGGCTCAGGCTCGCCGCTCTCGTCCTCGGGGTGGCGGCGGTCGCGCTGGTCGTGTTGGTGACCGTCTCGCGCTCCCCCGAGAAGGTCCGCGACGCCGTCAACGGGACCGGGGCGTGGGCGCCCGTGCTCTTCGTCCTCATCGCAGCCGGCCTGTCGTCCGCGTTCTTCCCCTACCAGCTGCTGGCCGCCGCCAGCGGACTCCTGTTCGGGACGGCGGGGGGCACGCCGATCACCATCGCCGCCCTCATGCTGGCCGCGGTCACGCAGTTCTCGCTCGCCCGCCACGGCGGGCGCGCGGCGGTCGACGAGCTGTCGGGCCCGCGCATCCGCACCTGGCAGGACCGGATCGAGCGCGGCGGCTTCCTGGCCGTGCTCTACGCGCGGATCGCGCCGCTGAGCCCGTTCGTGGTCATCAACTACGTGTCGGGGCTGACGCGGCTCGGGCTCGGCACATTCGCCCTGGCCACGCTGATCCCGGTCATCCCACGCGGCTTCGCCTACACGGCGCTCGGCGGCCACCTCGACAACCTCAACTCCCCCGAGGCGATCGCGGCATTCGCCGTGCTCGCGGCGATGGGGGTCGCCGGCGCGTTCCTCGCGTGGAACGGCGCCGGGCGGCCGCCACCGCGAAAGATCTGGAGGGCGATACGGAGTTGGCGGTCGACCGGCCGGCCGAGCGCCGGCGGCCCGGACCTCTAGCTAGACCCGCTGGACCTGGAACAGGCTGGTGGTTCCCGGCGCGCCGCTCGGCAACCCGGCCGTGATGCCGATCCGGTCACCGCGCTTGATCCACCCCTCCTCGAGTGCGCGGGCGGCGGCGTCGGCGATCAGCTCCTCGGTCACCTCGTGGCGGCGCATGCGCGCGGCCTGCACGCCCCACATCAACCCGCAGCGGCGCACCGTCTCCCGGCCCGGGGACAGCGCGTAGATCGGGACCTGCGGACGGTGCGCCGAGATGATGCGCGCGGACCGGCCCGACAGCGTCGGGATGACGAGCGCGGCGAGATCGAGCTGGCGGGCGGCGGCGCAGGCGCTGTAGGCGACGGTGTAGGAGGGGTCGCGCTCGCCGCGCCGCACGCGCTCCTCGTTCCAGCGCTCGTACGGCGCCTCCGGCTCGGTGCGCTCGGCGATGGCCGCCATCATCGCCACCGCCTCGACGGGATAGGCCCCGACCGCCGTCTCCTGGGAGAGCATGAGCGCGTCGGTGCCGTCGAGGATGGCGTTGGCCACGTCGGCCACCTCGGCTCGGGTGGGCCGCGAGGAGGCGACCATCGAG
>DASYIJ010000100.1:0-21907 GCA_035997675.1 Solirubrobacteraceae bacterium
GCGACGTCCGCCACCGGGGCGAGGTTGACGTTGATCCCGTCACCGCCCAGGTCCCGGGCCGCCGCGCGCGCGGCGGCGCCGGCGGACCCCGGCGTGCGCTGATCGGTCTGGCCGACCGTGGACGCGTCGAAGTCGACGACGCGCACCGCTCCGCCCTCCTGGTCGGCGGCGACGAGCACGGACCCGCGACCGGCCCGCTGGAGCCCGGCGGTGAGCGACCGCAGCTGCCCCCGCGAGGCGACGTTCTCGCGGAACAGGATCGCCCCGCCGGCGGTGCCGTCGCGAAGGATGTTGCCGACGTAGGCGGGGGCGGTCGTGCCGTGGAAGGAGAGGATCAGGAGCTGGCCGATCTGCCGGCGCAGAGTGAGGCGATCGGCCGCGCCGTGCGCCGGGTGACTGCTGGGCGCGGAGGCCGTGGTCTTGGCCTGACCGCCTCCGCCGCATCCTCCCGCCGGGGCCGCGACGGCCATGCAAACCCAGACGGCGGTCAGCGCCCGCCGCCCCGAGGCGCGCGTCAAGAGCTGGCCGAGAGCTGCCTGGCGCGCTCGGCGAGGTGCACGACGCCGAGGCGCTCGAAGGCCGCGCGCGCGTCCTCGAGCGCCGCGCCCGCCGCCTCGGCGTCGACGTCACGCAGCGCGTGCCCGGCCATGAGCTCGCAGCGAGCGGCGTCGAGCAGCCGGCCGAGGGTGGTCCACCGCTCGCCCGCCTCGCGCAGCTTGGCGACGCCCTCCACGCCCGGGGTCGTCGCCCCCTGGGCCTCCAGGCCGGCGGCCTCGCCCAGCGGGTAGGGCACCCGCTCCGACAGATCGGCGGCCTGGTCGGCCGCCTCGCGGGCGGCCTCGAGATCACCGTCGGCGGCGAGCACGACGGCCCGCGCCGAGGCCGCCTGGATCTGCTGGGCGATCAGCCCGGCCCGCTCGCACACCTCCAGCGCGCGCTCGAGCGCCCCGGCGGCCGCTCCGTAGTCCTCGCGGTCGCGCAGCGTGGCCCCGAGGCCGAAGAGGGCGGAGAACGCCACCTCCGACCAGCCCACCTGCTCGGCGAGCTCGTGGGCGCGACCGAAGCGCTGCTCGGCCGCCTCCCAGTTGCCCTCCCGCCAGGCCAGCCACCCGCGCATGGCCATCGGCAGGCACAGCTTGCCCACGAGGCCCTCGCGCTCGGCCAGCTCGGCGCTGGCGTCGCTGGAGGCCTGCACGGCGTCCCAGTCCGCGCGGTACGAGGCGATCTGGGCGCGCGCCGCCAGCAGCTCGACCCGCGCCGGGACGTCGCCGACCTCCTCGGCCAGGGCCAGCGCATCCCCGTAGGCGCGCTCGGCGCCGGCGTCGTCGGCCTCGAAGACCTCGAGATGGTGGCCGAGGGCCAGCAGGGCGAGGATCGTCTCCGACTGGTCGAGGCCGCGCGCGAGCTCGACGGAGCGCTCGAGATTCTCGCGCGCCTTGGCCATGTCGCCGATGCGTCCGAACACGCGGCCGAAGATCCCGTGCGCCCGGCTCGCGGCGCGCGTCTCGCCGAGGCGCTCGGCCAGGCGCAGCGACTTCTCGGCGGCGTAGATCGCGAGCATATTGTCGCCGGTCTGCATGTACAGCGACGCGGCCTCCTGATAGAGGCGCACGAGCTCGAGCGACGGCTCGCCGTCCTTGAGCAGGTTGATGCCCTGCTGGTGGTGCTCGATCGCGGGCTTTCGCTCGCCGCGATGCCACAGCGCGGCGCCGATCTTGCGGTGCAGGCCGGCAACGCGCTCGAGGTCCTCGACCTCGCGATGGAACTCGAGGCACTCCTCCCAGACCTCGATCGCCGTGTCCACCCGCCCGAGGCGCAGCGCGACGTCGCCCTCCTTCTCGCCGACGCGGGCGCGGGCCGCCTCCTCGCCGTGGCTCAGATCGCGCGCCGCCCGGTAATGGGCGACGGCCTCCCGGTTGGAGTAGAAGGAGGCGGCGGCGTCGCCAGCGGCCTCGAGGAAGTGCCGCGCGCGCTCGTCGATGGGCTCGCGCTCGGCGGCGTCGAGCCGCGCCTCGGAAGCGAGGGCCGCCGCGCGGCCGTAGTGCTCGGCCAGCAGCGCGACCACCTCGTCCGAGCGCTCGCCGGCACGGTCCTCGATGAAGCCGCCGACCTGGAAGTGCTTGCGGGCGCGAACCGCCTTGGGAAGCATCCCGTAGGCGACGTCGCGGATCAGCACGTGCTTGAACGCGAGCTCCGGCTCCCCGGCCAGCCTCGCGCCCTCGCCCGGCACGACGATGTCCTTCTCCTGCAGCGCGTTCAGGCCGGCGTCGAGATCGCCGCCCTCCTCCTCGGCGACCGTGGCCAGGGACCCCTCCCAGAAGGTGCGCCCGACGACCGAGGCCTGCTGCACGAGCCGTCGCTCGAACGGCTCGAGGGAGTCCAGCCGAGCGGCCAGCAGGGCCTGGACCGTGTCCGGCAGGCCCTCGGCGTCACCGCTGCCGGCCTCGCTCGTCAGCCGCACCATCTCCTCGGCGAACAGCGGGTTCCCGCCGGCGCGCTCGGCCATTCCCTCGACGAGCTCCTCCGACGCGGGCGCCGCCAGCAGCGAGGCGATGAGGTCGCGCGTGTCCTCGGTGGACAGCGGCTCGAGGAAGATCGATGTCGCGCTGCGCCGCCCGCCACCCCAGCTCTGGCGGCGCTCGAGCAGCTCGTCGCGCGCGAGGCAGAGGACGAGCACGGGAGCTCGCACCCACTGCGCGAGGTACTCGATCAGGTCGAGCATGCCGTGGTCGGCCCAGTGGATGTCCTCGAACGCCAGCACCAGCGGGCTGCGCCGGCCCATCGCCTCGATGCCGAAGCGCACGGCGGAGAAGAACGACTCGCGCATGCGCGCCGGCTCCATCGCCTCGGCCGCACCCGGGTCCAGCGGGACCTCGATGCCCAGAAGCCGGCCGATGAGCGCCGACCGGCGATCGCGCGCCTCGGGATGGACGTCCTCGCTCTCCCCCAGCAGGTTGGAGATGCCGGTGCGCAGCTTGTCCCAGGCGGCCTCGGAGGAGTCGCCGTCGACGATCTCGAACTCGGCGCGGACGACCTCACCGAGTGCCCAGTAGACGATGCTCGAGCCGTAGGGCAGGCAGCGCCCCTGGCGGAAGGTCGGGACGGGGTCGGTGCCGGCCAGGGCGAGCTCGTAGTCGCGCAGGAGGCGCGACTTGCCCACGCCGGCCTGGCCGATGAGCGTGACCAGGTGCGGGCGCCCCTCGCGCACCACGCGCCCGTAGATGGACTGCAGCAGGGCCAGCTCGTCGTCGCGCCCCACGAGCGGCGCCTCGCGCGCCGGCAGTGCCCGCCGAGACGGTGCGGCGGCGAGCGCGCCGGTTGCCTCCCACGCCGCGACCGGCTCGGCCTTGCCCTTGAGCGTCAGCGGCTCGAGCTCGTCGTAGGCGATCGCCTCGCGGGTCGTGCGGTACGTGCGTGCGCCGACGGTCACCGAGCTCGGCTGCGCCGCCGCCTGGAGGCGAGCGGCCACGTTCACCGTGTCGCCGATCACCGTGTAGCTCTCGCCCATGGCACCGGCGATGACCTCACCGGTGTTCACGCCCACGCGTAGGGCGAGCGAGACGCCGTAGGGCTCGGCGATGTCGGCGTTGATCCCCTCCATCGCGTCCTGCATCCCGAGCCCCGCTCGCACGGCCCGCTCGGCGTCGTCCTCGTGCGCCACGGGAGCGCCGAAGATGGCCATCACGTTGTCCCCGATGTACTTGTCCACCGTTCCGCCATAGCGGTCGACCTCGTCGCCGAGGCGCCGCAGGCACCGGTCGATCAGGCCCTTGACGTCCTCGGGGTCCATGCTCTCGGACATCGCCGTGTAGCCGGACACGTCGGCGAACAGGACCGTGACCTGCCGGCGTTCCTCGCTCAGGAGCGGGGCCCTCGCCGGCGGTACCGCCGGGGCCGGCTCGGCGACCGGCGCGACGACGGCCTCGAGCGACGCACCGCAGTTCATGCAGAAGCGCGCCTCCGCCGGCGCCGCCTCACCGCAGTTGGGGCAGGCCCGGGGCAGCGCCGCGCCGCACGCCATGCAGAACCTGGCGCTGGCCGGGTTCTCGGTCGAGCAGCTGGGGCAGGCGATCCCCGCCATCGCGAATCACGATAGCGGGCGCCCTGGCATTCGCCTCAGGCGAGCCAGCGCCGCGGCGCGTCGATCATCATCGCGTCCACCTGTTCCTGGGTCACGCCCGCCTCCTTGATCGCGGGCACGACCTCGTCGAGCACGAGCGTGAAGCTCCACTTCGGCACCATCTCGGTGACCATCTCGGGCGGGAACCAGTCGAGCGTGCCCACGTAGTCCTGCGAGAGCATCATCTTGTCCGCGTGGCCGCGCTTGCAGAGCTCGACGACGGTCGCGTTGCGCTTGTCGACCGGGAGGATGATGTCGAGGCCGTAGCGGTCCATCCCGATGTAGCAGCCGCGGCCGAGCAGCTCCTCGATGTACTCCAGGTCGTCGGTGTCGCCGGTGTGGGCGATGACCACCTTGGCCGGGTCCACGCCCTCCTCGTCGAACACGTCCATCTGCGTGAGGCCGGTTCCGCTGGCCGGGTGGGAGTGCGACATGATCGGCCGCCCGGTGCGCTTGCTCGCGCGCGCGCACGCGCGAAGGATCTTGTCCACGTCCTCGGTGATGCCCGGCTCGTCCACCGCACACTTGAGGAAGGCCGCCTTCACATCGGTCCCCTGCATTCCCTCCTCGATGTCGTGCACGAACACATCGGCGAGGTAATCGGCGTCGCGGTTGGCGAAGCACTGGGGCAGGAACGTGTAGCGGGAGCCGTAGATCCCGGTGCACATGACCAGCTGGATCCCGGTCGCGTCGACCACGCGCTGGGCCAGCCCGACGTCGCGCCCCAGGTCCATGCAGGTCGGTTCGACGATGGTCCTCACTCCCTGCTCCATCACCGCCTTGAACCCCTCGACCGCGCGCTCGAGCTCCGCCTGCTCGTCGTAGAGATGCGGGAACGTCGCGCGCGCGCCCTCCGACGTCGAGCGGATGTGCTCATGGGGGAGCGTCAGACCGAGTTGCTCCTCGTCGACGGGGCCGGAGACGGTCTCGATCGTGGCCATGCGTTCTGCGCTCCTCTCTCGGGGACGGACGGGCGGCGGCGATCGTATGCCCTACCTGCGGATCTCGTCCACCCGCCAGCCGCCCGCGGTGCGGACGAAGCGCCAGGTCTCGTGCGCGCCGCCTTCGTCGATCCGCGCGGTCGCGCTGTCGCCCGAGATCGTGAGCGACTTCACGTCGAGATGGGCCTGGCGGCGGCCGGATTCGACGCTGTCGACGTAGGCGACGCACGACTTTCCGGCTCCGCGTGAGACGAGGGCGGCCCAGCGCTCGGTGAACAGGCGGTTGCAGACGCGTCCGCCGTCGTTGTCGCTCAGCCCCGACTCGACGTCGTCGACCACCCGCGCCACCTGCTTGCGCTCGCCCGTGAAGCGCGCGGCGTTGCTGTCGTCGAAGGACCCGGTGACGGCGAGCACCACCACGATCGCGATCAGGACCAGCCATAGGCAGCCGAGCACGATCCCCGCCGTGGCGAGGCCGAGCCCGCCCTGACGGCCGCCCGATCGCCTGATCTGGCTGCGGGCCACGAGCCCGAACACGATCGCGAGCAGCGATCCGCCGAGAACCCCGAGCACGAGGGAGGCGATCGCCCAGCCGTTCGTGCTCGGCCGCCCCGGCGAACGCGCAGCCGGGGGCGCCGCGTCGTCGACGTGTCCCGTCCACTGACGGCCGTCCCAGTAGCGCCGCGCCGCGCGACGCCACGGGTCCGGGTACCAGCCCGGCGGGGTCGGCGGTGGCGGCGCGTCGCTGGCCATCAGCGGCGCGAGTATCCCGCAGTCAGGGGCGGACTCGGACCGGGAGCGGCTCCGATACGGCCGCCCGGTGGCTCGCGTCGCCCGGATAGGACGCGCGGAAGGTGGCGCTGCGCGTCAGCGGCAGCGTCGCCGACCACAGGCCGTCGGGTCCCGTCGCCACGCCCCCCACGGTCGCGAACGTCGTGCCGCGCAGCATCTGGATCGCCACCTGGGCGCCCGCGACCGGGGTCCGCGCGGCGCGCGCGAGGCGGCCGGAGAGGACGACGGGCTGGCCGGAGCGGACCGGGTTGCGGGCCGCGCCGAGCCCGAGACTCGTCAGTGGTGCGGCCAGCGCGGCCACCTGGCGGCGCAGGCTCGGCAGCCCGGCGTAGAGCGCGCTGCCGGGGCAGTCGGTGGCGTTGGCATCGCGGTGGCCGGAGATCAGGTTGAGGTGCAGGACGGTCCCCTTGGGCTTTCCGTTGAGGTTCGGCTCCGTCGTGACGAGCCGTACCCGGCCCGTCGCCGGGACGCCGTGGAGCGTGAGCTTCCAGGCCAGCACGCGGGCGAGCGCGCCCATGCCGGCGCGCGTCTGCGATGTGCTCACGAAGGTGCCGATGTTCGCGACGCCGGTCGAGACCGTGTTGAAGCCCTTGACCTGCGCGCCCACGACCGGACGGTCGACGCCGCCCGCGGCGCCCTCGAAGATCTGGCCGTAGCGGTCGACGAGGAAGTTGTAGCCGATGTCATCCCACCCGCGGGTGTCGCGGTGGAAGCGGCAGATCGCCAGCACGATGGCGGCCGACTGCCCCGGGCCGTAGCCGTTGAGGTTGTCCGTGTGGTGCACAAAGCCCAGCTTCACGACGCCGTAGCCCGGAGCGTGACGGGGCTTGCACTGGTTCCCCGCCCACGCGCTGCGCGCGATGATCCGCGGCCGGCCGTCGGCGGGCGTCGTGTCGGCGCCGGCCGACCCGGGCACGAGCGCGACGAAGGCGGTGTGGACCGCATCGAAGATGCGCGTGCGCAGCCGATCCGCGGTCGTCGCGGTCCCGGTCGAGTTGACGAAGTCCACGTGCACGCCGTGCACGGAGCGCGGAAGGCGCAGCTGCAGCGCATCGGCGCCCCCGACCCAGATCGGCTCGGTCCCGTGAACCGCGGCGCTGCGATCGGGAACGTCGACGGCGTGGTCGCCGAGATGCCACGGGCTCCAACGCCCGCTCGCGAGCCGGACCCGAACCTCCACGCGCGCGCCCAGCGGGCCGTGCCAGGTGACGCCGAACAGATCGAAGCGCTTGGCAGCGCGCAGGACAGGAGTCGTGACGGAGCCGCCGGCCGCCCCCACGGCGGCCGGCCGCGAGACGGCCGGGACGGGCATGCCGAACTCCACGACCCGCGGGACGTACGGCTTCACCGACAGCGCCGGGGCGGCGGCCCACACCGCGACCGCGACGGACGCCGCGGCGAGGACGAGGAGTGTTCGGCGGCGCCGGGCCACGTCAGTCCTTGGCGTCCGGAGGTTCGCCGAGCAGATCGTCCGCCCAGCGCGGACGCCTGCGCGGGCGTGCTTCCTGCGCGGCCTCGAACGCGTCGCGCAGCTCGCCCTCGCCCAGGCCCGCCGACTCTGACGGCGGCTCGTTCGGCTCGGGAGTGCGCGAGCGCTCGGCGGTCAGCTCGCGGCGCAGCTCGCGCTCGCGCAGCGCCCAGCTCGCCACCTCCGCCTCGAGCGCGCGGACACGCCGCCCGAGTTCGGCGAGCTGCTCGCCGAGCTCCGCGGCGAGGCGCTCGGCCTGCTCCAGATGATCGTCGCCGCGCGGTCTCGTGAAGCCGGACTGTGACGACTTGCGCTAAACCCTGCGTAAGAGGGCCGGGATCAAGCCCTAGGGCTCCGCGGCGAGTCGGTGTCCCTGTCGCCGGCCGGCGCTGACCGTTCGCTCACGCAAGCGCGGGTCCATCAGGCGGTCGCCCATCGCCGCCGCCGATTCGTCGTCGGGGCCGACGACGCGCACGGCGGCCCCGCGCCGGCGCAGCGCGCCCACCTCCAGCGCCGTGGTCGAACGCCACGCGACTCGCAGCGCCCGCGCCGGCGAACCTCCGCTCCCGATCCGGGCGGTCGGCACGAGACACAGCACCCGGTCGCCGGGCCGCACGGGTGCGACGTCGAGGTTGGTGGGGCTCCAGACGCCACCGTCGACGTAGGTGCGCCCACCGATCGCCACCGGCCGCATCAGCGACGGGACGGCGCACGACGCCACGACGGCGTCGCCGACCATGGCCTCGGGCGCGTCGGAGCTCCCGAAGACAACCCGCTTTCCGTTGGCGCGATCGACCGCCACCACCTGCAGTCGCCCGTCGAAGCTCCCACCCAGCCGCTCGATCCGCGCGCGGAGGTCATCGAGCGCGATGTTGCCGGCGGGCGTCCGGGACAGCACGGCCGCCCGGGCCAGGGCCGCACCCGGCGCCGACGCCGCCAGCAGGAAGGGCGCGAGGGGCAGAGTCGCCGCCAGGCTCGCCCGGCCCGCGCCGCGGACCAGCGCCGCGGCGAGCCCGCGCTGCGCGTCCACGCGCTCGGAATCCGCATCGCTACTGTCCGCCGCGGCCGGCGGCGAATGCCCCGCGGCCAGATACGCGGCGACGATCGAGCCGGCCGACGTGCCGACGAACGCCCGGCACTCGCGGAAATCGATGCCACTCGCCGCCGAGATCCCGGCCAGGACCCCACTCAGCCATGCCTCCCCGAGGACGCCGCCGACCCCCAGCACGAGCACGTCGGGTGTCTCGATCGGTGCGTTCACGAAACGCGCGGTTCAGCCGCGTGTGCGCACGGCGTCGACGCTGGCCGGCCATTCCCGCATGCCGAGGACGCTAGCGCAGCGCACCACCGCCTCGAGGCCGTGCGCGGGGCCTCGCTATGGGGCGCCGAAAGGAGTAGCTTGAATCAGGTCCCTCGTCGGGTTCTGCGCGTTTCCTTCCTCCCGTCCTGTGGCTCACCTGAGAAGGGAACGAGATCGAGAGGCTGGCTCATGACCGGCCCTGACGAGGTTCGGACGGACGGCACGCTGGGCGGCGCGATCTCCGATGAGATCGTCAGCCTGCTGCACCGCTACACCGGCCGCGGGCCGACCGACGCCCGCACCTACGTGCACGACAACCTGATCGTCTGCCTACTCGGCGACAGCCTCACCAAGGGCGAGCAGACCCTGGTCACCGGCGGCCACTATGCATCGGTGCTCGATACCCGTGCCCTCTTTCAACGGACCATGCGCGCCGATTTCACGGAAGCGGTCGAGCGGCTGAGCGGCCGCAGGGTGATCGCCTTCATGAGCCAGAGCCACCTCGAGCCGAACTACGGTCTCGAGGCGTTCGTCCTGGCGCCGGTTGATAATCGTGTGGTGCCGGAGGCGCCGCACGCGGTCCCGCCACCCCCTGTGTAGCTACCCCGGTTCCGGGGTGACGCCCACAGCGCGGCGGCGTCACTGGTGCTGCATCAGCTCGCGCAGCTCGGCGGGAAGCTGCGCCAGCACGTCGTCCCACTCGCCGGCGGTCACGTGGCTCTCCAGAATCCTTGTGGCGGCGTCGGCGGCACGCGCCGCCTCGCCCGGGCCGGAAAGCTGCGCCTCGGCGGCCAGCCGCTCGAGGAACTCGTCGCGGTGGCGCAGCTTGACCGGCTGGCGGCTTGGGTCGAACCCCTCGTAGAAGACGCCGCGGAGCACCGTCGGAAGCTGGGCGGCCAGCTGGGCGGCCTCGTCCACGGTCAGACGATCGCGCAGCAGCCGCAGGTAGGCGCGCAGCACGCGCCACGCCTCCTCCCGGTCCTCATGTCCGAGCTCCTCCGCCAACTCGTGCAGCCACCGATTGGTCTCGTGCACGCTCCGCTCGATGGAATCGACGCTCCCGAGTGACATATGCCTCTCCAGTTCGCTCGCTCGTGGCCGCGAGGGCGTAAATAGGTCACGCGGGATCGTGCGCAAGCGGTCGAATCATCCGGTTGGGGTGATGCGTCCGTCCGCGCGCAGACGTTACGGTCGTAGCCGTCGAGGGAGAGCCCGTGCCTGCAGAGCGCCCATCAATCCGTCACATCGCGATCGGACTGGCCGCGATCGGCGTTCGCGGCGCGGGGGTCGCGACTCGCACCGGATGGAGCGTGGCGGCGGCCGCGAGCAGGCCGCTCGGGGCGCCGTGGCGCTCCCAGTTGGCCGCAGCGCCGCGGAGGGCCCTCACCGCGCCGGTGGAGCGCCTCGCGGCGCTCGGCGAGCGGGAGGAGGCCCGCGCAGGTGAGGATGCGAGGAGACAGGCCGCGGCGGGCGTCGAGGCCCTGTTGACCAGCCGGTTGGTCGCCGAGACGGTCAGCGACGTGCTCGGTCGCGGGGTCATGGACCGCGTGGCCGTCCAGGTGATCGAGAGCCCCGAGCTCGAGCGGGCGGTGGTCGCCGGGTTGGACAGCCCCGCCCTGGAGGAGCTGGTCGCCCGGATCGTCCAGTCACCCGGCCTGGAGCGGGCGATCACCCGCGTGCTCGAGAGCGAGCTGGTCGACGAGCTCAGCGACCGTCTGCTCGCCAGCGACGAGGTCCACCGGTGGGTGGAGCAGATCGCGCAGAGCGACGAGGTTCGCGCCGCCCTCACACGCCAGAGCATGGGGCTGGTCGACGAGGTGGCCGGCGCGATGCGGTCCCGGACCGTGTCGGCCGACGCCGTGGCCGAGCGGGTCGCCCGCTCGGTCCTGCGACGCAAGCCGGCTCCTTGGTCGCGCCCGCAGCCCGTGCTCCCGGAGCGATCAGATCGGGAGTGATGCCCGGCCGCGCCCGCCCGATGTACGCCGGCCTGGTCAGCCGGGGGGTGGCGTGGGTCGTGGACTACGCGATCATGGTGGCCGTCGCCACCGTGACCACGGTGGTCATCGCCGTGGTGCTCGACGCCATCCTGCCGAACGGCGTCAAGCCCGACACGCCGGAGGTGCTGGCCACCGCGGCGGGCTGGATCACCTTCACGGCCGCGTACCTCGTCGGCTTCTGGGTCCTGGCCGGCCAGACTCCGGGGATGCGGCTCCTGGGGCTCGTCGTCGTCCGGTCCGACGGCGAGCGGGTGAACGTGGCACACGCGATACGCCGGCTGGCGGGAATTTGCGCGTCGTTCCTCACGCTCGGCCTCGGCTTCCTCCTGATGCTCGTCGATGACCGCCGGCAGGGCCTCGCCGACAAGTTCGCCGGAACCTTCGTGATCTACGCCGGCGAGTCGGGGCTCGCGCGGAGCCCGTAGCGCCGAGTTCATCCCATTCGGATGATGTGGCGCGCACCGGGCGGTGGGAGCCTGGGTTGGTCACTCACTCTTGACGGAGGTTCGAAGTCATGCCCGACGTAGTCGCTGTCTCAACGTTCGGCGGGTTTGTTCTGGGGGTTCTCGCCTTCTGCATCCTGGTCGCCATTGCCTTCTGGCCGGCCCGGGTTGCCGCCCGCAAGGGGCACAGCTTCCTGGGGTTCTTCATCCTCAGCCTGTTCGTGTTCCCGATCGCGCTGATCGCGGCCTACGTGGTCGACGATCGTCGCGTGCTGGCCCCGAGGCCAGCTGGCTCGCCGTAGCCCGTCTCCTCGTCGACGACGCACGACGCCGGGCGGTTCCGAGCCGTCGCATTTCACCCACTTCGCATGATGCGAGACAGCGGCGCGTGCGGTTGGATCGATTCCAGACTCACGACGAGCGAAAGGATCACGATGCCCCTAGTTGGACGACGGCGCCCATTGATGCGCGCGGCCATGGTCGGCGGCGCCGGGTATGCCGCGGGGAAGCGACGGGCTCGCACCGAGCAACACGAGTACGACCAGGACGCCGCGATCGGCCAGCAGGCCCCACCGCCCGCCGCGGCACCGCCGCAGGCCGCGGCACCGGCACCGGCTGCGATGTCGGAGGCCGACCGCATCCAGGCGCTCAAGAACCTCAAGGAACTCCTCGACACCGGGGTCCTGACCCAGGCGGAGTTCGACGCCCAGAAGCAGAAGCTCCTAAACGGCTGAGGAGGAAGACATGGAATTCGGACCCGTACAGATGCTGGTGGTGGGCTTCGAGCACGGCAAATTCGAGGGCGAGATCCTCGCCGAGCTCAAGCGCCTGCGTGACGAGGAAATCATCCGCCTGGTCGACCTCCTGTTCGTGAACAAGGACGACGACGGCGTGATCACCGCCGTCGAGCTGAGTGACCTGTCCCAGGAGGAGGCGATGGAGTTCGGGGCGCTGGCGGGGGCGCTGGTCGGTCTCGGCGCAGGAGGCGAAGAGGGCGCCGAGGCGGGAGCTCTGGCCGGAGCCGTCGCGATGGAGGACGGCAAGGCGTTCAGCGAGGGCGACGTCTGGTTCGTCGCCGACACGATCCCACCGGGCTCATCGGCCGGGATCGCGCTGATCGAGCACCGCTGGGCAATTCCCCTGCGCGAGGCGATCGAGCGCGCCGGTGGAGAGCCGCTCGCCGACGAGTGGGTGCATCCCGAGGACCTGGTCGCCGCCGGTCTGGAGGCCGGCGCACGAACCTGATGGCAGTGTCGTCGCCGCCCGCTGCGAGCACGGCCCATCCCTCGTCGGAGGAGCGGGCGGCGCACGGGCGGGCGGCGCGCGCGGACGTCCGCCGTGGGGCCCAGGGTGCCTTCGAGCCGGCGCCGGATCGACCCGATCCGGTCGACGTGCTCGAGCGGCAGGCGGCGTCGCGCGTCAGCGAGCTCGTGCCGATCCGGTACGGGCGCATGCTGGTGTCGCCGTTCACGTTCTACCGCGGCGCCGCCGCGATCATGGCGGCCGATCTCGCCGCCTCACCGAATTCGGGGCTGCGCGCACAGCTCTGCGGCGACGCGCACCTGTCGAACTTCGGCGGCTTCGCCTCACCCGATCGCGAGCTCATCTTCGACATCAACGACTTCGACGAAACGCTGCCGGGCCCGTGGGAGTGGGACGTCAAGCGGCTGGCGGCCAGCCTGGCGGTCGGTGGGCGCGACCGAGGGTTCAACGGCGCTGAGCGCCGTGAGATCGTGCTCAGGACCGTGGGCGAATACCGCGCGGCCATGCGGCGCTTCGCCGAGATGAAGAATCTCGAGGTCTGGTACGCGCGGCTCGACGGGGCGGCGATTCGCTCGCGCTGGGTGTCAGACAAGCGGGACGCAAAGCGCCTGGAGAAGGTCGCCCGGAAGGCCACCACGAAGGACAGCATGCGCGCCCTTTCCAAGCTGACCCACCGGGTCGACGGCGAGCTGCGAATCATCAACGACCCGCCGCTGATCGTCCCCCTCGACGAGCTCATTCCGGCGGCCGAATCCGAGCGGATGGATAAGGAGTTGCGGACCCTCTTCCGCTCGTACAGCCGGACGCTGCAGGGCGGCGCGCGCGAGCTTTTCGAGAGCTACCGCTACGTGGACGTGGCGCGCAAGGTCGTAGGCGTCGGCAGTGTCGGCACGCGGGCGCGAATCGTGCTGCTTCTCGGGCGCGACGACGAGGACCCTCTCTTCCTGCAGGCGAAAGAGGCCGGGGCGTCCGTGCTGGAGCCCTACGCCGGCAAGAGCCGCTTCGCGAATCACGGGCAGCGCGTCGTCGAAGGGCAGTGGCTGATGCAGGCCGCCAGCGACATCTTCCTCGGCTGGATTCGCGCCACCGGAATCGACGGCAAGCAGCGCGATCTGTACGTGCGCCAGCTGTGGGACTGGAAGGCGTCCGCGGACGTCGACGTCATGGGTCCCAGCAATCTGGCGGACTACGCGGAGATGTGCGGCTGGACGCTCGCCCGGGCCCACGCGCGGTCGGGCGATCGGGTCGCGATTGCCGCCTACCTCGGATCCGGCGACGTGTTCGACAGGGCGATGGCGGACTTTGCGGAGACCTACGCGGACCAGAACGAACGCGACTACGCAGCGCTCGAGAGCGCGGTCAAGTCCGGCAGGATCGCGGCCGAGACCGGCATCTGAGCCGCGGCCGCTGGGTCTGGCCGGCGCCACCACATCACCCCGATCGGATGATGCGCCGCGCACCGGTTTCGCAGACGCTGTCTTTCAGCCGCCGCGCGCCCTTCCGGCGCGGGTCAAACGACAAAGGAGGACGGACATGAGAGGGGTCGGTCGTGCCGTGTTCGCCGCGGTCCTGCTGCTGATCGCAGGGACGCTGAACATCATCTACGGCTTCGCCGCCATCGGCGATGCCCACTTCTTCACCGATAGCGGTTCGCACTACGTGTTCTCGAGCCTGCACGGCTGGGGCTGGATCACGGTCATCCTGGGCTTCATCCAGCTCATCGCCGGGTTCTCGCTGCTTGCCGGCGGGACCTTCGGCCGGCTGATCGGGATCTTCGCCGCCAGCCTCGGCGCCATCGGCGCGCTGCTGTCCATCGGCGGCGCCTATCCGTTCTGGTCGCTGGGGATCTTCGCGCTCTGCGTCATCGTGATCCACGGCCTCATCGTGTATGGCGAGCCCCTGCCGGGCGAGCCCAGAGGTCCCTAACCCTGACTGGACCGGCGGGGGACTGGCGAGCGCCGGGCCCCCGTCGGGTCAGCTGATGACGTCTTCGACGTCGTAGCCGATCGCGAGTGCGAGCCGGGGTGCCCCGCAGACGATTCCGGCGACACCCAGCTCGGGCCCAGCGGCGACGAGCACGCCGACGATCTCCTCGTCGGTCGCGCCCGCCTCGTAGGCCGTTTCGGCCATCCATCTGAGGGAGGTCGTGCTCGCGCCCATCGCCAGGAGCGCGCTCAGGGACACCAGGGCGCGGATCTTGGCCTCCAGCGCCGGCACGCCGCCCGCCTCCGGGCTTCCGGCCAGGACCGACTGCACCGCGCTCTCGTCGTTCAGCGCGAGACGCCTCAGAAGCTCCTCTGCGTTCTCCACCTCGAGTCGAACCTAGATCCGGACCGCCTCGAGCGCATCGTCCGATCCGGGTGATTTCGAGGGCTCGACCGATGGACGACGCTCAGTCGGCGGGCTCGTCGAGCAGGCCCAGGACGCGCCCGCGATCCACCGCCTGCGAGCGCGACGATGCGTCGAGCTTGCGATACGCGGCGTGCGCCTGCGTCTTCACCGTGTTCGTGGAAACGTAGAGCTCCCCCGCGATCTCACGAAACGACAGGTGCGTGGGGAGAAGCTGCAGGACCCTCAACTCGGCCGTCGTCAGTGACGAGGGGGCGATGACCGACGACGCCAGCACCGCCTCCGCCTGTTCGTTTGCGTCATCCAGCAGTTGCTTCAACACGACGGCGTCGGGCGTCAGGCGCAGGTACCGCGCGCCCTGGCCGAGCAGGTCGCGCGCGGCGGGCACGTCGCTGAGCCGCAACGCCACTCGGGCCAGCAGGGCGCGGACCTCTACCTGGTACCAGGCTATGTAGTCCTCGCCCAGCCTGACCAGGAGTCCCAGCGCATGGCTCATCTCGCTCGCGGCTTCTTCGACCTGGCCACGCTGCGCGTGGTGGTCTGCGGCCGCGGCGAACACGAGTGCCATGGTGGGATAGTCGGACAGCCCGGAGTGCTCGACCTGGGATTTTGCGTGAACCGCCTGGGACCCGTTGTCGCGGCCATCGCCGTCGTCCCTGGCCAGCACGGCCAGCTGCGCCAAGCACAACGCGTGCATCTGCGGCACGTTTCCCATAGCGGAACGACTCGCCCCTTCCTCGAGACGCTGCCGGGCACCGTCGCGATCTCCGGCGAGGTGCTGCGCCACTCCGTCCAGGAAACAGCACAGGGTGCGCCAAGGGCTGTCCTCGCTCTCGAGCTCGTAGGCGCGGGCCGCGTCTTTGCCCATCTGCGTGATGCCTTGGCGCGCGAGGGCAGCTCGCAGGATCGCCACCGCGGAGCGCAACGAGGCGTCGTCGTCCGTACCGGCTTGCTCGATGGCGCGAGCGGCGACGTCGGTCCACCAGGCGACGAGGTCACCTTCGCCGGTGTTGAGGCGGCAATGTGCAGCGGTGAGGGCAAGCGGGGCGTACCCCGTAATTTCCTCGTGCGGTACGCGCTCCAGCCATCGCTGGATGGTTGCGAGGCGGCCGCGGGTGTTGTACAGCGGGAAGCTCGCCCACATGAGGTCGCCGGCGCGGCGTATGTCGTGTGCTGCCAGGGCATGACCGATCGCGCGATCGGGGTCGTCGTGATCGGCGTACCAGGCGCTGGCGCGCCGGTGCAGCTCCACTTCACGCTCTGGCTCGCGGCGGTGGAGTTCGTCTCGGAGCGTGTCGAGCAGCAACGTGTGGTAGCGGTACCACTCGTCCGTCCGGTCGAGTGGAACGAGTAGGAGGTTGGCCCGCGACATCTCGCGCAGTTCGCCGCTCGAGCCGGACTGCTCGAGCACAGCGTCGCACAACGGCCCCGAGAGCCGGTCGAGCACCGAGGTCCGCATGAGGAACTGGATCCGCGCCGCCGAAAGCTGAGAGAGCAGCTCCTCGCGCACATAGTCCGTCACGATGCGATCGTCCCCTGCGAAGCTGGCGACGGCGTGACCCACGTTCGCCTGATCGCGCAGGGCGAGAGAGGCGAGGTACAGGCCGACGGGCCACCCCTCCGTGTGGTCAACAAGCGTGTGTACCTCCGCGTCGTCGAGCGTCAGCCCGGCCTGGTCGAACAGCTGGGCGGCCTCCGCCTCGGCCATCGCCAGATCCGGTGCCCGCAGCTCCACCAGCTTGCCCTGGGCACGCAGGCGTCCGAGATGCAACGGCGGATCACCGCGCGCGCCCAGGGCCATCTGGGCGCCGGGACGCAGATGCTCCGCGACCACGCTGAGCACATCCAGGGAGTCGCTGTCGTGAAGCAGGTGCAGATCGTCGAGAACGAGAACGAAGTCGTGGACTCGACTGCTCAAGTACTGCCCGAGGCGGGCCAGCGCGGCGGACGAGAACCTGGGATGCGGGGCCGACAGCGCGCCGAAGACGTCGGGGCCGATCGGCTCGAGGTCGTGTAGGGCACTGGCGATGGATCCGAGAAGACGCCCCGGATCGTTGTCGGCCTCTTCGATCGCGATCCACGCAAACGGGCGCTCGTCGCGCTCTGCCCACTCCGTTAGGACGCTGGTCTTACCGTAACCGGCGGGAGCGACCACCAGCGCGACCGGTACCTGGGGGCTTCCCGTCAAGCGCCGCAGGACGGACTCTCGCGAGACCCATCCGGCGCGGACCGGCGGCGGCTGATGACCGCGTGGAGGGACGTACTGGTAAGGGTCGGGCGAGATGCGCTGGAGCGTCGGCGTCTTCTCGCCCTTGCCTGGCGCGATCCGGCGGGCTCGGGTGCGCGAAGCGCTCACGTGCGCCCGTCGGATGGCCCATCCGAGATGTTCGTGCCTGACACAGCGATTCTCTCTCAACCCCGCGCCGGCCTCGTGTCAGGCGCCCCCTGCCGAAGGCTCATTGACGAATCGAGCTGTCACGCCCCGACCGACGGATCGATGCGGGAGACGGACCGACGTTACCAGGCACGCATGTTCGGGATGTCAAGTATTCGGTGTCTACGGTCAACGACGAGCAAGATCACCCGGTTGGGGCGATGCGCGCGGTCAAGGTCAGTGCGACGCTCGACCCTTGATCGGTCACGCACCGGCCGCCGCGCCCGGGCCGGCGGCGCCATCCACACCACTCCCGTCCGCCGCTGCTCCAGGAGGTATGACCATGCCGCGCCCCGACGACGCCACGAGCCCGCCGAAGCCGAACGGTTCGGTCACATCGCGAGAGCTCGATGCCCTGGCGCGCGAGTACGGCAACCGGTTTCTGCTCGAGCCCGCTCCCGACCACAAGCTGCCGAAGCAGGGCATGCTCGCCGTCGATGCGATGCGGCTGATCGGCGAGGAGCTGGTGCTCGACGGGATTCCCATGCGCAACCTGGCGACGTTCGTGACGACCTGGATGGAGCCGGAGGCGCAGCGAGTCATCGCGGAGAACCTGCACCGCAACTTCATCGATCACGCCGAGTATCCCCAGACCGCGGAGATCGAGCAGCGCTGCATCCGGATGCTCGCGGACCTCTTCCATGCACCGGGTGAGACGACCGGCGCGCGAACCCAGGGGTCCTCGGAGGCGATCATGCTCGGCGCGCTGTCGCTGAAGTGGAAGTGGCGTGCCCGTCGCGAGGCGGCGGGGAAGGGCACCGAGCGGCCGAATCTGGTCTTCGGCGGCGACGTGCACGTGGTATGGGAGAAGTTCTGCCGCTACTTCGATGTCGAGCCGCGAATCATTCCGCTGCAGCGCGACAAGTACACGATCGGGCCGGAGGACGTGGAGCCCCACGTCGACGAGAACACGATCGGCGTGGCCGCGGTGCTCGGAACGACGTTCACCGGGCACTCGGACGACATCGTTGGGATCAACGACCTCCTCGTCGACATGCAGGAGAAACAGGGCCTGGACGTGCCGCTGCACGTGGATGCCGCGAGCGGCGGGTTCGTGTGGCCCTTCCTCTACCCACACTCCGAGTGGGATTTCCGGCTCGACCGGGTCCGTTCGATCAACGTCTCGGGCCACAAGTTCGGGCTGGTGTACCCGGGGATCGGTTGGCTCGTGTTCAGGGAGACGAGCGACCTGCCCGAGGACCTCGTCTTCTACGAGAACTACCTCGGCAAGCGCGACGCCACTTTCACGCTGAACTTCTCCACGGGTGCCGCGATGGTGCTGGCCCAGTACTACAACTTCGTCCGGTTCGGGCACGACGGCTACCGCTACATCATGGAGACGATGCAGCAGAACACGCGGGGCCTCGCGAAACGGATCGCCGACATCGGAGAGTTCGAGCTGATCGGTGGCGAGGACGAGGAGCAGTTGCCGCTTGTGGCCTTCCAGCTCGCGGGAGAGCACAACTACGACGAGTTCGACGTCGCCTCACAACTCGCCGCGGAGCGGGGGTGGATGGTCCCTGCCTACACGCTGCCGCCAAACGCCGACCACGTCAAGATCATGCGCGCGCTGGTCAAGCTGACGCTCAGCCACACGCTCGCCAGCACGCTCGCCGACGACATCGGCCAGGCGTGCGCCGTGCTCAAGGAGAAGGGCGGGCTGCACGAGCACGATCGCAAGCGCGCCAAGGTCGGCACGGGTTACTGACCTGACCGCGCGATTCACCCGGATCGGGTGATGCGCACGGTCGAGGCCCCGGAGAGACTGGGCTCGTGTTGGAGAAGGGGTCGTGACCGCGAAGCGCCACTGGTACGTCACCGCGCTGGTGATCGTCGCCACCTTCCTGGCACTCGTCGGGATCTTCTCGCTGTGGGTCAACCGCCAGGCGCTGAACACCGACAACTGGGTGAACACGAGCGGCAAGCTGCTCGAGGACAAGGCGATCCAGACGCAGGTGGCGACGTTCGTGGTGAACCAGCTGTACGCGAACGTCGACGTCAAGGCGGCGCTGGCGAGCAAGCTGCCGGCGCAGCTCCAGCCGCTGGCAGGCCCGGCGGCGGGCGGTCTGCGCCAGGTGACGCAGACGGCCGCCGAGAAGGCGCTCGCGACGGGGCAACTGCAGGGCGCCTGGAAGAAGGCCAACCGCGCGGCGCACAAGGCCCTGCTCAAGATCGTCGACGGTGGCAGCACCAACATCTCCACCACGGGCGGGAAGGTCACCCTCAACCTGCGGCCGATCGCGGCCCAGGTCGCCGGGCAGGTGGGCATCGATCCATCGGTCGCGAACAAGATCCCGGCGAGCGCCGCCTCGCTCGTCATCCTCCGCTCCAGCCAGCTCGATGCCGCCCAGAAGATCGCCAAGCTGATCCGGCGCCTGGCGATCGTCCTCACCGTGCTGGTGTTCGGCATGTACGCGCTCGCCGTCTACCTCGCGCGTGGACGGCGGCGTGAGACTCTGCGGTCGGTGGGCATCGGCTTCATCGCCGCCGGCGCGGTCGCGCTCGTGGCGCGTGGCCTGGCCGGCACAGCCGTCGTCGACGCGCTGGCCAAGAACGAGGCCGCAAAGCCCGCCGCCGAGGCCGTGTGGAGCATCGGCACAGGGCTGCTCGCGCAGGCCGCGGGCTCGGCCCTCACCTTCGGCATCCTGCTCGTGATCGCAGCCGTGTTCGCCGGCCCGACGCGCTATGCCGTCAGAGTCCGGCGGTGGGCGGCGCCGTATCTCCGCGACCGCCCCGGAGTGACCTACCTCGCGGTCGGAGCGCTCTACCTCGCCCTCATCGCCTGGGCGCCCATCGCCGCCTTCCGCAAGCCCCTCGGCATCCTGGTGTTCGCGCTGCTGTTGGTGCTCGGCACCGAGGTACTGCGGCGCCAGACCGCGCGAGAATTCCCCCAGGCAGCGTGACGACGGTATCGACGTTCAGGCCGTCGGCCGTCGTCGCGAGCCGACGTTCCCGACGATCGTCGCCACGACGGTGACGAGGTAGATCTGTCCGATCAGCGCCTCGATCACGGCCAGCGTGTGGCCCAGGTTGGTGCGCGCGGTGAGGTCGCCGTAGCCCACGGTCGTGAGCGTCGTGAAGCTGAAGTACAGGCACCGGGACGGGGTCGTGGCCAGGCCCTGATCGAAGAAGGGACTCCCGCCGAGGTTGCTCACCGCGCCGTAGGCGAAGGCGAAGAACATCCCCGCCAGCAGGTACAGGCACAGGGCGCCGAACACCACGTCGACCGTGACCGCGCGCTGTCTGCGCAGGGTGCGCAGAACGCCGACGACGATTGCGGGCGGCGCCAGCGCGACGAGCACACCGCTCGCCAGCCGTGTGATGCCGGTGACCGTCTGGCTCGAGCCGGCGATCACGGCGACGTCGACGGCGACGACCGCGAGGCCGACCGCAACGGCCGCTCTTCTCAGGCGCCGCGGCGGCATGTCGGCGGCCCAGAACGCGAGGAGCAGCGTGATACCGAGGAGCGTGGTGACCAGCGCCTGGGCCGCGGTGCCCTCGGAGGCAATCCCCTCCACCGAGAACGAGACCGCGATGGAGAGCAGGAGCAGGCCGTAGCGCTCACGCCGGCGCGCCCCCGCAGCGGCCTCCGCTGCGGCGGAAGGCGGGCCGGCGGGCAGCGCCGAGCCAGGAGCGGAATCCGCCTCGGGCATCGCAGCGAGGGTCCCAGCCGTCTCGAACGCCGACAAACCGTGCACGCGTTCGTTCATCTCCCAAACCGACCAGAGCGCGGGGTAGGTTCTTTCCAGCCCGGGTGCTCGGGCGAACGACATGGCTGAGACCGCCGCTTCGCCGGAAGACCCGGCATCGATCGTTCGCAGCAGACGATTCGTCGGGCTGCTGGCCCTGGCCGCCGTGGTCGGTGTCGTGGCGTCGCTCGCGGCGTGGTGCTTCCTGGAGCTCATCCACCAGATCCAGGTGGGCGTCTACACCGACCTCCCAAAGGACTTCGGATACGACACGGTGCCCGAGTGGTGGTCGCTTCCGGTCCTCGCGATCGCCGGCCTGGTGGCCGCCTTCGCGATCGTGCGATTGCCCGGCCGCGGGGGTCACCTCCCGGCGGACGGTCTGGGAGGCGGTGTCACGCAACCGGTCGACCTCCCTGGCGTCGTCCTCGCCGCGCTCGCGACGATCGGACTCGGGATCGTGCTCGGGCCGGAGGCTCCCCTCATCGCCCTGGGCTCGGGGCTGGGGCTTCTGGCCATCCGCCTCGCTCGGCGCGACACGCCTCCGCAGGTGGGGTTGGTGCTCGCGACCGCCGGCACGTTCGCGTCGATGGCGCTGATCTTCGACTCGCCGATCATCGCGGCGATCATCGTGATCGAGGCAGCCGGTCTCGGGGGCCCGACGCTGCCGCTGCTGCTGCTTCCGGGCCTCCTCGCGGCCGGGATCGGGTCGCTGGTCTCGATCGGGATGGGATCGTGGACGGGACTCAGCACCAGCGCCTATGCGCTCGGACCGCTGTCCCTCCCTGCGTTCGCACGCCCGGACATCGCCGACTTCGGCTGGAGCGTCCTGCTCGCGTTGGCCGTCGCGATCGTCAGCTTCGTCGTCTTCCGCCTCGCGCGACTCAGCGTCCGTGTCGTGGCGCCGCGACCGTTCGTGCTCATGCCGGTGGCGGGCCTCGCGGTATCCGGTCTCGCGATCGCCTTCGCGGAGACCACGGGGAAGAGCGTCAACGAGGTGCTGTTCTCCGGCCAGGACGCCCTCCCGGGGCTGGTCTCGGGCGCGGCGACGTGGTCGCTCTCCGCGCTCGCGCTACTGCTCCTCTGCAAGGGGCTCGCGTGGGCCATCTCGCTC
>DASYIJ010000107.1:0-2897 GCA_035997675.1 Solirubrobacteraceae bacterium
GAGCGAGTAGTCGCCGCGCGGCGTGGCCGAGTCGCCGTGGCCGATCAGGTCGGGCGCGATCACGGTGAAGTCCGCGGCGAGCTCCTGGGCCACCGACTCCCAATGTCGAGACGAGTTGACCATCCCATGGATGAGGACCACCGGTGGGCCCTGACCGGCGATCCGGTAGATGACCCGGTGGCCGTGGAGGTCGAGCTGCCAGGCGTCGAACGCGGGGACGGGCGGCGGCGACGGCACCCGCCGCACCCTAGCGTGGGCCGTCAGAGGTCGGGCAGCGAGTAGTAGTTCTCGGCCCCGGACGCCTTCAGGTCGCTGAGCCAGTCCGAGTCGTAGTGCTCGCTGGGTCCCTGGAGCGGATCCTCGAACGACCAGGCCTGGCGACGGTAGGTCCAGTTGTCGGGGTCGAGGCGGTGGGCCGCCCGGAAATGCGCGCGGGCCGGGTCGACGTCGCCGGCGCGGTACAGGTGCTGGCCGAGCTCGAAGTGGGCGGCGGCCTCCGAGAGCTCGGGCGGCCGCGGCCGGGAGCGCTCGACGACCTCCTCGGGCGAGAGCGCGTACGGGCTGTCGGCTCCGCGGGCGGCCCAGTCGCGCAGGGCCTCGGCGTAGCGCTCCGGCTTGACCCGGATCTTGGTGGTCTCGGTCAACATCTCGAGCACGCGCGGAGGAACGTTTTCGGGGATCTTCTGGCCGCGCATCATCTCGCGCAGGACGCTCTTGCCAGGATGGGCGGTCTCCGGCGGCCGCACGAGGATCCCGGCCTCGTCGATCCACACGCCCATCGGCACGTTGCTGATCCCGAGCAGCCCGTCCAGGCGGTGCCCGGCGTCGATCAGCGAGGGGTGCTCGGGCTCGGCGGCGTCGATGAACTGGCCGGCGGCGTCAGCCCCGCCGGTGTCGAGTGCCACGGTCACGACCTCGACGCCCTGGGGGCGCAGCTCGGTGCGCAGCTCCTGCCACACGGGCAGGTCGAAGCGGCAGCCTCACCACGACGCCCAGGCGACCATGACGATCCTCGTGCCGCGCAGGGAACGCAGCGCGAATGGCCGTCCGTGACGGTCCGGAAGCTCCAGGTCGGGCATCTCGGCGGAGAGCAGGGCTCGCCCGCCGGATTCCGGCCCGAGCGCCCACAGGCCGTGCGCGTCGTCGGCCACGAGAGCCATACCGAGGCGGTCGGCCAGCATGCGTGCGTCGAGGGGCCCGTCGGCGGGCGCGTCCGGGAGCGGCACGCAGCGATCGGCCTTGCAAGCGCCTTCCGGCTTGACCTCCCAGCCGGTCTGCGCCGCCAGGGCGGCGCGGTCGACCTCCGGGCGCTCGAGCAGCACGGCGGCGAGGCTACTCGGTCAGCGCGCGCTTGGACTCGGCCGGTGGGCCGTTCGGCTGCCCCGGCTCGCCCTTCGGCAGCTGGCCGGCCGGCGACTCACGGTCTCCGCCCCCGCGGTCCTTGACCGCGTCGAGCAGCGGCCCGATCAGGTCGATCGGCAGCGGGAACACGACCGTCGAGTTCCGCTCGCCGCCGATCTCGAGCAGGGTCTGCAGGTAGCGCAGCTGGATCGTCACCGGGTTCCGGCTGATGACGTCGGCGGCGTCCGCCAGCTTCGCTGCGGCCTGGAACTCGCCCTCGGCGTTGATGATCTTGGCGCGGCGCTCGCGCTCGGCCTCGGCCTGGCGGGCGATGGCGCGCTGCATGTCCTCGGGAATCTCCACGTCCTTGATCTCGACGGTGGTCACCTTGATGCCCCACGGCTCGGTCTGGTCGTCGATGATCTGCTGCAGGTCGTCGTTGAGCTTCTCGCGCTCGCCCAGGAGCGTGTCGAGGTCGGCCTTGCCGAGGATCGAGCGCAGCGTCGTCTGCGCGATCTGCGAGGTCGCGGCGAGGACGTCCTGGATCTCGACGATCGACTTGTTCGGGTCCACGACCCTGAAGTACGTGACGGCCGTGACGCGCGCGGGCACGTTGTCGCGGGTGATCACGTCCTGGGGCGGGACCTGGAGCGTCACCGTGCGCAGGCTGACGCGAACCAGACGGTCGACGAACGGGATCAGGAGGATCACTCCCGGGCCCTTCTGGGGAAGCAGTCGGCCGAGGCGGAAGACCACGCCGCGCTCGTACTCGCGCAGGATCCGCACGGAGGCGGCCGCGGCGGTCATCAGCAGCAGGGCGAGCACGACGACCACGACCAGCAGGACCTGTGTCATCGCACCAGCTCCCATTCCTCGGCCTTGCGCACGCACAGGGTCAGGCCGTGGACCCGCTCGACGACGACGCGGTCGCCGTCGTGCAGCTCGGCCGCGGGATGCTCGTGGCGCTGCCAGTCCGGTTCGGCCCGCCACAAAGCGCCGTCCACGAACACGCGACCGTCGGGGTCGGGCGCATGGCGCAGGACACCGACGTGGCCCACCAGCGCCTCGGCGCCGGTGCGGGGCCGGAGCCGACGGGAGCGGATGAGGCCGCGGACCAGGGCCATCAGCGCGTACGCCCCAGCGCCGAGGGCGATGAGCGCGAGTATGAGCACGAGCAGGCCGGGGGCGCCCGCGGCCGACAGCATCATCGCCGCGCCGACGACCAGAGCGATGACGGCACCTCCGCCGATCACGCCGCCGGTCGGAACGTGCGCCTCGACCAGCACGAGCAATGCACCCACGATCAGGAGGAGAGCACCGACGACCAGCATGACCCTCAGGGTACTCCTCGCACTCCTTCGGCCCGCGAATGTGGCGCTGCAATAGGGTCGGTCGGTATCCGGGTCCCCGCCCCGCGGGCGCCATCCGACGAGGGAGACGTTGCCATGCCCGACGCGCAGCACCGGGAACCCATCCGGTTCCTGGTCTTCTCGGCGTCACTGCGGGAGGGGTCGCTCAACGCCGAGCTCGCCCGCCTCGCCGCCGTGACCATCGAA
>DASYIJ010000139.1:0-3423 GCA_035997675.1 Solirubrobacteraceae bacterium
GTCGGAGACCTCCTCGACCAGCTCGGCATCGGGGTTCGCGCGCGGGTCGGCCGTGTAAAGCCCGTCGGTGTCGGTCAGCATCACGAGCATGTCGGCGCCGATGAGCACGGCGATCTGCGCGGCGAGGAAGTCGTTGTCGCCGAAGGAGATCTCGTCGGTCGTCGTGGTGTCGTTCTCGTTGATCACCGGTACGACCCGCCAGTCGAGGAGCTTGCGCAGCGTCTGGCGGGCATTGAGGTAGTGCGTGCGGGCGCTGATGTCGAAGAACGTGAGGAGCACCTGGGCGCTGGGCGTGTCATGGCCGGCGAGCAGCTCGTCGTAGACGCGGTAGAGCTTGCCCTGGCCGACGGCGCTCGCGGCCTGCAGCTCGTCCATGGCGCGGGGGCGCAGCGGCAGGTCGAGCTGGCGCATCCCGCGCGCGATCGCGCCACTGGTCACGATCACGACGGCGTCGCCGCCGGCACGCCGCGCGGCGACCGTCGCGCATACGCGGTCGAGGACGGCGCGGCGCACCTCGCCGGACTCGTCGGCGACGATGCTCGAACCGAGCTTTATGACGAAGGTCGACATGTGGCGCTTGAGCTTAGGCGCTACCCGCGCGGCTCAACGCACGCCGTATCGCAGTTCGAGGGGGGCCGCCGCGCCCGCGAGAACCGCGGAGCGTTGCTGCGCGTGGAGCCTCACGGCTGAACAACGAACGGCTCCGACGGACGCGGCGACGCTGTTCCTCGCATGTTGGAACGGTCCGTGGGTGGAAAGGTGACGCGAAAGGGCCGCTACAGCGACGTGCCCGGGTCCAGCTCGAACACCGTGCCGGCGATCTCCACGTCGTCGCCCGGCTCGAAGCCCACGTTCTGGAGCGCGCGGATCACGCCGATCCCCCGGAGCCGTCCCTCCAGGTGCGCCATCGCCTCGGGGTTGTCGGGGTCGTAGCGCGCGACGAGGCGGTCGATCCCGGCACCGGTGACCCGGAACGCCCCCTCCCCCACGCGCTCGACCTCGAAGCCGCGTCCGGCGGTCGGCCGGAAGGTGCGGTGCTCGGGAAGCGCCTCCGCGGGGGTCGCGTCGGCCGCGAGCTCCTCGGCCGCCGACTCCTCGACGGGGACCCGCCTCGCCAGCTCGGCCGCGAGCGTGTCGAGCCCCTCGCCCGTCGCGCTCGACGTGATGAGCACCGGCACCGCCCCGCCCAGCCGATCCGCCCATTCGTGCCGGGCGGCCGCCGCCGCCTCGGCGGGTACGAGATCGGCCTTGGACAGCGCGAGCAGGCGCGGCAGCGCCGCCAGGCGCGGGTCGTGCTCGGCCAGTTCTCGCTCGACCGTGGCGTGGTTGGCGACCGGATCGGAGCCGTCGACGGGCAGGAGATCCACGACGTGCACCAGCAGCCGCGTGCGCTCGACGTGGGCGAGGAAGTCGTGGCCGAGCCCCGCCCCCTCGCTCGCGCCCTCGATCAGCCCAGGGATGTCGGCGATCACCAGCTGGCGCTCGGCCGCGTCGATGGTCCCGAGCACGGGCTCGAGCGTCGTGAACGGGTAGTCGGCGACCTTCGGCCGCGCGCGCGTGAGCCGCGCGAGCAGCGACGACTTGCCGGCGTTGGGGAGCCCGACCAGGCCGACGTCGGCGAGCAGCTTGAGCTGGAGCTCGAGCCGGCCCTCGTCACCGGAAAGGCCGCGCTCGGCGAATCGGGGCGCCTGCCGCGTGGGGCCGGCGAAGTGCTTGTTGCCGCGCCCGCCCGCGCCGCCGCGCGCGACGACAGCGCGCTGGCCGGGTCGGACGAGGTCCCAGCGCGAGCCGTCCTCGGCCACCACCTGCGTCCCCGGTGGCACGCGCACCACGAGCTCGTCGCCGGTGGCGCCGTGACGCTGCGCGCCCTGACCGTGCCCGCCGGGTTCGGCGTGGAATCTCGCGCCGCGCCGGAACGCCTGCAGGTCGCGCAGCGAGTCGTCGCATACGACGACGACGGCGCCCCCACGCCCCCCGTCCCCGCCGTCCGGACCGCCCTTGGGCACGTGGGCCTCGCGCCGGAAGCTCATGCTTCCGTCGCCGCCGGCCCCACCGCGCACGTGGATGGTGACGCGATCGATCATTGTCTGGCTGAACCTCCGACCATTCGAACGAGGATGCCCACCATGACAAACGACGAGGTCTTCCTGATCACCGGCGCCTCAACCGGCATCGGCGCCGCCACCGCCCGTGCCGCCGCCGACGCCGGATACCGGGTCGCGCTGGCCGCCCGGTCCGAGGACAAGCTGCAGGCGCTGGCCGGCGAGCTCGGCGGCGAGGGGCGCGCGCTGGCGCTGCCGTGCGACGTGACGAAGTGGGAGGACCAGGAGAGCATGGTCACGGCGACGCTCGACGCGTTCGGGCGCATCGACGTGGCCTTCGCGAACGCCGGGTTCGGCGCGCAGCGCGGCTTCGACAAGGAGACGCCGGAGTTCTGGCGCGAGATGGTGCTCACCAACGTGCTCGGCGTCGCCTACACGATCCGCGCGACGCTGCCCGCGCTGCGCGAGAGCACCGGCCACTACGTCCTGACGAGCTCGGTCGCCGGGCGCCGTCCGCTCCAGGGCTCGCTCTACTCGGCCACCAAGTTCGCCGTCACGGCGATGGGCGAGGCGCTGCGCCAGGACGTCAACGGGACGGGGATCCGCGTGACGCTGATCGCGCCCGGGATGGTCGACACGCCGTTCTTCGAGAACCGGCCGACGCAGGCACTCGAGGCCGACGACGTCGCGAGGGCGGTGATGTATGCGGTTTCGCAGCCGCCGCATGTGGACGTGAACGAGGTGTTGATTCGCCCGACCGAGCAGGAAGGGTAGGAAGGGCTTAGGGCTTAGGGCTTAGGGCTTAGTTCTTAGTGCTTAGTTCTTAGTGCTCAGTTCTCAGTTCTCAGAAGTGAGGGTCCGGGCCTCGCTCTGACAACTGACAACTGACAACTAGTCCCGCAGCGCCACGGCCAGGGCGGCGCCTCCGAGGGCAGCGCTTCCGGCCACGGTGAGAGCGCCAGCCGCTGCCTTTGGCGGCAGGCTCTTGCGTGCCGCGAGCGTGGCGGTGAAGTCGACCGCGTCGGCCGCGGCGCAGGTGGCCACTGTTCGGGCGCCGATCCCCGGGCGGTCGACGACGTGGAGCGTGAGCATCCCGAGGATCAGGTCGCGGATCCCCAGCGCTCGGAAGATCGCCTGGACGCCGGGGCGGTCGGCGTCGTCGCCGATCCAGCCGCGCCCGGCGAGCGCGGGCGCGACGACGAAGGCGGCGCCCACGACCACGCGGCCGGCCGCGATGGCGCGCGCGGCGTCGCGGGCGCTCACGACGTGACTACTCGCCGGCCGGCGTGACCGTGATGATCCGGCCTCGGCGCCCCGTGCTGAACTCGACGACCCCCGCGCGCTTGGCGAAGATCGTGTCGTCCTTGCCGAGGCCCGTGCC
>DASYIJ010000151.1:0-7051 GCA_035997675.1 Solirubrobacteraceae bacterium
ACGTCGACGTCGACATCCCGCTCGGGGTGCTGGTGGTCGTCACCGGGGTGGCGGGCTCGGGCAAGAGCTCGCTGATCGGTGGCTCGGTGTCCGGGCGGGACGAGGTGGTGTCGCTCGACCAGGCGGCGATCAAGGGCTCGCGGCGCAGCAACCCGGCGACCTACACCAAACTGCTCGACCCGATCCGCAAGGCGTTCGCGAAGGCCAACGGCGTGAAGCCGGCGCTGTTCAGCGCCAACTCCGAGGGCGCCTGCCCCAACTGCAACGGCGCCGGCGTCGTCTACGTCGACCTGGCGATGATGGCCGGCGTCGCCACCATCTGCGAGGAGTGCGGGGGGAAGCGGTTCCAGGCATCGGTACTGGACCACCACCTCGGGGGCCGCGACATCAGCGAGGTGCTCGCGATGTCGGTGACCGAGGCCGAGGAGTTCTTCGGCGCCGGCGAGGCGCGCACCCCGGCCGCGCACGCCGTCCTCGGCCGGCTCGTCGACGTCGGGCTCGGCTACCTCACCCTCGGTCAACCCCTCACCACGCTGTCCGGCGGCGAGCGGCAGCGGCTCAAGCTGGCCACCCACATGGCCGAGAAGGGCGGCGTCTACGTCCTCGACGAGCCGACCACCGGCCTCCACCTCGCCGACGTCGAGCAGCTGCTCGGCCTGCTCGACCGGCTGATCGACTCCGGCAAGTCGGTCATCGTCATCGAGCACCACCAGGCGGTCATGGCACACGCCGACTGGATCATCGACCTCGGCCCCGGCGCCGGCCACGACGGCGGCCGGATCGTCTTCGAGGGCGCACCCGCCGACCTCGTCGCCGCCCGTTCCACCCTCACTGCCGAGCACCTCGCGGCCTACGTCGGCACCTGACCGAGGCCCGCGCGGGCACTCGGTGGGCGAGGCCGCCGCCTCACCGCTTGGAGCGGTGAGCCTCGCTCGCGCCCAGGGCCCCGGCGACGTCGTTGCCGCCGAACCGCCGGTTCACGTAGGCGAGCGTGCTCGGGGTCAGCGCCCCGAGTGCGCCCCAGACCTTCTCGCCGACGGACCCGACCACGATCTCCGCGCGGTTGCGCTCGATCGCGCCCACCACCGCGTCGCCGACGTCCCCGGCCGTCCGCCTCGCGGAGCCGAACGGCGCGGCGACGCCGGCGTCGGCGAAGAAGCCGGCGTCGCGGATGATCCCGGGAGTGATCACCGAGACCCCGACGCCGGCGTCGCGCAGGTCGTGGCGCAGTCCCCAGGCGAAGCCCCGCAGTCCGAACTTCGTGGCCGCGTACACGGCCGCGTTGCCGGTCGCCACCTTTCCGGACAGCGAGGACATGAAGACGATGTGGCCCTCGCCGCGGGCCACCATGGGCTCTGACAGCATCCGCGCGAGGACGAGCGGCGCCCTCAGGTTCACCTCGAGCGCGCGGTCGAGCTGCTCGACGGTGTAGTCGAGCACCGGCCCGTCGGCGGGGAGGCCGGCGTTGGCCACCAGGATGTCGACGTTGCCGGCCTCGGCGGCCAATCGATCCACGGCCGCCCGGTCGGTCAGGTCGGCGGCGAGCGCGCGGCCGCCGAGCTCTTCGGCCAGGGGCTCCAGCACATCGGCGCGGCGGCCGCTGAGCAGCAGCTTCGCCCCGCGGGAGCCGAGCGCGCGGGCGATGGCGTTGCCGAGCCCGCCCGTGGCGCCGGTCAGCAGGACGGTCCTCCCGGCGACGTTCACGGCGGGAAGATTGCCACAGTGGCCGTGAACCCATGCAGGAAGCTCTCGCCGCCGACGGGCCCGATCTCGCCCGCGGCGAAGAACCCCGCGGCCGGGGCGCCCTGCAGCTCCCGGTCCAGCGCCGCGGCGTCGTGGTCGGGCGCTCCGAACATGTCCCTCCCGCGCCCGTTGCACGTGAACACGAGCGCCCCGGCGGGCGGGTCGCCGCCCAGCGCCGCCATGCGCAGGCTGAGCGCCTCGCGCAGGTCGGTGTCCGCCGAGTCCGCGTCGCGCGCGTGCAGGCGCACGACCTGGCCGGGCTCGACGGCCGCGCCGACCGCGACGGCGCCCGTGTCGGGGTCGCCGCCCAGGATGCCCCGGACCAGGAAGTCGCCGCGCTCGTAGTCCGGCTTGCCCGGGGCGGTCACGATGCCGAGCAGCATGCCGTGCGACACGAGCGAGCGCTCGGGCGCCCCCAGCGCGCCGATCACGTCGCGCAGCTTCTCCAGTGCGGGCACACCCGCGAGCTCCTCGATCAGGTGGCCGTCGGCGGCCGTGATGGTCAGCTCGGGTCCCACCGGCGCCGCGCCCTGGGACACGCAGGGCATCACGTCCAGGCCGTCCAGCCGGGCGCCGACGGCCCCGGCGCTCGCGACCTCATCGCCGACGAAGAGCGCGCCGGCACCTTCCAGCGTCCTCGCGCTCGAAAGCCCGCCGAGCACCGGCACGCCGGCCGCGTCGCGGGCGAGCTGGCGCAGCAGCCCGTCGGTGGGGAAGCTGTACGGGTCGGCGAGCAGGATCGCCGCGGCCGCGCCGTCCAGATCGGGCATGCCCGCGACGGCCACGCCGTCGTCGATCTCCACCGATTCGGCATGAAAGGGCGTCGCCCGACCCCCGTCGAGGTGGGCGGCCCACACGGCGACGGCGGTCCCGGCCTCGACCTCCTGCGCCGCGGCGAGCACGCCCCCCGCGCCGCAGCCGACCAGCTCGCGGGGCGCCAGGGCATCGTGCGCCGCCTCGAGCGTCGCCTCCGGTGCCGCGAGGTGCGTGCCGGAGGCGAAGACGACCGCCAGATCCACGCTCGCGCCGTCCAGCGCACGCAGTGCCGCGTGTGCCGCCTGGCCCGCGCCCGCACGCGCGTCGGGCTCCGTGGACAGGCCACAGCCGATGCGAACCCCCATGGCGCTGACGATACTCCGCGGCATGCCCCCGCCAGAGGTCATCGCGCTGTTCGGCCCGACCGGCGTCGGCAAGACCGCCGTCGCGGTGGCGCTGGCCGACCGGCTGCGCGCCGAGCGCGGCGAGGACCCCGTCGCGGTGTCGGCCGATGCGCTGCAGGTGTACCGCGGGCTCGAGGTGCTGACCGGCGTCGCCGCCCCGCACGAGCGCGCCCGGCTGGAGCACCGCCTCGTGTCGTTTCTGCCGGTCGACGCTCGCTTCAGCGCCGGTCAGTACGCCGAGCTCGCCCACGCCGAGATCGACGGGCTCCTGGCGGAGGGCCGGCGCCCGATCGTGCTCGGGGGGACCGGCCTGTACCTACGCGCCGCGCTGGCCGATCTGGATCTGCGGCCCCCGCCCCCCGAGGGCGTGCGGGAGCGCCTCGAGGCCCAGGTCCAGGCGCGCGGCGCACCGGCGCTGCACGCCGAGCTGGGCCGGCACGCGCCCTGGGCCGCCGAGGCGATCGACCCCAACGACCGCCAGCGCGTCGTGCGGGCGCTGGAGCTACTGGAGGCCGGCGAGCTCGAGCCTCCACCCGAGCGCTCGCAGCTGTGGACGGAGCACACGCGCCACCCGACCCTGCTCGCCGGCCTCGTCATGGACCGCGAGGCGCTGTACGCGCGCATCGACGCGCGCGTGGAGGCCATGGCCCGGTCGGGCGCGGTGGAGGAGGTGCGGGCGGCGCACGCGGCCGGGGCATCGGAGACCGCGCGCAGGGCGCTCGGGTTCGACGAGCTGCTCGCCGGCGATGTGGACGCGATGAAGCGTCACACGCGCAGCTACGCGCGCCGGCAGCTCACCTGGATGCGCAAGCTGGCCGGCGTCCATGTGATCGACGTGACCGGGCGCGAGCCGGCCGACGCGGCCGGTGAGGTGCTCAGGCTCGCCGCGTCGCGGCCGCGAGCAGATCGATCCGGATGAATCGCGAGAACGGACCCACGACCGCCCAGTAGGGGCGAAAGCGCAGCAGTGCGCGCCGATCCACGCAGCGTACGCGCGTCTCGGTCACGATCTCCGACCCGCCGCCGGGGCGAGGGCGCACGGCGTTGAACACCGCCACCCGGGCCGTGCCCGGCTCCGCCCACGCCCGGTACTCGTCGGGCGCGTCGAGTCGGGCCAGGCCGCCGCGCCGCGCCCAGAGCCGCCCGGCCGTGCCCGACGTCGACCAGCGCTCGCCCTCCTCGAGCAGGACGAACGGCGGCCGGCGGAAGAGCTCGCGAAACGTCGTGTCGACCGACGGTGCGTCGCCCCCAAAGCGCAGCATGATGAGCGGGCGCAGCGTGACGGTGTCGCGCACGCGCACTCCCTCGGCCGCCGCCCACAGACGCTCCGGCGCGGCGGGGCTGGAACGCGCGTGCCATGTCCGGGCGTGCGGGTCCGGGAGCCAAGCGTCGAGCGGGGAGTCCGGGGCGACCACGCCGCCAACGATGCCACGCGGGCGCGATACTGCGCCCGCGATGCGCTTCGAGAAGTGGCAGGCACTCGGCAACGACTACGTCATCCTGGAGGAGGCGGCGCTTCCGTGGCCCCTCACGCCGGGCCGCGTGCGGCGGCTGTGCGATCGGCACACCGGGATCGGCTCCGACGGCGTCCTGCTGCTCTCCGCGGCCGACGAGCCGGGCTTCGTCGCACGCCTGCGCATCTTCAACCCGGACGGCTCCGAAGCCCAGCTGTCGGGCAACGGCGCGCGCGAGGCGGTCCTCTACCTGCGCGGGGCGGGCTGGACGGACGCCGACACGTTCTCGATCCAGACCTCGGCCGGCGAGATCCGCCCCACGATCACCGGCCCGACCACCGCCATGCTCGACATGGGGCGCGCGCGGCTTCGGTCCGACGACTACCCGGCCGGCGACGAAACCGGCGCCGGCCGGCTGAGCGCCGGCGGCCGCGAGTGGAGCTTCCAGCACGTCTCGATCGGCAACCCCCAGTGCGTGATCTTCGTGGACGGTCCCGAGGAGCTCGGGGCGCTGGATCTCTCGACGCTGGGACCGCCCGTCGAGCGCCACGAGCTGTTCCCCAACCGCACGAACGTCTCCTGGGTCGCCGAGGTCGAGCCGGCCACGATCCGGGCGCGCATCTTCGAGCGCGGGGTGGGGGAGACGATGTCCTCGGGCACGGGTGCCAGCGGCGCCGCGGTCACCCATGTCCTGCGCGGGGCCGGCGGCGAGGTGACCGTTCGCCTGGACGGCGGCGAGCTGCAGGTCGAGGTGGGGGAGGACCTGCACGTCAACCTGAGCGGCTGGGCCGTCCCGGTATACCGGGGGGAACTGGCCGCAGAGCTGGAAAGGGACCTGGATGCAACCGAGTGAGCGCCTGGAGCGGATTCCGCCGTACCTGTTCGCCGAGCTGGAGCGAAAGATCGCCGCCAAGCGCGCGGCCGGGGTGGACGTGATCTCGCTCGGAATCGGGGACCCGGACCGCCCAACCCCGCCGCTCGTCGTCGAGGCGATGCAGGAGGCGGTGGCCGACGCCGGTACGCACCAGTATCCGTCCAACCGGGGGCGCGTCGAGTTCCGCGAGGCGGTGCGCGACTTCTACGAGCGGCGCTTCGAGGTCGAGCACATCGACCCCGACGTCGAGATCATGCCGGCCATCGGCGCCAAGGAATGCATCTTCAACCTGAACCTCGCCTTCCTGGATCCGGGCGATGTGGCGCTCGCCGCCGACCCCGGCTACCCCGTCTACACCGCGGGGCCCCTGCTCGCGGGCGCCGAGGCGGTGCGGCTGCCGCTCGTCCCCGACCGCGGCTTCGTCCCCGACCTCGACGCCGTCGATCCCGATGTCCTGCGGCGGGCCAAGCTGCTCTACATCAACTATCCGAACAACCCGACCGGTGCGGTCGTCCCCCCGGGATTCTTCGAGCGGGTCGTCGCCTTTGCGCGCGAGCACGACATCCTGGTCGTACACGACAACGCCTACAGCGAGACCACGTACGACGGCTACCGCGCGCCCTCGTTTCTCGAGACGCCCGGCGCAAAGGAGGTCGGCGTCGAGGTCTTCTCGCTGTCCAAGGGCTACAACATGACCGGCTGGCGCTGCGCCGCGATCGTCGGCAACGCCGACGCGATCACGAGCTACTGGCGCCTGAAGTCCAACATCGACTCGGGCAACTTCGAAGCCGTGCAGCTCGCTGGGGTGGCCGCCCTGTCGCCGGACGCGGACGCCGAGGTCGCGTCGATGAACGAGCTCTACCGCCGCCGCCGCGACCTGATGGTCGACGCCCTGCGCAAGATCGGCGTGAACGTGACGCCCCCGCGCGCGACGATCTACATCTGGGCGCCGGTCCCCGAGGGCTTCGAGTCGTCCGCCGACTACTGCGAGCACGTGCTGGAAGAGGCGGGCGTGGTCCTGTCCCCGGGCGGCGCCTACGGTCCCAGCGGCGAGGGGTTCTTCCGCATCTCGTTGACGACGCCCGACAGGCGACTGCTCGAGGCGGTCGAGCGGCTCGGGAAGCTGGCGAGGTGACGCGCCCGGCCGGGCGCCTACAATTGCCGCGAGTGAACCGCAGCCGCAACGGACGCAGAGAGCAATCGCGCTACGGCGCCGACGAGCGCCCGGGGCGCGCGAAGCAGCGGGCCTTCTGCATCGCGGTTGCGCCGGAGGACGAGGACCTCGCGGAGCTGCGCGAGCTGCTGCGCACGGCGGGCGTGGCCGCCGTCGGCCAGGAGATCCAGCATCGCGAGGCGCCCCACCCCAACACGTATCTCGGTCGCGGCAAGCTCGAGGAGCTGCGACCGCGGCTCGCCGAGGCGGACGCCAACCTGATCGCCTGCGACGACGAGCTGAGTCCGCGCCAGGAGCGCAACCTCGAAGAGGCGCTCGGGCTCCCGGTGATCGATCGCACCGCGGTGATCCTCGACATCTTCGCGAGCCACGCGCACACGGCCGAGGGCAAGCTGCAGGTCGAGCTCGCCCAGCTGGAATACAACCTCGCGCGTATGCGCGGCCTGTGGACCCACCTCGAGCGGCTCGGAGCCGGGCGCATCGACGGCGGCATCGGCACGCGCGGCCCGGGGGAGACGCAGATCGAGACTGACCGCCGCCTGGCGCGCGACCGCATCTCCGCGCTGCGGCGCAAGCTCGCCGGCGTGCGGTCGAGCCGGAGCGTCATGCGCGCCGAGCGCGAGCGCGCGGCTCTGCCGCGCGTGGC
>DASYIJ010000200.1:0-5811 GCA_035997675.1 Solirubrobacteraceae bacterium
GGCGAGCGCGCGCGCCAGCGCGTGGCGCTCGCCGTCCACACCGGCCGCCAGCGCGGCCTCGCGGGCCACCACGAACGCGCGTCCGGCGACGTCGCGCTCGGCCAGCGCGTCCGGCGAGGGGCCGGGCCGGATCACGGGATCTCGGCGCTCGCCGTCGGCGTCGAGCCGGTCCTCGTCGCAGCTGATGAGCGCGGCGTCGGGCGCCAGCCCGGCCGCCTGCCCGAGGCGCTCGAGCGCAACCGGTGCCAGCCGGTCGCCCGCGGTCAGCAGCAGCACCCGTTCCGCGCGCACCCCGGCGAGCACCTCGGCGGTCGTCCCCTCGATGACCGACGCCGGCGCCATGGTCTGCCGCTGCAGCGAAGCGAGCGTGGCGTCGGCGTCAGCGCCGTCCCGCGGCTCGACGCACACGGCGATCGGCTCGGCGCGCGTGCCCGCGTCCCCGATCACCGGCGGAGCCGCGAAGCGATGAACGCGCGGGCGCGCGGCCAGCTCCGGCTCCACGCCCTCGATGAACGCCGAGTAGCGGTCGCGGGCCCGGGCGGCGCGGCGGCGGGCGGCCAGGCGGTCGAGCAGCGCGGGCACGGCCAGGAGCGCTCCTAGGGCGTCCGCAGCTCGACGCAGGCCACCGCCCGGGCCGCGACGGCTCGGTCCTCCCCGACCGGCTGCGTGAACGGGTCGCGATAGCGCGCGTTCGCCGCGGACTCGGCGTCCGCCGACTGCCACCCGGTGGCGCCGTAGGCGAAATAGGTGACATTCGCCTCCGCCGGTCCGAACGCCGCCAGCGCCCGCTCGAGCTCCGCCGCCGAGAACACACGCAGCCACCCGAAGTCCTCCGGCACGCCGAAGGGGACCGTGAGGAACACGCGGCCGCCGGGCGCCAGCACCCGGCGCAGCTCGCCCAGCGCGCGCCCCAGCTCGGCGCCCGGGTCGGCCGCCCGCTCGGTGGCGGCGCCGAAGTGCGTCGTGTCCATCCCGACGTGCTCGAGCGTGGACAGCGACACCACGCGCTCGTACGCGCCGTCGCGCAGCGGCAGGTCGCGCAGGTCGGCGTAGAGGTAGGACACGCCGAGGTAGGGGTGCGCCTCGGCCTCCGGGCTGAGGGTCGCGACGACCAGGTCGTCCACGCGCGGCAGCAGCCGGGTAAGCACGTGCGGGTGGTTGAGGGTCGAGCCGGCGTCCAGGACGCGGCCGCCGAGGTCGCGCGTGAACAGCCACGGCAGCTCCACCACCCGCTCGTCGAAACCGATCCCGTATCCCGCGTCGAGCCGCTCCCCACGCCGGAAGCGCGCCAGGAGTCGCGGGTCGTCGAGCACGCGCGCCACGAAGTCGCGGTGGGCGTCGTTGTAGGCGTGGCTCCACGGCTCCTCGGGTGCCGCCGGCAGCCCCTCGTGCGGCGCAGGCACCTCCTCGGGCCGCGCGCCGGCGAGCCCGAACGAGGCCATGAACTCCGAGCCGTGCTGCAGCTGGGCGCGGAGCACGTCGACCTGCCCGGCGAGGTCGTCGACGCGGGCGTGGGCAGAGACGCCGTAGCGGAGCAGGTCCTCGTCCACCATCCGCTGGTGGGCGGTGAACGGCTTGATCAGCCGCAGCAGCGTCCGGCGGGCGAAGCGCTGCGGGCGTCCGAACCGCGGCTCGCGCGGGGGTACCGGACCGGAGCGCACGCGGCGGGCGATCCGCGCCGCATCGCCGTCACCGCGGCCCGCCGCCCGCGGCGAGAGGCCGCCGCCGAGGCGCGGCAGGTGCGCGAGCCGCTCGGCCATCGCGGCGCCCGCGGCCTCGGGGGAATAGCGCACGCGCACGTCGGCCTGCCCGCGCTCGCCGCGCGCCCGTGCCGCTTCGGGGTCGGCGAACGCCTCGCGCATCAACGCGGCCGCGTGGTCGAGGTTGGGCTCGGCCCACTCGCCGGCCGGCGGATAGGGCTCCGCGTCCTCCCCGATCGCAACGAGCTCGTGATCGACGAGCCAGGAGTTCTGCGCGCTCATGAAGTCGAGGTTGCCCGAATAACCGGTGGCGATCACCGGTTTCCCCAGCCACATCGCCTCGGCCAGCGGGAAGCCGAAGCCCTCCGCGCGGTGCAGCGACGCATAGACGTCGCAGGCGTCGATCATCGCGTCCTTGTCGGCGCGCGAGACGTAGCGGTCGATCAGATACACGTCCGGGTGCGCGGCGGCGGCTTCGACCAGCGCACGGTGCGCCTCGGGATGGCGATCGCCGTTGATGGCCTTGATCGCCAGCGCCGCGCCCTGGCCGGGCTCGAACGCGCGGCCGAAGGCCTCGATCAGGCCGAGCGGGTTCTTGCGCGCGAACACGCTGTTGTGATCGAAGGAGAACAGGAAGAGAAAGCCCTCCGGGAGCCCGAGCTCGGCGCGCGACTTGGGCGCGAAGGGCGGGACGGTGACCGGAACCGTCATGTGCACGACGGGCACGGGCGCGACCGCCGCGAGCGCGTCGGCGACGTGATGCGAGCCGGCCCAGACCTCGTCGACGTGCTCGAAGGAGCCGAGCCAGCGCTCCGGGAAGGCGGACACCTCCCACCACCACAGCCCGATGGTGTAGCGGCCGTCGAAGAACGCCGGCCCGACGTCGTCGGCGAACACCGGCAGCATGTCGGCGTTGACGCAGACCAGGTTGACGGGGAAGCGCGGCTCGCCCTCGGGCACGGCCAGTTCGGCGTCGACCCGGTTCCCTCCCTCGCCCTTCTCGGTGACCCCGACGGGCGCGACCTCCAGCCGCGCCGCGCGCAGCGCACCGATGACCTGGCGCGCCGCCTCGCCGACCCCGAGGACCGAGGAGAAGTACCCGGCGACGTTCACCCCGGCGGGCGCGGGCCCCGCGCCGTTGGGGCCGGCCGCGTCCGCCTCGGAGGCGAACAGGAACTGCGGATTCGGCACCTCGTGGCGCCCGAACGCATCCGCCCAACCCGCCAGCTCCTGGGCGCGTGAGCCCTCGAGCGACGGGAACGCGTCGCGCAGTTCGGTGCGCGCCTCGCGCACGGCGGCGAGGTACCGCGTGACTCCCTGGCGCCCGCCGTTCGCCGCGGGCCCGCGCAGGTACGCCTCGAAGTCCGTCGCTCCTTCCGCGGTAAAGACCGATCGCGGCAGCGCGTCCTCGCCCACCGCCTCCCGGTAGACGGCACGCATGTGCTCGTCGATCCGGGTGCCGTCGGGCAGGGCGTCGTAGGTGTACTCCCACGTGCTCGCATCGCCGTACCCGGCCGCGAGCAGGCGCTCGGCGTAGGCGCGGCACAGCTCGGCCAGCACCGGGTCGTCGGCCACCCGCACGCGCGTCTGGTGCTTGGAGAGGACCTTCGGCGTGGCGGGATCGAAGCCGCTGTAGTGCATGAAGCGCAGTGGCCGGCCACCAGCGGTGTAGGAGCCGCCATTGCGAGCGAGCTCGCGGCCCGGCAGGTTCCAGTAGGCGACGTTGTAGCCCGGGTCGCGCAGGACCTCGAGCGACGGGACGAGGCCGGGGGCGAAGTCCATCCAGCGCTGGTCGACGAAGTAGCCGCGCTCCGGGTCCACCCGGCAGTCGGTCTCCAGCCGCTCCGCCCACCAGTCGAGCAGGAAGTCGGTGTCCTCCCCGGCGGCCAGCCCGACGAAGCCGAGGTTGAACGAGCCCGCGATGAGGATGTCCGACTCGCTGGGCTTGGCGCCGTCGCGCGGCATCGGGCTCGTGAGGTGTGGGTTGAGGACGAGGTGGTGGTCGCGCAGCAGCGAGTCCACCTCCTCGAGCGAGTCGTGCACCTCGATGTCGGGGTCGAGGTAGGTGATGCGCTCCACCCCCCGATCGTTGAGCAGGTGTCGCAGGAGCCAGGGCTTGACCGCGGTCGAGAGCTCGAGCACGGAGTACAGCGCCGCCATCTGCTCGAAGCGCTCGATTCCCAGCTCCGCGGGCGTGATCACCTCGAAGGGCTCGTCGGCCGGATCGATGCGGCCGTCGAGCTCGTCGATCACGAGCACCCAGCAGGTCCCGTCGGGGTGATGCTCCCGGAAGGACCGCGCGAGCACGCGCGCGAACGCGACGTAGTTGCTGGCGATGATCGTGCAGACGTGCACGGCGGAGCTGAGGCTAGCGGGGCTCACGCGCGGTCACCGCACGATCTCGACCCAGGCGAGGCGTCTGCCGCAGAGGGAGGCGGCGTCGCGCGGCGCGAGGTAGCGGACGGTCGGCCGGTCCGAGACGGGGTCGAGGACGATGGGCCCGAGCAGGCGGGTGGTGCCGTCGATCCCCGGCGCCGGCGTCGTCGACGTGCGCACGACCGTGATGCCGTGCCGCCCCGCCGCCAGCACGGCCGTACCCGCGTCGACGAACTGACCCTGCGCCCCGAGCGCCTCGGCGACCGATCCGACGCGGCGTCCGTCGATCTCGATGCGCCACCGGCGGTCGAACGTCCCCTGGACCCACACGCGGTAGCGGCCCCCCGCGGGAACGTCGATCGACCCCTGAACGCGGCCGCCGCCGCCGCCTGGGTGAAGGGAGAGCGGGTCGCCTCCCGGGAGCGACACCCAGCGGGGGTCGTGACGGCCCTGCACGGGGACGAAGACGGGGAGCTCCGGGCGCTCCACATAGGCGAGGCGAGCCCCCTGTGCCGTCGCGCGCGTCGCCACGCGTCGCAGCAGGGCGCACGGCGCCACCCTCCCGGCCTGCGTTCTCCGGACACCGCCCAGCGGCACGTGCTCGAGCACGGTCGCCGCCGGAGTCCCGCCGCGCTGCCACGCAGCGTAGTGGCGGCTCCCGGTGACCGGCCGGAAGTCGGCCGGGGGCGGCGAGGCGATCGGGGACCGGCGCAGCACGATCACGTTGAACCGCTGCAGGTAGCCGGGGTCGACCTCGTTCACGTCCCAGGGGAACTCGGTGAGGTACTGCGGGCGAGCCGGCAGATCGGCGCGCAGCGGCGGGGGTGCCATCGGGGAGTTCGAAACCGCCAGGCCGCGCATGAAGTGCGCGGCGAACTCGTCGTGCTCGTCCAACCACGCCGGACCCCGGCCCGCGACGTGCTGCGCCACGCGCGCCAGGTCGGTGAGACGCGCGCGGGGGGCGAGATTGACGTCGCGATAGACGAGCGCGTTCGTCCACAGCACGCCGGCGGCGACGATGCCGGCCAGAACCCACGACTCCACTCGCCGTCCCGCCTGGCGCAGCGCGACGACGCCGAGCATGGCCGTGAGCACGACCGCGGACGAGGCGATCATCAGCGTCTTGGCGTTGGCCCACGGCGAGCCCCGGCGCGTGAGCACGACGAGGGCGATCAGGAGGCTGGCGACGAACAGCGACGGACCCAGCGGGCGCCGGCGCAGGAGCCAGAGCAGACCGAGGACGGCGGCGGCGAGGCCGATGCCCATGACCGCGAACCCGAGCTGCTGGTGCGTGTTGGGCGCGAAGCGGAAGTCCCCCATCGGCCAGATCCCGAGCCCCTCCCACCAGCTCAACGGGGCCACGAGGTTGCCGAGCTCGCCCTGGGCGGTCAGCGTGCTCTTGGCGGCGGCGAAGAACGTGCGCGCGCCCTCGAGCGCCGGGTACGCAAGCGCCACCGCCACGACAGCGGCACCGCCCGCGGCCAGGGCGCCGCGCCAGGACCACGCGCCACGACGCTGCCACAGCAGCATCGCGGCGAACACGGCGAGCGGGATCCCGATCCACGCGAGGATCGCCACGTTGAGCACGTACATCCCGGCGCCCAGCAGGAGCGCGACGGGGATCGCCGAGCGCCATCCGATGCGCCTGCCCGCTGCGCTCGCGACCGCCAGGGCCATCGCGGCCGCGATCCAGAGCGTGGCCAGCTCCTTGACGCTCGCCTGCGCGTAGTAGGCG
>DASYIJ010000232.1:0-1842 GCA_035997675.1 Solirubrobacteraceae bacterium
TCCGGTCGCGGTGAGGTCGACGATCGCTTGGACCAGCCCGGTGAGTGGTGCCAGCTCGACCGAGCCCTTGACCTCGACGATCTCGGCCTGGCGACCGGTCTCCTCGAACCAGCGCGCGGCGATCCTGGGGTACTTGGTGGCGACACGCACCACGCCGAGGCGCCGCAGCGCCTCCGCGGTCGGGTCTTCGCCCGCGCGCGTGGCGAGGACCATCCGGCACTGCCCGTAGCCGAGATCGAGCAGCTCGTAGACGTGACGCTCGCGTTGCTCCATGAGCACGTCCTTGCCGGTGATCCCGAGATCCGCGGCGCCCGCCTCCACGTACGTCGGCACGTCCGACGGGCGCATCGCGATCACGCCGGCCTCCTCGAACAGCAGCCGACGGTCGTTGCTGCGCAGCTCGGAGGTGTCCACGCCGAGGCGGTCGAGCGCATCGAGGGTGCCGTCGAACAGCGCCCCGCGGGGAACGGCGATCGTGAGGCCGTTCACGTCCGCTCCTCCCCCGTCAGCGCGATGTGCAGGCGCTCCATGTCGAGCGCGACGCCCACCGCCGGAAGCGGGCGCCCGAAGCGCCCGAGCAGGTCGTCGTAGCGGCCACCGCCGCCCACCGGGACGCCGAGCGCCGGGTCGTAGACCTCGAACACGGCGCCGGTGTAGTAGCCGAGGTCGCGCACGAGCCCGAGGTCGAAGATGACCCGCTTCGACGCGTCCGGGTCCAGGAGGTCGCGCACGGCGCGCATGCCGGCGAGGGCGTCCGCGACGGGGCCGTCGCTCGACTCGAGCACGTCCGTGCCGCCGCGCATCTGGGGCACGCGCAGGAGCAGCTCGGCCTCCGCGTCGTCGAGGCCGGCCGCGGCGACCTCGCGCTCGAGGCCCACGAAGTCGCGGGTGACCAGCTCGTAGAGGATGCGCTCGCGCGCGTCGGCGGCCACCGCGAAGGCATCGAGCAGCCGGCCGTACAGCGAGGCGTCCCCGAGGCCGACGCGGTAGTCGCGCAGTCCGGCGGCGTCGAGCGCGCGGCACAGAAGGCCGAGCACCTCCGCGGTGCCCGCGGGCGCGGGTGATCCGATCAGCTCGATGCCCGCCTGCAGGAACTCGCGCGCCTGGCCGTGCTGCGGTCGCACGCCGCGGTAGGCGTGGGCGTAGTACGAGAAGCGCAGCGGCGGCTCGGCGCTCGCGTAGCGGGTGGCCACGACGCGGGCGATCGGCACCGTCATGTCGGAGCGCAGCACGAGCACGTTGCCGTGCTCGTCGAACAGGCGGTAGGCGGGGCGCGCTCCGGCAAGATCGGCGCGCTCGATCTCCGAGTCGTACTCCAGCGCGGGTGTGTAGACCTCGCCGTAGCCGGCGTCGTCGAACACCGCGCGCACGCGCTCCGAGATCGCGCGCAGCTCGCGCATCTCGTCGGGCAGCACGTCTCGAGTTCCGCTGGGAATCGGGTGGGTCATGGGCGTGGGGTTGTCGGGGGCCGCCACGCGCCTAGGCGTGGACCGGCTCCGTGGCAACGCGCTCGATGTGCGCGCCGAGGTCGCGCAGGCGCTCGTCGATGCGCTCGTAACCGCGGTCGATCTGGCGCACGTTGCCGATCTCGCTGCGGCCCTCGGCGCACAGCGCCGCGATCAGCATGGCCATGCCGGCGCGGATGTCCGGCGACTCGAGGCGCTCACCGCGCATCCGGCGGGGGCCGGTGACGATCGCCCGATGGGGGTCGCAGAGGATGATGTTCGCGCCCATGTTCACCAGCTGGTCGGTGAAGATCATGCGGTTCTCGAACATCCACTCGTGGATCAGCACCTGACCCTCCGACTGCGTCGCCAGGGCGATGGCGATCGACGTGAGGTC
>DASYIJ010000246.1:0-10993 GCA_035997675.1 Solirubrobacteraceae bacterium
CTCGGGGCTCGCGCCCGCGACCTCGAAGTCGCCGAAGTCCAGGAAGTACATGTACGGGCTCGGGTTGACCGCGCGCAGGCCGCGGTAGATCGAGAACGCCTCGACCGGCGAGGCGGCCGACCACCGCTGTGAGGGCACGACCTGGAACGCGTCGCCCGCGTGCACGTACTCCACGATCCGGGCCACCATCGCCTCGAAGGCCTCGCGCGGCATGTTGCTCTGAAACTCGGGCATTGGCCGCTGCGCGTCGGGTGGGTGGCCTGGCCGGGGCACCGGGCCTGCGAGACGTAGCCGCACGTCGGCGATCGCATCGTGCGCGGCAGCGTAAGCGGCATCGACGTCCTCGTCGGCGTACACGTTGGCCAGCACGCTGACCGTGTGCTTTAGATGGTCGAACACGACCAGCACGTCGGTGAGCATCAGCGCCATATCCGGGACGCCGATGGGGTCGGGATTGGCATCCGGGAGGGGCTCGACCGTGCGGACGAGGTCGTAGCCGAACACGCCGACCGCGCCGCCGGCGAAGGGCGGCAAATCGGGAATCGGCGCCTGGCGGTGGCGCGCCACCGCGGCGGCGGCGATCTCGTACGGGTCGCCCTCGTCGCCGAGCGACCAGCGGATCACCTCACGCGGGCGGAACCCGATGAACGAGTAGCGGCCCACCCGCTGGCCCTGGTCCGCCGATTCCAGCAGGAACGCGGGCCCATCCTCGCGCAGCTTGAGGAACGCCGACACCGGCGTCTCGCAGTCGTCGATGAAGGAGTGGCGCAGCGGGATGAGGTTGTGCTCGCGCGCCAGGCGGCGCACCTCGTCCAGCGACGGGGATACGGCGGGCGCCTCAGCGGCGACGGCCATCGAGCACCCGCTCGGCGTCGCCCAGCGTCATCCCGCGGCTGCGCAGCAGCACGGCGAGGTGGTAGAGCACGTCGGCCGCTTCCTCCGCGACACGCGCGTCGGACTCGTCGGCGGCCGCCCGGGCGACCTCGTCGGCCTCCTCGCGGACTTTCTCGCCGATCCGCGGCGGGTCGGACAGCAGCTCCGTCGTGTAGGAGCCGTCCGGCCGTTCGCGGGCGCGCTGCTCGAGCACGCGCTCGAGCGAGGCCAGCGCCTCGTACGGCGCGGCGGGCTCCAGGTCCCCGCGGAAGAAGCATGTGCGCTCGCCGGTGTGGCAGGCGGGCCCGGCCGGTTCGACCAGCGCGAGCAGCGTGTCGGCGTCGCAGTCGTAGCGAATCGCGCGCAGCGCCTGGGTGTTGCCGCTGGTCTCGCCCTTGTGCCACAGCTCCTGGCGCGAGCGGCTGAAGAAGTGCATCTCCCCCGTCTCGCGTGTGCGCGCGACCGCCTCGGCGTTCATGTACGCCACGGTGAGCACCTCACCGCTGCTCCAGTCCTGCACCACGCACGGAACCAGCCCGCGCTCGTCGTAGGAGATCTGCGAATCGTCCATCGTTCCAGCAGGATTCTAGGTGCGGGCGATTTCGGCGCATGGCGCGTTGCGCACTGGGTAGGCGAACCCCATGAGGGAGAACGAGCACATCCCGCCCGCCACGGAGGAGCACCGGCGCGACGCGCATCCGTCGTCACCCGCTCAGGCGGCTCCTCCGCCGAGCCCGCCCGCCGACGAGTACGACCTCGCCCGCGGGCGCGAGCAGCTCAGGCGGGTGCTGGCGAAGTAGGGCTTGGCGAGGCGCGCCGCGGCGCCCTGGTCGCGTAGTCCGGGTGGGCCTGATCCAGGTACCAGCCGAACGCCCGATCGACGATCGATTGGCGACCCATCGCGCGCAGCCCCACGGCGAGGGCGCGAGGCGGCAGCGCGGGAATCAGGCGCTGGAGCCACAGCGCGCGGCGAAACGCCCGGGCGTGGCCGGCGCTGAACGCCCGGTAGCGCGCCAGCGCGTCGTCGCGACTGCGCTCGCCCGCCAGCACGGCGCGCAGCTCGCGCCCGCAGGCGATGCCGAAATAGAACGCGGTCCGGATTCCCTCTCCGGACAACGGGAAGCAGTGGCCCGCGCTGTCGCCGACGAAGAACACGCCGTCCTCGGCGGCGTCGCGCAACCGGTGCGGGAACCAGTTCCCCTGGTAGCGCACGGCATCGCGGTCCAGGCGCCCCGCCAGCTCCACCGTCGAGTCCTTGACGTGCCGGCGCGGGTCGTACGAGCCCACGCCGACGCGCTGCTCGCCACCGGCCGGCACGCTCCAGGCGTAGCCGCGCCGCACCAGGGAGCGGTCGATCCAGACGTCGAGGTCCTCGCCCCCACCCTCGGGATGGACCTCCAGGCCACGCGACAGCGGGGCCTCGGGCGGCTGGTATCCCCCCGCGGCCAGCACGCGGCGCCAGCCGAGGGCGTCGACGATCAGGTCGGCGCGCAGGTTGCCGCGGTCGGTGTGAACTGCTCCCCCATCTCTGCCGTCCACCTTGGCCGTCTCGAAGCGCGCGTCGGTCTGCGCGTACAGCAGCCGGCACAGCTCGCGGTAGTCGAAGGCGGACCAGCTCCACGGCAGCCGGTAGCGCACCGATCCGTGCGGGGTGGCGAAGCGCATGCACGGGATCTCCTGGCGAATGGATCCCTCCACCCCCATCGCGCGCAGCCAGGGCGTCGGGGCGGCGCAGGCCGACGTGGCCCGCTCACCGATCTCGTAGCGGTCCACGACCAGCACGTCCGCGCCGGTGCCGGCGAGCTCGCGCGCCACCGCGAGCCCGGCGAACGAGGCGCCGCACACCAGCACGTCGGCCCGCTCGCCGTCGAATGAGGTGCGCGCGGCACCACGCTTGGTGGCGCGGACGGTCATGCCGCCCGCAGCGCGCGCCAGGCCGCGCCGCCGAGCTCCCACGGCGGCAGCGACGCGCGATGGCGGAACACGTCGAAGCCGATGCGCTCGACACGGTCGAGGACGCCGGCGTAGACCGAGCGCGCCAGCCGAATCGACGGCTGCACTCGCGGCGACGCGGCGGCCACGGAGGCCTCGGTGCTCGCGAACAGCGCCCGGGCGCGGGCGGTCTGGCTCGCCATCAGCGCGCGGAAGCCCGCCGTCGCCTGGCCGCGCGCGATCTCCTCCTCCTCCACCCCGTAGCGCTCGAGCTCCTCGCGGGGCAGGTAGACGCGGTCCAGCGCCCAGTCCTCGGGCACGTCCCGGATGAAGTTGGTGAGCTGGAAGGCGAGGCCCATGTCGCCGTAGGCCGGTCGCTGCGCCTCGGTCACGTCGAGCAGGGGCGCCATGATCCGACCGACCGAGCCGGCGCTGCCCTGCATGTAGCCGTCGAGCTCCTCCGCCGTCGCGATCCGGACGGGTCCGCAGTCCAGCCGCATCGAGCGCATGTACACGCGCAGCTCCGCCAGCGGCAGGTTGTGACGCGCGCCGGCGTCGACGAGCGCGGCGATCACCGGGTGCGACGAGCGTCCGTGCGCCAGGCCGTCGTCCAGCTCGCGCTCCCAGCGGTCCAGCGCGGCGCGCCGGGCGGCCGGGTCGGATGGGCGTCGGGGGCCGTCGACCAGCTCGTCGGCGCCGCGTACGAAGCCGTAGAGGGCGTGCACGGCGGGCCGTATCTCGCGCGGCAACCGCCTCGTGGCCCAGTAGTAGGTCGGGTCGAAGCGCCGGTGCATCCGCCGGCATGCGGCGTAGGAGGACTGCAGCTGCGGGTCGATGTCGATCATGCTCCCACATCGGGAACCAATGCCCTCGATCTTTGACCGCAGCCTGATCTACGTGACCGGCAAGGGCGGCGTCGGCCGCAGCACGGTGGCCGGCGCACTCGGCCTGGTGGCCGCCGGACGCGGCCGGCGCACCATCGTCTGCGAGGTCGCCGAGCAGGGACGGCTGCCCGGCGTGTTCGGCCGCGAGCTGCAGGGGCCGGAGGAGCTCGAGCTGGCCGACGGCCTGTGGGCCGCCTCCATCGATCCGCAGGCGGCGCTCGAGGAGTGGCTGCGCACGCAGGTCGGCGGGCCGCTCGTCCGCCTGCTCGCGCAGAGCAGCGCGTTCGGCTACTTCGTCGCCGCCGCCCCCGGCGCGCGCGAGCTCGTGACCATCGTGAAGGTGTGGGAGCTGGCCCAGCGCAAGCGCTGGAAGCGGGGCGCCGAGGGCTATGACCTGGTGATCGTCGATGCGCCGGCCTCCGGGCACGGCGTCGGCATGCTGCGCACGCCCAAGACCTACGGCGACCTGGCGCGGATCGGACCGATCCACAAGCAGGCCGACCAGGTGACCCGCTTTCTGCGCAACCCGCGCCGCACCGCCTACGTGGGCGTCGCGCTGGCCGAGGAGATGCCCGTGACCGAAACGCTGGAGGTCGACGGCGCGCTGCGCGATTACGTGGGAAGCGGCCTGGAAACGATCGTGGTCAACGGCGTGTACCCGCGTCGTTTCGCGAAAGCCGACATCGAGCGCCTGGAGGCGATGGCGCGTAACGGCGATCCGCCCGCCGTCCGCGCTGCCCTGCGCGCGGCGCGCGGCGAGTACGCCTGGGCGCGCGGCCAGCAGGGCCAGCTGCGGCGCCTGCGCCGCGCGGCGAGCGAGGCCGAGATCGTGACGCTTCCGTTCCTGTTCGAGCCCGAGCTGGGCCGCGGGCAGCTGGAGGGGTTGTCCGCCGAGCTGGGCCGCAAGCTCGGGCGCGGCTAGGCCGTCCGGCACCGGCCGATATGGAACGGATCCGGGCCGCTATCGTGGAATCGATGGCACGAACCGCCGTTCTGGGACTTCCCCGCATCGGGCCGGACCGCGAGCTGAAGTTCGCGCTGGAGAGCTACTGGGCTTCGGACATCGGCGCGTCGGATCTGCTCGAGACCGCCCGCGGCCTGCGCGCCGCCAACTGGCAGCGCGCGCACGCCGCCGGGATCGACGTGATCCCGTCGGGCGACTTCAGCCTCTACGACCACGTGCTCGACGCCGCCTGGGCTCTCGGGGCGATCCCCGACCGGTTCGGCGACCTCGACCGCGACGACCTCGAGGCCTACTTCGCCCTGGCCCGCGGCACCGATGACCAACGGCCGCTCGAGATGACGAAGTGGTTCGACACGAACTACCACTACCTCGTCCCCGAGCTTCACCGGGGACAGCGCTTCGAGCCGCGAGCCGAACACTGGACCGAACCGCTGCGCGAGGCCGCCGCACTGGGAATCCAGACCCGCCCGGTGGTCCTGGGCCCGCTGAGCTTCCTGCTGCTGTCCAAGGGCCTGGAGCGCCCGCTCGACGCGCTCGACGACCTCGTCCCGGTCTACACCGAGCTCCTGCGTGCGCTCGCCGACGCCGGCGCCACGGAGGCCCAGATCGACGAGCCGTGCCTGACCCTCGATCGGACGGGCTCCGAGCTCGACGCCTTCGCCGACGCGTGGGGCGCGCTGAGCGGGGGCAGCGATCTCGAGCTCTGCCTGGCGACGTACTTCGCCGGACTCGACGTCGGCGGCGCGCTCGAACGCGTGCTCGAGCTCCCGGTGGCCGAGGTCCACCTCGACCTCGTGCGCGCTCCGGGCCAGCTCGACAAGGCGCTCGCCGCGCTGGGCGACCGTACGACTCGCCTGTCGCTCGGCGTCCTCGACGGACGCAACGTCTGGGCGACGGACCTCGACGCGGCGCTGGAGCCCATCGATGCGGCGCGCGCCGCGATCGGATCCGACCGCGTCACCATCGCGCCGTCGTGCTCGCTGCTCCACGTGCCCTACGAGGCGGCCCGCGAGACCGGTATCGACCCCGAGGTTCGCGGCTGGCTCGCCTTCGGCGCCGAGAAGCTCGCCGAGCTTGCGCTCCTGGCCGACGCCGCTGACGCGCCGACCGAGCGCCGCGACACGCTGCTGGCGGACGCCCGCGAGACCATCGGCGCCCGCCGGACGTCGGCGCACACGAACGACCCGGCGGTCCGCGAGCGAGTCGGTTCGCTCGATCTGAGCGACTACGACCGCGACGCTTCCGCCACGGCGCGCCGGGAGGCCCAGCGTGCGCGCGTCGACCTGCCCGACCTGCCCACCACGACGATCGGCTCCTACCCTCAGACGGCCGAGATCCGAGGCGCGCGAAAGGACCTGCGCGAGGGACGCATGGACGAGGCCGCGTACGAGCGGTTCCTGGAAGGCCAGATCGCCCACGTCATCGAGGTCCAGGAGGGGCTCGGCCTCGACGTCCTCGTCCACGGCGAGCCCGAGCGCAACGACATGGTCGAGTACTTCGGGCAGCAGCTGGCGGGCTTTGCCTTCTCCGGGAGCGGATGGGTGCAGTCGTACGGCAGCCGCTGCGTGAAGCCGCCGATCCTCTACGGCGACGTCGCGCGGCCCTCCCCGATGACCGTACGCTGGTGGCGCCACGCGCAATCGCTCAGCGAGAAGCCGGTCAAGGGCATGCTCACCGGCCCGGTCACGATCCTGCAGTGGTCGTTCGTGCGCGACGACCAGCCGGAACGAGAGACGTGCACGCAGATCGCGCTGGCGATCCAGGACGAGGTGCTCGATCTCGAGCGCGCCGGGGCATTCGCGATCCAGGTCGACGAAGCGGCGCTCCGCGAGGGCCTGCCCCTCCAGCGCAGCGCGCAGGACGAGTGGGTGCGCTGGGCCGTCGACTGCTTCCGGCTCACCGTGGCGCCGGCGCGCGAGGACACGCAGATCCACACGCACATGTGCTACTCGGAGTTCAACGACATCATGGAACACATCGTGCGCCTGGACGCCGACGTGATCTCGATCGAGGCGTCTCGGTCCGACATGGAGGTGTTGGACGCGTTCGCCGGCGAGCTGGACTACCCCAACGACATCGGCCCCGGCGTGTACGACATCCACTCGCCGCGCGTGCCCTCCGTCGAGGAGATCGAGGACCTGCTCGAGCGCGCGGAGGCGAGGATCGGCCGCGAGCGGCTGTGGGTCAATCCCGACTGCGGCCTGAAGACGCGCCGATGGGACGAGGTCCTGCCGGCGCTCGAGCACATGCTGGCCGCCACGCGGCGTCGCCGCGCCGCCGGCCCCGTGCGGGCGTAGCTACTCGATCCCGAGCCGGTCGAGCAGCGCCTCGTCGCCGCGCCAGTGACGGCGAACGCGCACGAGCAGCTCGAGATGGACCTGCTCCCCCAGCCGCCGCTCGAGCTCGCGCCGCGCGGCCGTCCCGATGGCCTTGATCATGTGGCCTCCGGCGCCGATCACGATGCCCTTCTGGGACTCGGTCTCCGTCCAAACGTAGGCGTGCACGCGCACGAGGCCCTCCTCGTAATCGATCTCGTCGACCTGCACCTCGACGGCGTGCGGCAGCTCCTCCCGGGTCCGGGCGAGGACCTGTTCGCGCACGAGCTCGGCCAGCTCGACCTTCTGCGGCTGGTCCGAGCGCCGGTCAGCCTCGAAATAGAACGGCCCCTCGGGCAGCAGCCCCACGAGATGCTCGACCAACGGCCCGACACCCTTGCCGCTGCGCGCCGACACGGGGAAGACCTCGGCGCCCGGGACCAGCTCCGCGGCGGCCGCGAGGGCGGCGGCGGTGCGCGCGTGGTCGATCCGATCGATCTTGTTGACGGCGAGCACGACGGCCACCGAAGAGCCCTCCAGCGCCGCCGCGATGAACCGGTCTCCCGGGCCCACGCCCTGCTCGCCGTTGAGCAGCAGGAGCGCGGCGTCGGCCTCCCCCGTCTCCTGCTCGACGCGGTGCTGCATGCGCTCGGTGAGCCGGTCGCGGGGGCGCTGCACGCCGGGCAGGTCGACGAGCACGAGCTGCCAGTCGGGCCCGGTGGCCACCCCGCGGATCGCCCGGCGGGTCGTCTGCGGCTTGTCCGAGGTGATCGACACCTTGGCGCCGACGATCCGGTTGACGAGCGTCGACTTGCCGACGTTGGCCCGGCCGGCGAGCACGACGAACCCGCTGTGCGGGCTCACTCGGCCACCCACCGCAGGATCTCGGCCTGCAGCGCGAGCATCTCGCCGTCGTCGTGCTCGTGGTCCATGCCGGTGAGGTGCAGGGCACCGTGGACGACCGCCTCGCGCACGTCCGTGGTCAGCTCGGGGCAGATGACGACGTCTCCCAACTCCAGCGGGCCGGCGGCGGCCGCGGCCGGGGCCTCGCCGTCGACCGGGAAGGAGAGCACGTCGGTGGCGGCATCGCGCCCGCGGTGCTCCCGGTTGAGCTCCCGGATGCGTTCCGGCGCGACGAACTCGACCGCGAGGTGGCCCGCCTCCACGCCGGCCGACGCCAGCGCGAGGCCGCAGAGCTGCTCGACGTCGCCGACCTGCAGGCCCTCGGGGGCCAGGTCGGTGCCGATGACCTCGACCTCGAGCAAGCCGCGTCTACTGGGCGCGGCGGCGGTCTGCGGGACGGAGCTCGGGGGCGAGCCGTTCGGCGTGCTCGCCGTACGCCTCGACGATTCGCTGGACGAGCTTGTGGCGGACGACGTCCTCTCCGCCGAAGCGCACGAACTCGATCCCCTCGACCGCCTCGAGGATCTCGCCGACCACGACGAGCCCGGAGCGCTGGTCGTTCGGCAGGTCGATCTGCGTGATGTCGCCGGTGACGACCATCTTCGAGTTGAACCCCAGGCGCGTGAGGAACATCTTCATCTGCTCGGGGCTGGTGTTCTGCGCCTCGTCGAGGATCACGAAGGAGTCGTTGAGCGTGCGCCCGCGCATGAACGCAAGCGGCGCGACTTCGATCACGCCGCGGTCCAGGTATTGCGACACGCGCTCGGGGTCGATCATGTCGTTGAGCGCGTCGAAGAGCGGTCGCAGGTAGGGGTCGACCTTGGCCATCATGTCGCCGGGCAGGAAGCCCAGCCGCTCGCCGGCCTCGACCGCGGGGCGCGTGAGGATGATGCGGTTGACCTCGCGGCGCGACAGCGCGGCGGCGGCCAGCGCCACCGCCAGGAACGTCTTGCCGGTGCCCGCCGGGCCGATGCCGAAGGTGATCGTGCTGTTGCGGATGCAGTCGACGTAGCGCTTCTGGTTGACCGTCTTCGGCGCGACCTTGGTGTTCCGGTGCCGCCACACGACGTCCTCGAGGATGCGCGCCGGCGACTCGTGCTGGTCGAGCGCATTGGTCACCGCCTCGATCGTCCCGGGGGCGATGTCGTGCCCCTCCGCGATCAGGTCCGACAGCTCCGTGACGACGGCCTTGCCGGCCTCCACGGCGTCCGCGTCGCCCTCGAGCGTGACGATGTTCCCGCGCAGGTAGAGCTCGCAGTCCAGGTGCGCCTCGAGGGCGCGCAGGACCGCGTCGTTGGAGCCCGCGAGCTCCGCGGCCACCGCGTTGTCGAGCTCGAGCTGCGCGCGCATCAGGACAGCGCCTCCTTGACCTTCGCGGAGACGCGCTTGCCGTCGGCGCGGCCGCCGACCTTCGGCATCAGCACGCCCATGACCTTGCCCATGTCGGCCGGAGTGGCGGCGCCCGACTCGGCGATCGCCCCGGCGACCAACGAATCGAGCTCGTCGTCGCCCATCTCGGCGGGAAGGTAGCCGGCGATCAGCTCGGCCTCGCCTTCCTCCTGCAGGGCCAGCTCCTCCCGTCCACCCGCGCGGAACTGCGTGGCCGCCTCGACGCGGCGCTTGCGCTCGCGGCGCAGCACGGCCAGCTCGTCGCCGTCGCCCTCCTTCGCCGCCTTCTGGAGCTCGGAGAGCACGAGGCGCAACGCCGAAACGCGATCCTTCTGGCCAGCCTTCATCGCGGAGGTCACGTCCTGCTTCACGCGCGCTGTGATCTCGGCTTCGGCTATGACTCGAAGGATAGTCGTCGGTGGTCAGTCGTCAGTCGTCAGTTCCGGGAACTCGTTTTCCGGCGACGCACCCGGGTATCCGCGCGGAGCACGCCATTTCCGAGGGAGGAGCAAGGATGACAACCGGAATCATCATCGCCATCGTCGTCGTCGTGGCGGCCGTCATCGCACTGGTGGCCGCCAGGCCCGCCGCCCGGCGCCGCCGCGACGAGCGTGAGTTGGAGCACCGACGTGACCGCGCGGTCGAGCACCATCGTGGCGCCGCCGAGGAGCGGCGCGTCCAGGCCGAGCTGGCCGAGCAGCGCGCTCAGCGCGAGCGGGCGGAGGCCGAGCTCCAGGAGACCCGGGCCCGCATGCACGAGCAGGGCCTCGCGGACGACGAGCTGCGCCAGCGCAGCGGTGAGACCCGCAGCGGCCGCGAGCGCGACCCCGACAGGGCCGCCCGGCGCTGACGGCCTAGACGGGCGCCGCGAACTGCAGGCGGCGCACGCCCGCGACGTCGACGTGCATCCGATCGTGGGCGCGCACGATCGTCATCAACACGCCCGTGCAGGCCGGGCACCGCAGGACGGTGCCCGGCGCATGGGCGTACACCCACACGGCGCCGATCGCGTTCGTGGCCCCGCAGTGGCCACAGGTCCCCACGGCGGCCGTCATCTCGGTTGCGAACACCTCGCGCAGGAGCCCGGCGGCGGCGTTGCCGTCAAGGCGCAGTTCGGCGTCGTTCATGTCTCGCTCCCTCCGGTCGGGCCAAAGCGCTCGGTCTTCACGAGCGCGGGATCGTGGCCGAGGCCGACGAGGGCCTCGGCGGCAGCCTCGACGAACCCGGTCGGTCCGCAGACGTAGGTGCGCGCGAGCTGCGTGGGGCTCCACGCGACCTCCTCCAGCATCTCGCGATCGACTCGGCGAGTGAAGCCGGTCCAGCCCGGCGGGGCCTCGCGCGTCAGCGTCGCGATCAGTTCGAAGCCGTCGTCGGCCCCGGCGAGCTCCGCCAACTCTCCCGAGTAGAGCAGGTCGGCGGCGCCGCGGGCCGAGACCAGCAGCCGCGCCGGGACGTGGCTGGCGACCGCGTGCCGGTGGCGCAGCATGGCCATGAGCGGCACCAGGCCCGAGCCCCCCGCGAGGAGCAGCAGGGGCCCGCCGTCGTGGGCGTCCCAGACGAACCATCCGCCGATGGGTCCGCGCACCTCGAGGACGTCGCCGGGGGACATCTCGTCGACGAGGTAGGGCGAGACCTCGCCGTCGTCGAGCCGCTCGACGGTGAGCTCCAGCCGCCCCTCCCCCGGCGCCGAGGCGATCGAGTAGCTGCGCTGCGCCTGATAGCCGTCCTCGGCG
>DASYIJ010000252.1:0-7533 GCA_035997675.1 Solirubrobacteraceae bacterium
AGCACGACGCGGTTGCCCGCGGCCAGCATCTCGATGAGCGGCCCGACGGACAGGTCGAACGGGAAGTTCCACGGGCTGATGTTGCCCACCACGCCCTTCGGCTGAGGCTGCACGAACGCGCGCCCGCTGCCGTACATCGCGGGGTCGGAATAGCGGGGCTCCGGCGCCATCCACGTCTCGAGCTGCTCGACGGCGTACACGGCCCGCCCCGCGACGCCGAGCACCTCGATCAGATCCGTCGCCAGCGCCGGATGAACCTCGAAGTCGGCGCTCATCGCCTCCTCGATCTCGGTGCGGTGGGCCATGAGCATCCCCGCGAGCGCACCGAGCAGCGCCTGCCGTTCCTCGAGCGAGGGGAACGGGTCGGCCAGGAACGCCGCGCGCTGGCGGTCGACGATCTCGTGGAGCTCTTCGATGGCGGCGTCGTCGCTGCCCGTCTTGGTGCCGTGCTCGATGGTCGACATGCGCGTGCTCCTCTGATCGATGGCGTCCGGCGAAGGCTACGACAGGGGCGCCGGGGGCGCCGGCGACGCCGCGATGCTCTCAGGGTCGATGAGGATCTTGGCGTGGACGTCTGGATTGCCCAGTGCCGAGAACGCGGTCTCGACACCGTCGAGTCCCACCGTGCCGGTGATGAGCGGAGCCGGATCGATGTCACCCTCGGCGAGGGCGTGGAGGGTGTCGCGGAACTCGAGCGGCGTGTAGCCGAGCACGAACCGCAGGTCGATCTCCTTGTTGATGGCCATCGCCGGCGTGATCTGGTCGGTGCCCACGCACACGCCGACCACGACCACGCGCGAGAACAGCGGGGCGCCGTCGATCACGCTGTCGATCACTCCGGGCACCCCGACGCACTCGAAGATGACCGGGTGCTTCGGCGCCGCGCCCAGCGCCTCGCCGAGCCGCCACGCGTGCCACCACCCGAAGGGGAGGCGCTCCAGCTTCTCGCGTGTGCCCACGGCCAACTCGAGCGCCGAGGGCATGTCCGTGATGTGCCCGCGCCGTTCGACGGCGGTCAACGGCGACTCGTCCGCCGGGTCGACGACGACGTCCGCGCCGCAGGCGGTCGCCAGCGCGCGCCGACCCGGCGAGTAATCGCTGGCCACGACCGTCCGCACGCCCTTGGCCTTGAGGACCAGGATCACCGCCAACCCGATCGGTCCGCAGCCGATGACGATCGCCACGGTGCGCTTGCGCACCTCGCCGCGCCGGACGGCGTGCCAGGCCACCGCCATCGGCTCCGTCAGCGCCGCGACGTCGGCCCCCAGCCCGTTGGGCACCGGCATCATCAGCGACTCCTCGACGAGCATCTGCTCGGCATAGGCACCGGGAGCGTGCACCGAGAGGCCGACGGTGTCCACGCCGTGACTCCCCCGCAGGAGAGGGAGCGCGACGACGGGCGTACCGGTCGGCGATTTCTCCCGGCACCGCGGGCCGTACTCGGCGACCTCCCCGCAGAACTCGTGGCCGAACACGATCTGGTCCGTGGACCGGGCGAACCGCTCGTAGCCGGCCCGCTCCGCCAGATCGGCCCAGGCGTCGCAGCCGTGGCGCGCATGCAGATCGGACCCGCAGATCCCGCACCGCCGCACCTCGATGCGCACCTGCCCACGTCCCGGTACGGGCTCCGGGCGGTCGACCACCTCGAGCTCCGCGTTGCTGCAGACGACGGCCCTCATCGCGTCTCCTGAGACATCGGCCTCGCAGTATCCCGCCGACCGCCTCGAAGCGGAAACCAGCCGGCCGCCGCGATACTGGGCGGGCGATGTCGCCGGACAACGTGGAGATCGTCCGCAGCATCTACGCGGCGTGGGAGCGCGACGGGTTCCCGACTCCGTCCGAGCTCCTGGATCCCGAGATCGAATACGTAAATCCCGCCGGCGCCGTGGAACCGGGCACTCGGCGCGGTCTGGAGGCATTTCACCGGGCGGTGCAGAAGGTCATCGAAGGCTGGGAGACCTGGCAGATGGAGCCCGAGGCCTTCGAGTCGGCGGGAGACCAGGTGGCCGTGGTGGTGCGCTATCGGGCGCGCGGTCGCGAGAGCGGGGTCGAGGTGGAGGGGCGCGAGTCGGCGCTCTGGACTCTTCGCGACGGCAGGGTCGTGCGATACGCGTGGTTCCACGGACCGGCGGACGCCTTCGAAGCCGCGGGGCTGCGGCCTTGAAGTAGGACGCGCCCGAGCTAGGGCAACGGGGAGTGCGGAACCGGCGTCATGAACGACCGCGCTGAGACAGCCTCGGCCGGGTATGGACAACCTGTGAGTGCGGGGCGCCTACCCCCGGAGGTCAAGGCGGTTGCGACCGTGGTGATCGTCGGGGCGATCATGTCGATTCTCGACACGACGATCGTCAACGTCGCGATCGACACCCTGTCGCGCGAGCTCCACGCGCCGCTCTCGACGATCCAGTGGGTCTCCACGGGATACCTGCTCTCGCTCGCAACGGTGATCCCGTTGACCGGGTGGGCGGCCGAGCGGTTCGGCCCCAAGCGCGTGTGGATGGTCGCCGTCGGCGGATTCGTCGCCACCAGCGCCCTGTGCGGGGCGGCGTGGAGCGCGGAGTCGCTGATCGCATTCCGGGTCCTCCAGGGCGCGGCCGGCGGGATGATCATGCCGATCGGCATGATCACGCTCGCCCAGGCCGCCGGGCCGCAGCGGATGGGGCGGGTCATGAGCATCGTCGGCGTGCCGATGCTGCTGGCACCGGTCTTCGGCCCGGTGATCGGCGGGCTCCTGCTGGAGGACCTCAGCTGGCGCTGGATCTTCTTCGTCAACCTTCCGATCGGCGCGCTCGGCCTGGTGCTCGCGGCGCGCCTGATGCCGTCCGAGCGCGCGGAGGGCAGCAAGACCCACGCGGGACGGCTCGACGTGGGCGGGGTGGCGTTGCTGTCCCCCGGTCTGGCGCTGATCGTCTACGGACTGAGCGAGACGGCCTCGCGTGGGGCGATCGACCTCCTGCACGTCGGCGCGCCCCTGCTGGTCGGGAGCCTGCTCGTGATCGCCTTCGGGGTGCGCGCGTGGCGCCACGACTTCCCGCTCGTCGACGTGCGCCTGCTGCGCCGCGGCGGCTTCACCGCCGCGGCGCTGACCACGTTCCTCGTCGGCGCGGCGCTGTTCGGCGGGATGCTGCTGTTGCCGCTCTACTACCAGGTCGACCGGGGGCTCTCGCCGCTGCAGGCGGGCCTGCTGCTGGCGCCGCAGGGATTGGGCGCCGCGCTCGCCATGCGCTTCTCGGGGCGTCTGACCGATCGGGTGGGCGGCGGCCCCGTCGTCGTCAGCGGCCTGGTCGTCCTCGCGCTGGGCACGCTGCCGTTCACGCTGGTCGGCGCCAGCACTCCCTACGGGCTGCTCGGCATCGCGGTCGCCGTCCGCGGCGTGGGACTCGGGTTCACGATGATGCCGGCGATGGCGGCCGCGTACGCGATGCTCGAGCGCTCGGAGGTCCCGCGCGCCACGCCGATGCTCAACGTCCTCCAGCGCGTGGGCGGCTCGATCGGCGTCGCGGTGCTCGCGGTCATCCTCCAGCGCGAGATCCAGGGCACGCTCGCCGGTCAGGTCGCCGGGGCCGCGGGCGGGGGCGGTATCCAGAACCTGCCCCCGGCTGCCCGGGCCAAGCTCGCGGGCCCGGTCGCCACCGCGTTCGCCCACACGTATACGTGGTCGCTGGCGCTCCTCGCCCTGGCGCTCGTCCCCGCGCTGTTCCTCCTGCGCGAGGAGCGCCGCGCGCCGCAACGCAAGACGCCGGCGGCCGCGAAGCAGGAGGCACCGGCCGCGATCGTCTAGCGGGAGCCGCCGCTCTACGTGGGGCGGACCCCGCTCAGTCGGTCCACCAGTCCTTCGCGGGAACGCCGTCCCCGCCCTCGGGCCGGTCGGCACCGACGGCGATGAACTCGAGGCCGTCGGGGCCGGCCTCGATCGCCCTCACGGTCGCGGGGGCGACCCGAACGGCGTCCCACTGGCGCAGGTCGACGATGTCGTCGTTGAGCTTGATGCGGCCGCCGCCGTTGACCACCACGTAGATCTCCTCCTGCTCGCGGTGGCTGTGGCCCATCGGTGCGCGGAAACCTGCGGCGTAGCGGAAGTAGGTGACGCCGAGGTGCTCGGAGTCGAGGTGCCGGCGGCCGAAGCGCGCCTCCAGGTCGGGGCCGTAGTCGCCCGCCGAGTTCTCGATCTCCTTGAGGTTTTCGATCGTGTAGTCGGACATGAGGCGGGTCATACCACCTCGCGATGTGACTCGGCGCGCTCGATGGCGCCCTCGAGGCCGTCTCGCAGCTCCGGTGGAAGTCCGGCGACGTCGGAGTTGCGAGACCAGCCGGCCTCGATCTCGGCCATCTCCCGTCGCGCGACGCGCACCATTCTCCGCCCCTTCGCCGTCAGCGACACGAGCCGGGCCCGGCCATTGGATGGATCGGGCCGGCGCCGCACATAGCTCCGGTACTCGTACAAGACCCCCCGCCACTGGGCCTTCGTCGACGAGCTGCCGACCACGTCCTCGGGCAAGGTGCAGAAGTTCCGCCTGCGCGAGCGCTTCGTGGCCGAAGCCGGCTGACGGCGGCGCGCCATGCGACGATGAAGACCATTCGCGCACGCGCCGCTGCGACCGTGGCGGCGATGTGGAAATCGATGTCATGCGAGGAGACTCATGACCTTCATCGAGACGGTCCCTCCAGCGGATGCCGCGGCGTCCGTGGCCGACCTCTACGCCGCTGACCGCGAGGCGTTCGGCGACCTTCCGAACTTCACGCGGGCGTTCTCGCTTCGCCCCGAGGTCTACGCCGCGTGGCGGCAGCTCAACGGTGCGATCAAGGGAGGGATGGACCTTCGACGCTATGAGCTGGCCACCGTGGCCGCGGCCCGTCGCCTGAGGTCGAGCTACTGCGCGCTCGCGCACGGCACGATCCTCGCCGACCAGTTCCTGGGTCCGGACACCGTGCGCGCCGTAATGGCGGACCATCGGACCGCGGGTCTGGACGAGGTCGACGTCGCCGTCATGGACCTCGCCGAGAAGGTCGCCGACGACGCGACCTCCGTCACGGAGGCCGACCTCGACCGGCTTCGATCCCTGGGTCTGTCCGAAACGGAGATCTTCGACGTCGTGATGGCGGCCGCGGCGCGCTGCTTCTTCAGCAAGGCGCTCGATGGGCTCGGTGCTCGGGCGGACAGCAAGTACGCGCACGTCGAGCCGGAGCTCAGAGAGGCGCTGACGGTCGGCCGCCCCATCGCCGACGACTGAAGCGCGAGCGGCTAACGCCCCTTGCCTTCGGCGAGGTCGCGTTCCCGCTCCGCGATCTCTCGGTCGCGCTTGGCGTTGGCGCGCGCGCGCTGCGACTGCTCACGGGTCCTGTGGGCGTCCTCGATGCGCTCGCCGAGATCCTCCGCGATGTCGGCGTGACGCTCGTGCGCGTCCGCGGCGCTCTCGTGGGCCCGCGCGGTCCGTTCGGCGGCCTCCGCGGCACGCCGGCTTGCTGCCCGGATCCGAGCTTGGGTCTCGTTGTCGGCCATGGTCCGGTGCTACCCGCCCTTCGTGCTTCGAAAAAGGCGGGGGTTTCTGGAGACCGCGCCGGCAGTTCACCGGATCCTTACCAGCTCCTTAGCGATCACCGCTGCGGGGCCTCTACTCTCTACGAACAGCGTTGGCGACCGAACCCGCTGAGCTGACCGTCACCCGGTCGCAGAGCTCTCGGGCCATCGGCGAAACGCCTGTGTCACGCCAGGGTCGCGTGCGCCGGCGATGGAGCGAACGTCGCGCTGCTGAAGAAGTCCACAACCGATCGACCAGGAGGCTCGCATGACGCGAACGCTTCGCACATTCGTATCCCGGCTCGTCCGCGATCCAAACGCCGATGAAGCGCACGTGCATTTCCATCGCGGCTCGGAGGGCCATCCGGCCGCCTGCCACGACCCGCGCTGCCCCAATCCTCGGCTCAGCACGTAGTCGTTGACCCGTGAGACGGAGCCTGGAGGCCCGGCCGCGATTGATTCGTGAAGGCCGGGCCTCCACCTCCGCCCGCGTGATCAGGCTTGGCTCGAGAGCTGTTCGAGCAACGCCGCGGCCGCCGCAACCAGCTCGCCGTTGCCCGCCGCCGTACGACCGTCCGGCAGGACCGGCGTGTCCTCGAGACCCGTCCTGATGCCGTGCCCCAGCGAGGCCCCCCGCCGGTTGACCGCCCAGCACGCGATGCCCTCGCCATGGTGAACCTGCTCGAGCGCCACGCGACCCGCGGCGAGTGCCTCCTCGATCGCCGCCGCGTGGGCGACGGCGTCGTCGGGGTCGGGATCCAGCGGCTCGACCATCGCACGAACGCAGCGGGGTGCGATGCCCGACGCCACGAAGGCACGAGCGTCGCCGAGGGACAGGAGGCCGGCCTCGATCCCGACCCCACGGGCGAGCAGCAGCTCGCACAGCTCGACGATCCCCTCCTCGCCCTGGTTCGCGGTCACCAGGTCCGGGAGCTCGGTCCAGGCCGCGACCAGGCTGGATCGCCGCTCGGGGTCGGGCACGATGGCGGCCGACGTGCTGAGCGAGATCGGCACCCCCGGGCAGGCGGCGCGGACGGCGCGCAGTGCCGCCGCACACGGCTCGGCCTCGAGGGTCTCCCGGTCGTCCTCGCCGTAGGGGTGCAGATGCAGGCACTCGGCGCCCGCGTCGACCGCTGCTCGCCCTTCGGCGGCGAGCTCATCGGGCGAATGCGGCGCCGCGGGATGCTCCCGGTCGCCGTTCAGTGCCGCGTGCAGCCGGGGGACCTGCGCCATTGCGCGATTCTGCCAGGTCGCTCCTAGCCCGAACGGCGCAGCCGCCGCCGCAGCGAGCGCCACGGGCCGGGCGATCGCGGCTGCGTGGCCGCCCATTCGTCGCGGGTCGGCAGGCGCCCGGCTCGACGCGCCGTCACCACGCATCGCGTATGAGCGTGCCGCCGCCGTGACCCGTCCCCCTCGGGCGCGATCAGCACGTGCTCGCTGAGCGCCGGGAGGAATCCGCCGCACAACGGGCACGTGTACGTCGCCGGTTTGCGGTTCTGCGCGCGGCGGACCGACCACCACGCGGCCGGTTCGAGCGGCGACACCGCCTACGCGCCTGCACTGTCTCGCGACATCGCCCGACCAGTATCCCGCGCGGACGGCCTCGCGCCGGGCGGCGCAGCAGGGGCGCCTGGGAGAATGCCCGGCGTGGGAGCTCCGGCGCACGCCCGATCGGTTACGACCGCGCTCGTCCTGGCCGTCGCGCTGGCGATCGGCTCGGGCGGCTGCGGCCTCGAGTCGTCTCCGCGGCACACGACCACCAGCCCTCGCGACCTCGGGGCGATCGGCGGCGCCGGCGCCGTGGTTCCGGCCCCGCTGATCGATGCCTGGGGGAAGGCGTACCGCGCCCGGACGGGCACCACGATCTCGTACGACCTCGTCGGCTCGGGGGACGGGATCGCGCAGGTCACGTCGGGCGTTACCGACTTCGGCGTGAGCGGCGTGCCGCTCAACGGGATCGAGCAGGCCGCGGCGACCTCGAAGAAGACGACCGTCCTCGAGGTGCCGATCGCACG
>DASYIJ010000275.1:0-3390 GCA_035997675.1 Solirubrobacteraceae bacterium
TCATGAACACGTTGATCGCCTCGTCGCGGATCGGGAGGCGGCCGACCTCCTGGAAGCCGAGCGCCTCGTAGAACGCGACCGACCGGTCGATGTCCGTGATGCGGTAGCAGGTGTGGATGAGCGCCACGGCCGCAGCCTACCCCTCGAGGCACGGCGATACGGGCCGGCACTCGCTCGACGATGCGGTTGCCCCTCCGCCGCGCCGACCTACGGTCGGATAGCGTGGCCTCTGTGAGCCTGACCGGCGTCGTCGCCGCGTCCTCCCAGCTGCTCCCGGCCCGGGAGCAGATGGCGTTCACGCTGGGATTTCACATCGTCCTGGCATCGATGGGGGTCGCCTTCCCCGCCATCACGCTGATCGCCAATTACCGCGGCGTACGCAAGGGCGACGCGGCGGCGCTCACGCTCGCGCAGCGCTGGTCGAAGGTGATGGCCGTCCTGTTCGCCGTCGGCGCGGTCACCGGCACCGTGCTGTCGTTCGAGTTCGGGCTGCTGTGGCCGGAGTTGATGAGGCGCTACGGGGAGGCGTTCGGCATCCCCTTCGCGATCGAGGGCCTGTTCTTCTTCACCGAGGCCATCTTCATCGCGATCTACATCTACGGCTGGAAGCGCCTGCGGCCGTGGCCGCACTTCTGGACCGGGGTGCCGATCGTCATCGCCGGCCTCGGCGGCGCGTTGTCGGTCGTGTCCGCCAACTCGTGGATGAACCAGCCGGCCGGCTTCAAGACGGCGGCCGACGGCCATGTGACCTCGGTGCAGCCCCTGGACGTGGTCTTCAACAACGCGTGGAGCTACGAGGTACCGCACATGATCCTCGCGGCCTACATGGTCGCCGGCTTCCTCATTGCCTCGGTGTACGCCGTCGGAATGCTGCGCGGCCGTCGCGACCGATACCACCGGATCGGCTTTCTCATCCCGTTCACCGTGGCCTGCATCGCGACCCCGGTGCAGTTGTTCGTCGGCGACACGGCCGCGCGCGCGATCGCCAAGGACCAACCCGTGAAGTTCGCCTCCATGGAATACGTGGCGAAGACGCAAACGAACGCGCCCGAGTGGATCGGTGGGATCTATCACGACGGCAAGGTGTCGCTCGGGGTCAAGATCCCGGGCCTGGACTCGTTCCTGGTCGGATTCTCCACCGACACCAAGGTGACCGGCTGGAACACCGTCCCCGCCAAGGATCGGCCGCCGTCGCCCACGCTGCTGCACCTGGCCTTCGACGCCATGGTGGGGATCGGTTCCGCGCTGCTGCTGCTGGGCGTGTGGCTGGCGTTCTCGTGGTGGCGACGGCGCGACATCCCGCAGACGGTCTGGTTCCTACGGGCCGGCGCTATCGCCGGCGTACTCGCCGTGGCGGCGCTCGAGTGCGGATGGATCGTCACCGAGGTCGGCCGCCAGCCGTGGACCGTCTACAAGCTGCTGCGCACCGAGGATGCCGTGACCGGCGCGCACGGCATCTGGCTGACGTTCGCGATCGTCCTCGTGCTCTACACCGCGCTCGGCGTCGCGACCGTGGTCGCGCTGCGCCTGATGGCGCGGCGGTGGCGCGAGCGCGGGGACGTGGAGGAGCCGGTGCCCTACGGGCCGCCCACCGGGTCGGGGAGCGCGGGCGCCTGATGCGCGACGTCGTCGCGATACAGCTGTGGCTCGGCGTGACCGCGTACGCCGTGCTGGGCGGCGCCGACTTCGGCGCGGGGTTCTGGGATCTCGTCGCCGGCGGCGCTGCGCGCGGGGCCCGCCCGCGTGCCCTGATCGACCGCAGCATCACGCCGGTCTGGGAGGCCAACCACGTTTGGCTGATCTTCGTCCTCGTCGTGCTGTGGACGGGCTTCCCGCAGGCCTTCTCGGCGATCTTCTCGACCCTGTTCGTCCCCCTGACGCTGGCCGCGCTGGGCATCGTGCTGCGCGGGGCGGGCTTTGCCCTCCGGCACGTCGCCGACCGGGTCGAGATCCAGCGCGTGCTCGGCGGCGCCTTCGCGGTCGCCTCCGTGCTGACGCCGTTCTTCATGGGCACCGTGGTCGGCGCCGTCGTCTCCGGCCGAGTGCCCGCCGACGGCAACGGCGACCGGCTCACGAGCTGGTGCAACGGGATGTCGATCGTCGTCGGGCTGCTGTTCGTCGCCACCACCGCCTACCTGGCGGCCACGTTCCTCGTCGCCGACGCGCGCCGGGCCGGCGACGCCGAGCTCGAGCGCTACTTCCGCCGGCGGGCGATCGGCGCCGGCGTCGTCGCGGGAGCCCTGGCCGCCACCGGGATCGTCGTCCTGCACGAGGAGGCGCGCTACGTGTACGACGGGCTGACCAGCGACGGCCTGCCGCTCGTGATCGTCTCGGTGCTGTCCGGCCTCGCCGCGCTCGTCATCCTCGTGCGGGGGAATGCCTTCTGGGCGCGCCCGTTCGCCGTCGCCGCCGTCGTCTCCGTCATTTGGGGCTGGGGGGTGGCCCAGCAGCCGTACCTCCTGCCGACCTCGCTGACGATCGACGCGGCCGCGGCGCCGCACGCGACGCTCGTCGCGCTCGTCGTGGTGCTCGTCGCGGCCGTGCTCATCATCGCGCCCGCCCTGGGCCTGCTCTTCGTGCTGCACCAGCGCAGCGTGCTCGACGAGGAGTCGCCGGCGGCGGGCGCGGGCGTCAGCGACTAGAGTCGCGGCCATGATCCTCGAGCGCTCGATGAACGAGCAGTTCCTCTCCAACACCTACGTGGTGGCCGACGAGGACGGCGGCACCGCGGTCATGATCGACGCCGGCGGACCCGTCGAGCCGCTCCTGAAGGCGATCGACGATCGCGGTCTCGCGCTGTCGCACGTCCTGCTCACCCATCATCACTACGACCATGTCTGCGAGCTCGACCAGGTGCTCGCGCGCCATCCCGACGCCCAGGTGCTCATCCATCCCGGCGAGCGCGACCAGGTCGAGGGCGCGACCGGGACGATCGAGCCGGGTGACACGCTCGACGCGGGCGGGCTCTCGATCGAGGCGATCCACACCCCGGGCCACACGAACGGGATGCTCTCCTTCGTCGTCGACGGCAATGTCTTCACCGGGGACACCCTGTTCAAGAACTCCGTCGGTGGCGTCCGCGCGCCCGGGCACACCTCGTACGCCGACCTGCGGGAGTCGATCATGGACCGGCTGATGGCCCTGCCGCCCGAGACCGCCATCCACCCCGGGCACACCGACCCGACCACCGTCGCCGACGAGTGGGAGGGCAATGCCTTCATCCGCGTGTGGCGCGGGCTGGACCCCGAGGGCGACGAGCCCTGCACCGCGCTCGGCGAGCCGGCGATCCTCGTCCTGCTCGGCGACGACTACGACGGAGGCCACAAGGCCTGGGTGCGCTGGCCCGACGGCGCGGACGACATCGTGCCGGGTTCCCAGGTGCAGCGCCAG
>DASYIJ010000261.1:0-4134 GCA_035997675.1 Solirubrobacteraceae bacterium
TCAGGCCTACCGGGAGCGGATCGATTGGCGGCGGTGACGCCGGGCGCGCTCGTGCTCGTCGGCTTCATGGGGGCCGGGAAGACCACGGCCGCGCGGGCCCTCGCCGAGGGTCTCGAGGCCGAGGCGGTGGACGCCGACGAGCTGCTCGAGGCCCGTCTCGGCATGCCGATCGCGCGCTTCTTCGACGAGCGCGGGGAGACGGCGTTTCGCGCCCAGGAGGAGGCGGCGGTGCTCGAGCTGCTCGAGCGCGGAGATCCCGTGGTCATTGCCCTGGGCGGCGGGGCGGTCACTTCAGCGGCGGTTCGCGAAGCCCTCGGCGCCCACCGCGTGCTGTGGCTCGACGTGGGCGTCGAGCAGGCCTGGGCCCGGGCGGCGGGACAGGATCGCCCGCTCGCCCGCGATCGCGAACGGTTCGCCTCGCTGCACGCCGAACGCCTTCCGCTCTATGAGGCGGTGGCCGACGCGCTCGTTCCCGCCGCGGCGGTCGATCGCGCGCTGCCGGCGCTCGTGGCCTGGGCCGGTTCGCCGCCGGGGACCCAGCTGGTCTGGGCGACGAGTCCGTCGGCCGAGTACCCCGTGTTCGCCGGCGAGGGCCTGGTCGAGGCCGGCTTCTACCCCGTCGAGGGCCGGCGCTTCCTCGTCACCGACGGACAGGTCGCGCGCTGGTACGCCGGCCTGCTCAAGCCCACGATGGGCTCCGCGATGGTGATGCCCGGCGAGGCGAGCAAGACCGTCGCGCACGCCGAGATCGTGTGGACGGAGATGGCCAACGCGGGGGTGACCCGCGACGACCACGTGACCGCGCTGGGGGGCGGCGTGGTTGGCGACCTCGCCGGCTTCTGCGCCGCCACCTACCAGCGCGGGATCCGCCTCGTCGGCGTGCCGACCACGCTCGTCGCGCAGGTGGACTCCGCCTACGGCGGGAAAACCGGCGTCGATCTGGTGGAGGCGAAGAACTACGTCGGGGCCTACCACCAGCCGGCGGCCGTCATCACCGACCCCGCCACCCTGCGCACGCTGCCGGCCGAGGAGCTCTCCGCCGGCTATGCCGAGGTGGTCAAGACTGCCCTCATCGCCGGCGGCGAGCTGTGGGAGCGCGTGCGCACCCGCGCGACGGACGGCACCGACCTCGACACGATCGTCGCCTGCGCCCGCACCAAGCTCGCCGTCGTCGCGGCCGACGAGCGCGACGCCGGCGAGCGCCAGGTGCTCAACCTCGGCCACACGGTCGCCCACGCGATCGAGACCACGACGGGATACACGCGCTACCGCCACGGCGAGGCGGTGGCGCTCGGCCTGCTCGCGGCGCTGCGCCTGTCCGGCCAGGACGAGCTGCGCCAGGAGGTCGCGGCGCTGTTCGACAGACACGGGCTGCCGCTGCACCTCGACGGCGACGTCGACCTCGAGGCGGTCGAGTTGGCGACCGCCCGAGACAAGAAGCGCCGCGGCGAGGCGCCGGTGCCGTTCGTGCTGATCGAGGCACCGGGGAGCGTGAGCCACGGCAACCCGGTGGAGCCCGACGCGCTGCGGGCGGCCCTGACAGAGTTGGCGCCGTGATGGCGGTGCGCAACCGCAACCGCGTGGAGGTGATGCACGGCGTCAACCTTTCCGAGATCGGCCGCCGCGACCCCGAGCACTACGGCGATCTCACCTATCCCGAGCTCGAGCGCCGGATCAGCGAGATGGGCGGCGAGCTCGGATTGACGCTGCGCTTCATGCAGACCAACCACGAGGGCGAGTTCGTCGAGCACCTGCACCGGCTCGAGGGCATGACCGACGGAATCGTGCTCAACCCGGGGGCCTGGACCCACTACGCCTGGTCGATCCACGACGCCCTGGAGCTGACCGGGCTGCCGGCCGTCGAGGTCCACCTGTCCGACGTCAACGCGCGGGAGGAGTGGCGCCGTCTATCGGTGATCCGCGACGTCTGCGTAGCCAGCGTCGCGGGCAAGGGCGTCGAGGGATACCGGGAGGGCCTCCAGGCGCTGCGCGAGCACCTCGAGGTGCCATGACCGACAACCGGGCGCAGCGGCTCGCCGAGGCGGTTGCCGGGCGCGAGCTCGATGCGCTGCTGGTGACTGACCTCGTGAACCTGCGCTACGTCAGCGGATTCACCGGGACGAACGGACTCGCGCTCGTCGGCGCAGGGGAGGACGGCGTCCGCGTGTTCGTGACTGACTTCCGCTACGTCGAGCGCGCCGCCGAGGAGGTGCAGGGCTTCGAGCAGCGTCGCGGTGGCCGAGACCTGTTCGACAGCGTCGCCGAGGCGCTGCCGGCCAAGCGCCCGCTGCGGCTCGGGTTCGACGACGCCCACCTGCCCGTACGCCGCCACCGGGAGCTGGGCGCCGCGCTCGGCGACGACGTCGAGCTCGTACCGGCGGGCGGCATGGTCGAGGACCTGCGCCGGGTCAAGGACTCGGGGGAGCTGCAGCGGATCCGGGCCGCGGCCGCGCTCGCCGACGAGGCCTTCAACGCCATGCTCGCGCACGGCCTCACCGGCCGAACCGAGCGCGCCGTCGCGCTCGACCTCGAGGACGAGATGCGCCACCGGGGCGCGACCGCGCCCAGCTTCCCCTCGATCGTCGCCGCCGGCCCCCACGGTGCGCTCCCGCACGCCGAGCCGCGGGATCTCGAGATCGAGCCGGACCGCCTGGTCGTCATCGACTGGGGCGCGCTGATCGATGGCTACTGCTCCGACTGCACGCGCACGGTGGCGACCGGCGGGCTCGACGCCGAGGCCGCCGAGACCTACGCGCTCGTGCAGCGCGCCCAGCAGGCCGGGCTCGACGCCGTGCGCGCCGGCCCCAGCGGTCGGGAGGTGGATGCCGCGGCGCGCGACGTCATCGAGGAGGCCGGTCACGGCGAGGAGTTCGGGCACGGGCTCGGACACGGGGTGGGGCTGGAGGTCCACGAGGAGCCGCGGCTGGCCAAGAGCGACGACTCTGCGCTGCAGCCGGGCAACGTCGTCACGATCGAGCCGGGCGTGTACCTGCCCGGGCGCTTCGGCGTCCGGATCGAGGACCTCGCGGTGGTGACCGAGGACGGCGCGGAGGTGCTGTCCTCCGTGACGAAGGACCTGATCACCGTCTGATGCGGCAGCTGACCTTCGTCGAGCCCGGCAGCGTCGAGTGGCGCGACGTGCCGGAGCCGCGACTGGACGGCCCGGGACAGGCGCTCGTCCGGCCCCTGGCCGTGGCGACCTGCGACCTCGACGCCGCAATGGTCGCCGGGCAGTCTCCGTTCCAGGGTCCGTTCCCGCTCGGTCACGAGTTCGTCGCCGAGATCGTCGAGGTCGGTGAAGCGGTCGAGGGCTGGTCGGCGGGCGACGTCGCGGTCGTGACCTTCCAGATCTCGTGCGGTGCCTGCGAGGCGTGCCGGCGCGGGCGGACCGGGAACTGCCGGGAGGTGCAGCCCCGCGGGTCGATGTACGGCATCGGGCCGGCCGGGGGAGAGTGGGGCGGCGCGGTGACGGACCTCGTGCGCGTCCCGTTCGCGAACCCGATGCTCCTGCGCCCGCCCGTCGGCGTCTCGCCCGCGGCGATCGCGAGCGCGAGCGACAACATCTCCGACGCCTACCGCACGGTGGCCGGTCCACTGCAGGCCGAGCCCGGCGCCGAGGTCCTGATCGTCGGCGGGTTCGCGGCGAGCATCTCGCTCTACGCCGTGACCATCGCGCGCGCCCTGGGCGCCGGCGCCGTGCACTTCCTCGACTACGACCCCGAGCGCCTCGCGCTCGCCGAGGCGCTGGGCGCCGAGCCGATCGAGGCGGCCGGGCAGGACGACCTCCCGGGCCGCGTCGGGCCGTATCCGATCACCGTGGAGGCCAACGGCTCGGAGGCCGGGCTCGCGTGCGCGCTGCGCTCCACGGCGCCGGACGGCACCTGCACGAGCGTGGCGATCCACTTCGGGGCCGCGACGCCGATGCCCCTGTTCGAGATGTACTTCAACGGCATCTCGTTCCACACGGGCCGCGTCCACTCGCGCGGCGTCCTCCCCGAGGTGCTCGAGCTCATCGAGGCCGGGCGCATCGAGCCGGAGCGCATCACCACGGACGTCGTGCCCTGGGACGCGGCGGCCGAGGAGTGGGCGCGCCCACGAACCAAGCTGATCGTCGCGCGCGAGTCGTAACACTCA